>NZ_JBFTZE010000024.1:0-92520 GCF_056406935.1 Pseudomonas sp. P1_A1 | reverse complement strand
TTGCTGAAGCGTCGAAAGACGGTTCGGTACCCGAATTTCTTGACGACCATAGAGCATTGGAACCACCTGATCCCATCCCGAACTCAGAAGTGAAACGATGCATCGCCGATGGTAGTGTGGGGTTTCCCCATGTGAGAGTAGGTCATCGTCAAGATTAAATTCCGAAACCCCTATCTGCGTATGCAGGTAGGGGTTTTGTTTTGCCCGCAGAAAAAGTCTACTTCACTGGCAACACAAAATTGCACAGTTATTTTCGAGTCAGCACACTAGAATAGATCCAACATTTTTGGAGCCAGAGCCTTTATGCCAGATCCGGTTGACGCCCATGGGCTGTCAGATTTACCACTGGATGGTTTGGTGGCGTGTCATGAGTGCGACTTGCTGATGCGCAAGCCTGAACTCGCCCATGGTGAGAAGGCCATTTGTCCACGCTGCGGTTATGAGCTGTATGCCCATCGGCACAATGTCGTGCAGCGCAGTCTCGCCTTGGTCATTGCCGCCCTGTTGTTGTATATCCCCGCGAACTTTTTACCCATCATGCAGCTCCATCTACTCGGACAGTCATCGAATGACACTGTCTGGAGCGGTGTTGTCGGCTTGTTCGATACCGGTATGCAGGGCGTGGCAGCAGTAGTATTTCTCTGCAGCATGGGGATTCCGCTGCTCAAGCTGCTCTGCCAATTGGTGGTGCTGCTGAGTATCCGATTCAATATCGGACGCAGCTACGGTTTGCTGCTCTACCGCATTTATCACCATCTACGGGACTGGGGGATGCTCGAGGTTTACCTCATGGGTGTGCTGGTCGCGATCGTCAAATTGGCCGATATGGCGGCGATTACCGTAGGTCTTGGTCTGGCGTGCTTTATCAGTTTGTTGTTGGTCCAGGTCTGGCTGGAAGTGGTGATGTCACCGCACCAGATCTGGCAGGCCTTATCAGGAGAAGATGCCCATGCGGGCGATTGATGCGGGCATTCTGATTTGTGCCGAATGCCACGAGTTGAACAAGCAGGAAGCTGGCACTGACGAGCAGGTCTGCACCCGCTGTGGTGCGTTGATTCATGCGCGCCGCCCGAACAGCCTGATGCGTACCTGGGCGCTGCTGGTCACCGCTGCAATTATTTATATCCCGGCCAATGTGCTGCCGATCATGACCGTCAGTTCCCTGGGGCAGGGCGATCCGAGCACCATCATGTCCGGTGTGATCCAACTGGTTCAGCACGGCATGATTCCAATCGCGGCTGTGGTTTTTATCGCCAGTATTCTGGTTCCTACGTTCAAACTGGTGGGCATCGGGTTGCTGCTGTTTTCGGTGCAGCGCCGCCAGCCACTCTCTGCACGCCAGCGTATATGGATGTACCGCTTTATCGAGTTCATCGGCCGCTGGTCGATGCTCGATATTTTTGTGATCGCCATCCTGGTGGCGGTTGTGAATTTCGGACGGCTTGCCAGCGTCGAAGCCAATCTTGGCGCCATCGCCTTCGCCAGTGTGGTGATTCTGACGATGCTTGCCGCAGTAACTTTCGATCCCCGACTGATTTGGGATAACACGGAGTCGGACGACGACCATGACTGATTTGCCTACAGCGAAAACCCGACCGGCCTCTAACTGGTCTGCCATTTGGGTATTGCCCCTGATCGCCTTGCTCATTGGCGGTTGGCTCGCCTGGCGTGCCTATAGCGAGACAGGCATTGAGATCCATGTGCGCTTCGAAAGCGGCGAAGGTATTCAGGCCAACAAGACCGAAGTCGTTTACAAAGGTATGTCGGTCGGTAAGGTGAAAGCCCTCACACTCGATGACGAAGGTAGCTCCAAGGGCGTGATCGCCACCATCGAGATGAATAAGGACGTGGAGCAATACCTCAGAACCAGCACGCGTTTCTGGCTGGTCAAGCCGAGCGTAACCCTGGCCGGTATCACGGGCCTGGAGACGCTGGTCTCGGGTAACTATGTGGCTGTCAGCCCGGGAGAGGGCGAACCGACCCGCAAGTTCAAGGCCCTGGCCGAAGAGCCGCCACTGTCGGACGCCAAGCCTGGTCTGCACCTGACCATCAAGGCTGATCGTCTCGGCTCGCTGAATCGCGGCAGCCCGGTGTTCTACAAGCAGATCCAGGTCGGTCAGATCAAAAGCTATTTGCTGTCCGCGGACCAGAACACCGTTGAACTCAAAGTCTTCATCGAACCGACCTACGCCAGCCTGGTACGCAAGCACACGCGTTTCTGGAATGCCAGCGGCATCAGCATCGATGCCAACTTGTCCGGTGTGAAAGTGCGTAGCGAGTCTCTCGCCAGCATCGTCGCTGGTGGTATTGCGTTTGCTACACCGGAAAACCGCAAGGACAGCCCGCCCACCGATCCAAGCCTGCCGTTCCGTCTCTATGAAGACTTCGATGCAGCCGCCGCCGGTATTCGGGTCAAGGTCAAACTCAGCGATTTCGAAGGCCTGCAGGCCGGTCGTACGCCAGTAATGTACAAAGGCATCCAGGTTGGCAATCTGAAAGCGCTCAAGATTGACCCAGACCTCTCCAGTGCAACCGCCGAGCTGACGCTCGACCCATTGGCTGAGGATTACCTGGTCACCGGCACGCAGTTCTGGGTGGTCAAACCATCGATTTCGCTGGCTGGTATCACCGGTCTGGAAGCATTGGTCAAAGGTAACTACATCGCCGTGCGCCCTGGCGACAAGGGTGGCGCACCGCAGCGCGAGTTCGAAGCACGGGCCAAGGCGCCGCCGCTGGATCTGCGTTCGCCGGGCCTGCATCTGGTGCTGTTCACCGAAAACCTCGGCTCACTGGAAGTCGGCAGTCCGATTCTCTACAAGCAGGTCAAGGTGGGTTCGGTGCAGAGCTACCAGTTCTCTCGCACTAAAAAACAGCTGGTGATCGGTGTGCATATCGAGAAGGAATACGAGGGGTTGGTCAACGCCTCGACGCGCTTCTGGAATGCCAGCGGTATTACGCTGACAGGTGGGCTGACCGGCGGCATCCAGGTCAAAAGTGAGTCGTTGCAAAGCCTGATGGCTGGCGGCATTGCTTTCGAAACCCCCGAAGCCAAAGCGCCGTTGCGGAAGCGCATTCCACGTTTCCGTCTGTTCGCCAGTCATGAAGAGGCAAACCAGAAAGGCGCCGTGGTGACCATCAAGGTCGATCGCGCCGATGGTCTGCGCACGGGCACGCCGATCCGGTTCAAAGGCCTCGACGTCGGCAAGGTCGAAGACGTTGACCTCAGCGACGACTTGCAATCGGTGCTGCTGACTGCGCGAATCACGGAAGTGCCGGAGCGTATCGCTCGGGTGGGCAGTCAGTTCTGGGTGGTCAAACCTGAATTAGGTCTGATCAAGACGTCCAACCTTGAGACGCTGGTGACCGGGCAGTACATCGAAGTGCAACCGGCGCCGAAGAATCTCGGTCCGCAAAAGGACTTCGTAGCACTGACCAATCCTCCGGAAACCGCCAAGGAAGAAGCCGGTTTGAGCCTGGTATTGAGTGCTGCGCGTCGAGGCTCGCTGAAGACTGGTGTGCCCGTCACCTATCGCGAAATCACGGTGGGCAAGGTGACTGGCTATGAATTGGGGCAGACGGCGGATCGAGTGTTGGTACACATCCTGATCGAGCCGAAGTACGCGCCATTGGTGCGTAGTGGCACGCGGTTCTGGAACACCAGTGGTTTTGGTTTTGACTACGGCTTGTTCAAAGGCGCAACCATACGCACCGAATCGCTGGAGACGCTGATCCAGGGCGGTATCGCCTTTGCCACACCGGATGGCGACCGCATGGGTGTCCCGGCGCGGCCCGAGCAAACGTTTCCGCTGTTCGACAAGTTTGAAGATGAATGGCTGACTTGGGCGCCGAAGATTTCTATCGGTAAGTAACCCGAGGTTAATTTGGCGTTTATCAGGACGTCTTCGCGGGCAAGCTCGCGAAGACGGTCTACCAGACGCCGACGTCTCCGGTGGCTTATCATTAGCTCCCTAACGACGCCCACCCAAGGTTCCCCCGGCATGCTGGCTATTTTCCTCGAAACCCTGAACATCACTGCGCCGGTGTTTGCCATGCTGTTTCTGGGTGTGCTGCTCAAGCGCATCGACTGGATCAACGACAACTTCATTCATACTGCGTCGGCCCTGGTGTTCAATGTCACCATGCCGGCGTTGCTGTTTCTGGGCATCTTGCATGCCGACCTGCACGCTGCGTTGCAACCGGCGCTGCTGATCTACTTCTCGGTGGCGACCCTGATGTGCTTTGCAATTGCCTGGGGTTGGGCGATCTGGAAATGCCCGCGGGAAGATCGGGGCATTTACACCCAAGGGGCGTTTCGCGGCAATAACGGGGTAATCGGCCTGGCCCTGGCGGCGAGCATGTACGGCGACTATGGCATTTCCCTTGGGGCGATTCTCGCGGCGCTGGTGATCCTGTTTTACAACACGCTCTCAACCATTGTGCTGGCGGTCTACAGCCCGGTGATCAAGTCTGATCCGTGGAGCATCTGCAAAAGTGTGATGGCCAATCCGCTGGTCATCAGTGTGATTGCGGCCGCACCATTTGCCTGGTTCCAGATCGGCTTGCCGGGATGGCTGGAGAGGTCCGGTCAATATTTGGCGCAAACCACCTTGCCATTGGCATTGATCTGCATCGGTGGCACGTTGTCGCTGGCGGCAATGCGCAAAAGCGGCACGATGGCGCTGAGTTCAAGTCTGGTGAAGATGATCGGCCTGCCGGTGCTGGCGACACTCGGCGCCTGGCTCTGGGGCTTTCGTGGGGCGGAGTTGGGGATTCTGTTTCTGTACTTCGGCAGCCCGACCGCCGCGGCCAGTTTCGTCATGGCCCGGCAGGCCAATGGCAATCATGAACTGGCGGCGGCGATCATCGTGATTACTACACTGATGGCGGCGGTCACCACCAACATCGGGATCTTTTTGTTGCAGTGGGGTGGGTGGATTTAGCCTCGGGATTTGCGGCGTTCTTCAGGTCGCCTACTCCGGCTTCTGATAGGTGTCGATCACTTCCTGCGCCGCCCGAAATGCATCGATCGCCGCCGGCACACCGGCATACACCGCGCAATGCAGCAGCGCTTCGCGAATCTCTTCCACCGTGCAGCCGTTGTTCAATGCACCGCGCACATGGCCTTTCAATTCTTGCGGGCACTTCAACGCGGTCAGCGCAGCGAGAGTGATCAGGCTGCGGGTTTTCAGCGACAAACCTTCACGGTTCCACACGCCGCCCCAGGCATGCTCATTGACGAAGTCCTGCAACGGCTGGGTGAATTCGGTGGCGTTGCCCAGGGCGCGGTCGACGAACGCGTCGCCCATCACTTGGCGGCGGATTTCAACCCCAGGCTTCTTATCAGTGCTCATGGCAATTCCCTCTTGTGGTGTTGGCGACGCCAGGCGCGAAGCGAGGTGAACAGCAAAAAAAACACCAGCGCCGGCAGGACGAAAAACAGCATCAGGTGTTCAAGCTTGCCGGCCAGCGGCATGCCCGTGGTGAACGACACCACGTGCAGCCCATAGGCGAGGTACAAGCCCAAAAACAGCAGGCCTTCGGCGCGGGTCACCCGGTAGCCGGAATAGAACACCGGCAGGCACAGCACCGCGACTCCGAGCATCACCGGCAAATCGAAATCCAGCGCGTTGGGCGAGACCGACAGTGGTGATGGCGCGATCAATGCGGTCAGCCCGAGCACGCCCAGGAGGTTGAACAGGTTGCTGCCGATCACGTTGCCCACCGCGATGTCCCGCTGACCGCGCAGCGCGGCGATCAACGAAGTGGCCAGTTCCGGCAGGGAAGTGCTGACGGCGACGATGGTCAGGCCGATGATCCGCTCCGACAACCCCAGATCGGTCGCGACCGCCACCGCGGCGCCGAGCAGCAAGTGCCCGGCGAACACCAGCATTGCCAACCCGGCGACAATCATCAGCAGACTGCTGAGCCACGGTGCCTGCGGCGCTTCATGAGCCCCCGATGGCGGACGGGCCGAGTGCCGTGACTGACGCAGTAGCAAGCCCAAATACAGCGCCAGCGCTGTCAGCAGCGTCACGCCGTCGACCCGAGTCAGTTCTTTGTTCCACGCCAGTACGAACACCAGCAGGCTGGCGCCGATCATCAGTGGAATATCCAGACGCACCAATTGCCGCGAAACCCGCAGCGGAATGATCAGCGCCGAGAGCCCGAGGGTGACGAGGATGTTGAAGATGCTGCTGCCGATCACGCTACCGACGGCGATGTCGGCGTTTTGCGCCAGGGTGGCTTGCAAGCTGACCGCCATCTGCGGCGCGCTGCTGCCGAGGGCCACGATGGTCAGGCCGATGATCAGCGGCCGCACATGCAGGCGCGCGGCCAGGCGTACTGCGGCGCGCACCATCAGTTCGGCGCCGGCGATCAGTAAAAACAGCCCGCCGAACAATTCAATGACGCTGATCAGGGGTAAATCGGCCAGTCCGAAAATAGTCAGCGCTCCGTCTATCAGTCGTCGAGGGCTTGCACGCGAACCTGCGCGGTACCACTGCGCAGCATGCCCAACTGTTCGGCCGCTTCACGGGACACGTCGATCAGGCGCCCACGGGAATACGGCCCACGGTCGTTGATGCGTACCACGCAGGATCTGTCGTTATTCAGGTTGGTAATCTTCACCCGGGTGCCGAATGGCAACTGGCGATGGGCAGCGGTCAGGCCATGCTGGTTGAAACGCTCACCGCTGGCGGTGCGTTTGCCATGGTGCTTGGCACCGTAATACGAGGCCAGGCCGGTCTTGTCGTAGCCGTGCGGATCGATGGTGTCGGTACTGGCACAACCGGCCAGCAGAGAGAGCAGGGCGCAAGCGCTGAGCAGACGTTTCATTTGGACGGCTCCCAAAATAAATGTGGCGAGGGAGCTTGCTCCCGCTCGACCGAGAAGCGGTCGCAAAATCGGCTGATGCATTCTCGCTGAAAGAGTGCGGTTGCTGATTTGGGCCTGCTTCGCAGACCAGCGGGAGCAAGCTCCCTCGCCACAAGGAATGGAGCCAATATTGAGAGCTGGCTCCATTCTCATCAGCCTTCGAGCTTGCTTTTAAGCAGTTCGTTGACCTGTTGCGGGTTGGCCTTGCCTTTGGAGGCTTTCATGGCCTGGCCGACGAAGAAGCCGAACATCTTGCCGCGTTTGGCTTCGTCTGCCGCGCGGTATTGCTCGACCTGCTCGGCGTTGGCCGCGAGCATTTCGTCCAGCACCGCCGAGATCGCGCCGGTGTCGGTCACTTGCTTGAGGCCGCGCTTGTCGATGATTTCGTCCGCGCTGCCTTCGTCGTTGGCCATGGCTTCAAACACCACTTTGGCGATCTTGCCGGAGATAGTGTTGTCCTTGATGCGCAACAGCATGCCGCCCAGTTGCTCGGCCGAAACCGGCGACTGGTCGATGTCCAGGCCTTGCTTGTTCAACAGGCTGCCCAGTTCAACCATGACCCAGTTGGCCGCCAGTTTGGCGTCGCCACTGATGCTCACGACTTTCTCGAAGTAATCGGCTTGTTCGCGGCTGGTGGCCAGGACGCTGGCGTCATACACCGACAAACCGAACTGCTGCTGGAAACGCTCGCGTTTCTGCGGTGGCAGTTCCGGCAGGGTGGTGCGTACTTCGTTGAGGAACGAGTCCTCGATGACCACCGGCAGCAGGTCCGGATCGGGGAAGTAACGGTAGTCGTTGGCTTCCTCTTTGCTACGCATCGGACGGGTTTCGTCCTTGTTCGGATCGTACAGGCGAGTCTGCTGGATCACCTTGCCGCCGTCTTCGATCAGCTCGATCTGGCGCTGTACTTCGCTGTTGATCGCCTTCTCGATGAAGCGGAACGAGTTAACGTTCTTGATCTCGCAGCGCGTACCGAACTCGGCCTGGCCTTTCGGACGGATCGATACGTTGCAGTCGCAACGCAGCGAGCCTTCGGCCATGTTGCCGTCGCAGATGCCCAGGTAGCGTACCAGCGCGTGGATCGCCTTGACGTAAGCCACGGCTTCCTTGGCGCTGCGCATGTCCGGTTCGGAAACGATTTCCAGCAGCGGCGTGCCGGCGCGGTTCAGGTCGATGCCGGTGGCACCGTTGAACTCTTCGTGCAGGCTTTTACCGGCGTCTTCTTCCAGGTGCGCGCGGGTGATGCCGACGCGTTTGACGGTACCGTCTTCGAGGGCGATGTCCAGGTGGCCCTTGCCGACGATCGGCAATTCCATCTGGCTGATCTGGTAGCCCTTGGGCAGGTCCGGGTAGAAGTAGTTTTTGCGGGCGAACACGTTGTGCTGACCGATCTCGGCATCGATGGCCAGGCCGAACATCACCGCCATGCGCACCGCTTCCTGGTTCAGCACCGGCAATACGCCGGGCATGCCGAGGTCAACCAGGCTGGCCTGGGTGTTCGGTTCGGAACCGAAGGTGGTGGAACTACCGGAAAAGATTTTCGACCGGGTGGTGAGCTGGGTATGAATCTCCAGCCCGATCACGACTTCCCATTGCATGTGTTTCTCCTCAGAAGCCGGTTGGGGTGCGGGTGTGCCAGTCAGTGTTTTGCTGATACTGATGGGCAACGTTCAACAGGCGACCTTCCTGGAAATACGGGGCGAGCAGTTGCACGCCGACCGGCAGGCCATCGACAAAACCTGCAGGCATGGACAGGCCCGGCAGACCGGCGAGGTTGGCGGTGATGGTGTAGACGTCTTCCAGGTACGCGGCGACCGGGTCGTTGTTCTTGGCGCCGAGCTTCCAGGCCGGGTTCGGCGTGGTTGGGCCGAGGATGATGTCGACCTCATTGAAGGCAGCCATGAAGTCGTTCTTGATCAGACGACGGATCTTCTGCGCCTTCAGGTAGTAGGCGTCGTAGTAACCGGCCGACAGCGCATAGGCACCGACCATGATCCGGCGCTGTACTTCCGGGCCGAAACCTTCGCCACGGGAACGCTTGTACAGGTCTTCCAGGTTTTTCGGGTCTTCGCAGCGATAGCCGAAACGCACGCCGTCGAAACGCGACAGGTTGGAAGACGCTTCCGCCGGGGCGATCACGTAGTACGCGGGAATCGCGTGCTGCATGTTCGGCAGGCTGATTTCCTTGATCACGGCGCCGAGCTTTTTCAGCTCTTCAACGCTGGCCATGACCAGGTCGGCGATGCGTGGGTCCAGGCCGGCGCTGAAGTATTCCTTCGGCACGCCGATGCGCAGGCCTTGCAGCGAACCGTTGAGGCCGGCGCTGTAATCAGGCACGGGCTCGTCGATGCTGGTGGAGTCCTGCGGGTCGAAACCGGCCATGCCTTGCAGCAGGATCGCGCAGTCTTCGGCGGTACGGGCCAGCGGGCCGCCCTGATCGAGGCTGGACGCGTAGGCGATCATGCCCCAGCGCGAAACACGACCGTACGTCGGTTTCAGGCCGGTGAGGTTGGTAAAGGCTGCCGGTTGTCGGATCGAACCGCCAGTGTCGGTGGCTGTCGCTGCTGGCAACAGACGAGCGGCTACCGCAGCCGCCGAACCACCGGACGAACCACCTGGAACACATTCCAGGTTCCACGGGTTTTTCACCGGACCGTAGTAGCTCGACTCGTTGGCCGACCCCATGGCGAATTCGTCCATGTTGGTCTTGCCCAGGGTCACGGTCCCGGCAGCGGCCAGTTTGGCGACCACGGTGGCGTCATACGGTGCCTTGAAGTTGTCGAGCATCTTCGAGCCGCAGCTGGTGCGGATGCCCTGGGTGCAGAACAGGTCTTTGTGGGCGATCGGCGCGCCGAGCAGGGCGCCGCTCTCACCGTTGGCCCGACGTGCGTCAGCGGCTTTCGCCTGCTGCAGCGCCAGGTCTTCGGTGAGGCTGATGAAGCTGTTGAGCTGCGGGTCGAGCTCGGCGATGCGCGCCAGCAGGACTTTGGTCAGCTCTTCGGAGGAAAACTTTTTATCGGCGAGTCCGCGGGCGATCTCGGCCAGAGTCAATTGATGCATTGCAGGCTCTTTCCCTTTAGTCGATGACTTTCGGAACCAGGTACAGGCCGTTTTCGACCGCTGGTGCGATGGACTGATAGGCCTCGCGATGATTATTCTCGGTCACGACGTCTGCACGCAGGCGCTGGCTGGCTTCCAGTGGGTGGGCCAGCGGCTCGATACCGTCGGTATTGACCGCTTGCATTTCGTCGACCAGCCCGAGAATGCTGTTCAGGGCCGAAGTGATGTGTGGAAGATCGGCATCATTGAGGCCAAGGCAGGCCAGATGAGCGATTTTTTCCACGTCGGAGCGTTCAAGCGCCATGGGATTCTCCAGTGGAAAACAAAACGGACCGCGTCCGTGTGTTAGATTGTCGGAACACTACCGCATATCTACGGTCTCAAGGCCGCGATTGTGGTGCTTGGTGCACAGAAAAGCAGCCAATTTAACATATTGGCGCCTTGCCCAAAATCCCTGTCGTTGTTAGAGTTTGCCGCACTTTTTTACCCACGCGTTGCCTAGGGTCCCTTTCCCATGTTCAAGAAACTGCGTGGCATGTTTTCCAGCGATCTTTCCATTGACCTGGGCACTGCCAACACCCTTATTTACGTGCGCGAGCGCGGTATCGTCCTGAATGAGCCATCGGTTGTGGCTATTCGGACACACGGTAACCAGAAAAGTGTCGTTGCTGTCGGCACCGAGGCCAAGCGCATGCTCGGTCGTACGCCGGGCAATATTGCAGCCATTCGTCCGATGAAGGACGGCGTGATCGCCGACTTCAGCGTTTGCGAAAAAATGCTGCAGTACTTTATCAACAAGGTTCACGAAAACAGCTTTTTGCAGCCTAGCCCTCGTGTGCTGATCTGCGTTCCATGCAAATCCACCCAGGTTGAGCGTCGTGCCATCCGTGAGTCGGCCCTCGGTGCCGGCGCCCGTGAAGTGTTCCTGATCGAAGAGCCAATGGCTGCTGCGATCGGTGCCGGCCTGCCGGTTGAAGAAGCTCGCGGTTCGATGGTTGTCGATATCGGTGGCGGTACCACTGAAATCGCGCTGATCTCCCTCAACGGTGTGGTCTATGCCGAATCCGTACGGGTTGGCGGCGACCGCTTCGACGAAGCGATCATCACCTACGTGCGTCGCAACTACGGCAGCCTGATCGGCGAGTCCACCGCCGAGCGCATCAAACAGGAAATCGGTACGGCCTACCCGGGCGGCGAAGTTCGTGAAGTCGACGTTCGTGGCCGTAACCTGGCCGAAGGCGTTCCACGCGCATTCACCCTGAACTCCAACGAAGTGCTGGAAGCTCTGCAAGAGTCGCTGGCCACCATCGTTCAGGCAGTGAAAAGTGCGCTGGAGCAATCGCCTCCGGAACTGGCTTCCGATATCGCCGAGCGTGGTCTGGTACTGACCGGTGGTGGCGCCTTGCTGCGCGACCTCGACAAGTTGCTGGCCCAGGAAACCGGTCTGCCGGTGATCGTCGCCGAAGACCCGCTGACCTGCGTTGCTCGCGGCGGTGGCCGTGCATTGGAAATGATGGATAAACACACCATGGACCTGCTGTCGAGCGAGTGATCTCGCCCGATGCATCTATGCTGGTGAGCCCGCAGGCAGCACTTTGCAGTGCTGCCTGTTGGCGTTTATCTTCTGTCAGTCTGCATCCAGGCCGGTTTGATGCCGTATGAATAAAGAGAACATTTGCCTGGGAGGAGCGGCTTATTAAACCGCTTTTCACCAAAGGCCCCTCACTGGGCGTGCGCTTGTTGGTGCTGGTCGTGCTATCGGTCGCGCTGATGGTGGTCGATGCCCGCTTCACACTGCTCAAGCCAGTGCGTAGCCAAATGTCGCTGGTGCTGATGCAGTCTTACTGGATCACCGACCTGCCGCAGCGGCTATGGCAAGGTGTGGCCAGCCAATTCGGCAGCCGGACCGAGCTGGTCGCCGAAAACGAAAAACTCAAAACCGAAAACCTGCTGTTGCAGGGGCGCATGCAAAAGCTTGCCGCCCTCACCGAGCAGAATGTTCGGCTGCGCGAGTTGCTCAACTCTTCCGCGCTGGTCAACGAGAAGGTCGAAGTGGCCGAGTTGATCGGCATGGACCCCAACCCCTTCACCCATCGCATCATCATCAATAAAGGTGAGCGCGACGGTGTGATCCTCGGTCAGCCGGTGCTCGATGCCCGCGGCCTGATGGGGCAGGTGGTCGAGTTGATGCCGTACACCTCTCGCGTACTGTTGCTGACCGACACCACCCACAGCATTCCGGTGCAGGTGAACCGTAACGGTCTGCGGGCGATTGCCAGCGGCACCGGCAACCCGGAACGCCTTGAGCTGCGTCATGTGGCCGATACCGCCGACATTAAAGAAGGCGATCTGCTGGTCAGCTCCGGCCTCGGTCAGCGTTTCCCGGCAGGTTACCCGGTGGCGACGGTCAAGGAAGTGATCCACGATTCCGGTCAACCGTTCGCCATCGTGCGTGCGGTGCCGACTGCCGCGCTGAACCGCAGTCGTTATTTGCTGTTGGTGTTCAGTGATGGTCGCACAGCCGAGGAGCGTGCCAACGAAGCCGCCCAGGCTCAAGAGGCTCTGGACCGGCAGGGTGGCGGGCCGATCATTCCTGCAACAGTGCCGAAACCGGCCGCTTCAGTGATACCGGCTGCCGCTGCAACTCCGGCTGCCGTACCTGCCGTACCTGCCGCCGCGACCCCAGTCAAACCTGCCGCGTCCCATTCTGCTGCCGCCAAGCCACCCGCAACGGCGACGGCCGCCAAACCCAAACCTGCGGCCGTGAAGCCTGCTGCCAAACCGCCTGTCGCCGCGCCGGCCACCTCTGGGGGAACAGAATAATGGGCGGTGCAACTTCCTCCCGAAACGGCTGGATGGTCTGGCTGACGTTCGCCATCGGCATGTTGCTCAGCGTTTCACCGCTGCCGCAATTCATGGAGATCCTGCGTCCTTTGTGGCTGGCCTTGCTGTTGGCCTTCTGGGCGTTGGCCCTGCCGCATAAAGTCGGCATGGTCACCGCCTGGTGCCTGGGGTTGGCCGAAGACGTGCTGTATGGCACGTTGCTGGGCCAGAACGCGTTGATCCTCACGCTCATTACGTTCCTGGTGCTGTCGCTGCAACAGCGCCTGCGCATGTTCCCGATGTGGCAACAGAGCCTGGTGATCCTGGTGATCTTCGGCCTCGCCCAACTGGTCCAGTTGTGGTTGAGCGCCCTGACCGGTAATCGTCAGCCGACCCTGGCGCTGGTGTTGCCGGCACTGGTCAGTGCGTTGCTCTGGCCTTGGATCAGCTTCGGTTTGCGCGGTTTGCGTCGACGCTACAAAATCAATTAATTCGGTCAGGCATGTGCTCGCACCCGGTGCCCTGTCTCGCCAAAAAGGAACAGTATTCGTGAGACAGGGCAGTAGACAGGGAGATGTCTTGATGAAACAGCTGTACCTCGCCTCAGGCTCGCCGCGTCGGCGTGAACTGCTCACGCAGATCGGCGTGCCGTTCACCGCCATCAGCGCGGACATCGACGAAACCCCTTTCCCTGAAGAATCCCCATCGGCCTATGTCGAGCGTCTGGCGCGCGGCAAGGCCGAGGTCGGGCGCGGGGCGATCGTGTCCGACGCGGATTTCTGCGTGCTGGGCGCCGACACTGCCGTGGTGTTGGACGGAAAAATTCTCGGCAAGCCGGTGGATGAAGCCGAAGCGTGCGCCATGCTTATGCTGTTGTCCGGGTGTGAGCATGAAGTGCTGACGGCGATTGCGGTGCACGATGGTGAACGTTGCGAGTCTCTGGTGGTGCGCAGTCTGGTGCGTTTTCGCACCATCGGCCGCGATGAAGCGGCGGCCTATTGGGCCAGCGGCGAACCCCGGGACAAGGCGGGCGGCTACGGGATTCAAGGGCTGGGCGCGGTGTTCGTCGCCGGGCTCAATGGCAGCTACTCGGCGGTGGTCGGTTTGCCACTGTGCGAAACCGCAGAACTACTCGGCCATTTCGGCATACCCTGTTGGCAAACCCTTAACGCGCACTGAGCGTCGTACTGACAAGATGCGGCCATTATCGTGAACATGCCTGAACGAGACCCTGCCATGAGTGAAGAGATCCTGATCAACATCACGCCGATGGAATCACGCGTGGCGGTGGTCGAAAACGGTGTTCTGCAAGAGGTCCATGTCGAACGCACGCAAAAACGCGGGATCGTCGGCAACATCTACAAAGGCAAGGTCGTGCGGGTATTGCCGGGCATGCAGGCCGCCTTCGTCGATATCGGGCTGGACCGCGCCGCATTCATTCACGCCTCGGAAATTTCCCTGCGCGAAGGCCCGGCGGTGGAGAGCATCAGCTCGCTGGTTCACGAAGGCCAAAGCCTGGTGGTGCAAGTCACCAAGGACCCGATCGGCTCCAAAGGCGCACGCCTGACCACGCAACTGTCGATCCCGTCGCGCTATCTGGTGTACATGCCGCGCACTGCCCACGTCGGTATTTCCCTGAAGATCGAAGACGAAGCCGAGCGCGAACGCCTCAAGCAAGTGGTCACCGACTGCGTGGAGAAAGAAGGTATCAAGGAAGCTGGCGGTTTCATTCTGCGTACCGCTGCCGAAGGGGCCGGGGCCGATGAAATCCTCATGGACATCCGCTACCTGCGCAGGCTCTGGGACCAGATCAACGCCCAGATCAAAACCATCAACGCGCCAAGCGTGATCTACGAAGACCTCGGCCTGGCGTTGCGGACCTTGCGCGACCTGGTGAGCCCGAAGATCGAAAAGATCCGCATCGACTCCCGGGAAACTTTCCAGAAAACCACACAGTTCGTCGCCGAACTGATGCCGGAAATCGCTGACCGTCTGGAGCATTATCCGGGCGAGCGGCCGATTTTCGACCTGTATGGCGTCGAAGACGAAATCCAGAAAGCCCTGGAGCGCAAAGTGCCGCTCAAGTCCGGCGGCTATCTGGTGGTCGACCCGGCGGAAGCCATGAGCACCATCGACGTCAACACCGGAGCCTTCGTCGGTCATCGCAATCTCGAAGAAACCATCTTCAAGACCAACCTCGAAGCCGCCACCGCCATTGCCCGTCAACTGCGTCTGCGCAACCTGGGCGGGATCATCATCATCGACTTCATCGACATGGAGGATGAAGAGCATCAGCGTCAGGTGTTGCGCACCCTCGAGAAGCAACTGGAGCGCGATCACGCCAAGACCAACATCATCGGCATCACCGAGTTGGGCCTGGTGCAGATGACCCGCAAACGCACCCGCGAAAGTCTCGAGCAAGTGCTGTGCGAACCGTGCAGCAGCTGCCAGGGTCGCGGCAAGCTCAAGACCCCGGAAACCGTCTGCTACGAGATCTTCCGCGAAATCCTGCGTGAGGCCCGTGCCTATCAGGCCGAAGGCTATCGCGTGCTGGCGAACCAGAAAGTGGTCGACCGCTTGCTCGATGAAGAGTCGGGCAACGTCGCCGAGCTCGAAGGGTTTATCGGGCGCACCATTCGGTTTCAGGTAGAAACCATGTATTCCCAGGAACAATACGACGTGGTGCTGCTCTGAAGCGTTGTATTTCAATTCCACTAGAACGGCTGGCCTCAGCTTTTTGCAGTATTTTTGCCATGGGAGCCAACTGACATGGACCGTCTGACACGCATATTGGCCGCACTGACCCGCTGGGGTCTGGGCCTGTGTGCGTTGGTTTTGGTGTTGATGGCGCTGTTTGTCAGTCTCGGCCGGGAGCTGACACCGCTGGTGGCCGAATACCGTGGCGATGTCGAAACCAAAGTCGGCGCCGTCTTGGGCATGCCGCTGCACATCGGCGAACTGGAGGGCAACTGGAGCGGCCTCGCCCCGGTTCTGCTGGCTCATGACGTGATGGTTGGCGAAGGCTCCAATGCCTTGCGCCTGGACCAGGTGCGCGCGGTGCCGGATATCTGGGCCAGCCTGTTGGCGCGCGAGATACGCATCGCACATCTGGAGCTCAGCGGCCTGAAGATCAGCCTCAAGGAAGGCGAGGACGGTCATTGGGCGCTGGAAGGGTTGCCGGTGCGGCAGGATCAGCCGCTGGACCCGGAGCAGTTGTTCAATCGTATGCAGATGGTCCAGCAGTTGTCGGTGCTCGACAGCCAGGTGACCTTGCAGCCACTGGATCAGCCGCCGCTGACCCTGACCTACGTTGGCCTCAATCTGAGAACCGGTGTGTCGCGTCAGCGCCTCGACGCCCGTTTGACCCTGCCCGACGGCCAGCCGGTTGCGATGAGCCTGCGCACCCGTATCCGAGCCAGCCAGTGGCAGGACGGCGAGGTTGAGGTTTACTTGAGCCTGCCGCAAAGCGATTGGTCGAAATGGTTGCCCGAGCGCCTGACCCAACAATGGAATTTCTCCGAGATAAAGGCCGGTGGCGAGCTCTGGGTGAACTGGAGCGAGGGCGCCCTGCAAAGCGCCGCGATCCGTTTGAACGCGCCGCAACTCAAGGGCGCCTACGCCGAGCGCAAGCCAATCCAGATCAACAATCTGGCGCTTAACGGCTATTTCCAGCGCAGCTCCACGGGCGTGCAGGTGACCCTGGATTCCCTGGCGATGAGCCTGGGTGAAACCCGCTGGGAATCGAAACTGCAATTTCAACAAACCATGGCGACCGACGAGGTGCCAGAGCTCTTGCATCTGCAAGCCGACCGCATCGACCTCACGCCGCTCACCCCGTTGCTGAACGCTTTGGGGCCGCTTCCGGAAGGTGTTGCTACGGCCGTCGAGCGGCTCAAGGTCACCGGGGTATTGCGCAACGTGCTGATCGACTTGCGCCCTGCGGGTACCGATGACAGCAAGTTCAGCTTTGCCGCCAATCTGGAGCGGGTCGGCTTCGACGCCTATCACGGCGCCCCGGCGGCGCGAAACGTCAGCGGCAGCATCAGCGGCGATCTCGGGCAGGGCGAGTTGCGCATGGACAGCAAGGATTTCTCCCTGCACCTGGACCCGATTTTCGCCAAGCCATGGCAGTACATTCAGGCCAATGCGCGGTTGACCTGGAAGCTCGATAAAGAAGGTTTCACCCTGATCGCGCCGTACCTGAAGGTGCTGGGCGAAGAGGGCAAGATTGCCGGCGACTTCCTGATCCGCCTGCATTTCGATCACACCCAGGAAGACTACATGGACCTGCGGGTCGGCCTGGTCGACGGCGACGGTCGCTACACCGCCAAGTACCTGCCGGCCGTGTTGAGCCCGGCGCTGGACGAATGGCTGCGTACGGCGATTCTCAAAGGCGCGGTGGATGAAGGTTTCTTCCAGTACCAGGGGTCGCTGAACCACGGTGCCCCGGAAACGGCTCGCAGTATCAGTCTGTTTTTCAAGGTTCACGATGCCGAACTGGCATTCCAGCCGGGCTGGCCGCATGTCAGCAAGGTCAGCGGCGATGTGTTCATCGAAGACAGCGGTGTGCGGATCCTCGCGGACAAGGGGCAATTGCTCGACACCCAGGTCAACGACGTCTACGTCAATATTCCTCATGTACCTGCCGGACAGAGCCCCCACCTATTCCTCGATGGCGGGTTCGCCGGCGGGTTGGGCGATGGCCTGAAGATTCTGCAGGAAGCACCGATCGGCACCGCCGACACGTTCGCCGGTTGGGAGGGCGAGGGCGATCTGCAAGGCAAACTCAACCTGGATATCCCGCTGGTCAAAGGTGAGCAACCGAAAATCCTCGTCGACTTCAAGACCGACAAGGCCCGCTTGAAACTTCGCGAGCCCATCCTGGAACTGACACAACTCAAGGGCGACTTCCRCTTCGACAGCGCCAAGGGTTTGAGCGGGCAGAAGATCACCGCGCGAGCGTTCGACAAGCCCGTGACTGCGCAGATTTTTGCCGATGGCAGTGCGGGCAAGCTCAACACTCGGGTCACCGCGGCGGGTCAGGTCGAGGTCAAGAAACTCACCGAGTGGCTGAATGTCACTCAGCCGCTGCCGGTGTCTGGTGTAGTTCCTTATCAGCTGCAACTGAATCTTGATGGCGCCGACAGCCAATTGATCGTCAGCTCCAATCTCAAAGGCGTGGCGGTGGATTTGCCGGCGCCGTTCGGCATGGCGGCGGATGTCGGCCGCGACACCGTGTTCCGTATGACCCTGCAAGGACCGGAGCGGCGTTACTGGGTCAACTATGGTGAGCTGGCGAACTTCACGTTTGCGGCACCAGCCGGCAATTTCGTCGAAGGTCGCGGTGAGTTGTTTCTCGGCGGTGGCGATGCTGTGCTGCCCGGCAACAAAGGCCTGCGCGTGCGCGGTGTATTGTCCGAGCTGGATGTCGCTCCCTGGCAGGACCTTGTCAACAAGTATGCCGGCCAGGATCCAGGCGGCAGCGCCAAGCAATTGCTCAGCGGCGCGGATTTCAAGGTTGGCAAGCTCAGCGGTTTCGGCACCACCCTTGATCAGGCGTCGGTGCAGTTGACGCGCAAGCCGGCCGCCTGGGCGCTGCAACTCGACAGTCAGCAGGCCAAGGGCACCGTCGGTATCCCCGATGCGAAAGCCGCACCGATTGCAGTCAATCTGCAATACGTACGTTTGCCGGCGCCAGACCCGACGGTGCTGGCAGACGAGAATTCGCCGGACCCGCTGGCCACCGTGGACCCGAGGAAGATCCCGGCGCTGGATATCACCATCAATCAGCTGTTCCAGGGCCAGGATCTGGTGGGTGGCTGGCAATTGAAAGTCCGTCCGACCGCCAAGGGCATTGCCCTTAATACGCTGGATCTGGGCCTCAAGGGCATCTTCCTGCAGGGCAGCGGCGGTTGGGAAGGCACGCCCGGCAATTCCAGCAGTTGGTACAAGGGCCGGGTCAGTGGCAAGAACCTCGCCGACGTGCTCAAGGGCTGGGGCTTTGCGCCGAGCGTCACCAGTGAAGAGTTTCACATGGATGTCGACGGTCGCTGGCCCGGCTCACCGGCGTGGCTGGCCACCAAGCGCTTCTCCGGCACTCTTGATGCATCGCTCAATAAAGGTCAGTTCGTTGAGGTCGAGGGCAGCGCCCAGGCTCTACGGGTATTCGGCCTGCTCAACTTCAACTCCATTGGCCGCCGCTTGCGCCTGGACTTTTCCGACCTGTTCGGCAAAGGCCTGAGCTATGACCGGGTCAAAGGGCTGTTGGTCGCGAGCAACGGGGTCTACGTGACCCGTGAGCCGATCCGGCTGACCGGCCCGTCGAGCAATCTGGAACTCAACGGCACCCTGGACCTGGTGGCTGATCAGGTCGATGCCAAGTTGCTGGTGACCTTGCCGGTGACCAACAATCTGCCGATTGCCGCGCTGATCGTCGGTGCACCGGCCGTCGGCGGGGCGCTGTTCCTGATCGATAAGTTGATCGGTGACCGCGTGGCGCGCTTTGCCAGCGTCAGATACACGGTCAAAGGTCCGTGGAAAGAGCCGAAAATCACCTACGACAAGCCTTTTTGAATTCTTTTTGAAAAAGCACTCTTTGGGCCTATGGAGTAGCATGTTTTCATGCGACGCCGATTACCCCTGTAGGAGCTGCCGCAGGCTGCGATCTTTTGACTTTAAAAGTCAAGGTCAAAAGATCGCAGCCTCGTTTCACTCTGCAGCTCCTACAGGTATGCGTAGATTTCACATAGGGAATAGGCCATGTCTGTAGCAGTCATTCAAATGGTCAGCCAGAGCGACGTGCTGGCCAATCTGGCCCAGGCCCGTCGTCTGCTTGAGCAAGCGGCGTCCGGTGGCGCGCGGCTTGCCGTGCTGCCGGAAAACTTCGCTGCCATGGGCCGTCGCGACATTGCCGACATTGGCCGCGCCGAAGCGCTGGGCGAAGGCCCGATCCTGCCGTGGTTGAAACAGACCGCCCGCGACCTCAAGTTATGGATAGTGGCCGGCACGTTGCCGTTGCCGCCGGCGGATCAACCGATGGCCAAAGCGCATGCGTGCTCGTTGCTGGTCGATGATCAAGGCGAGACCGTGGCGCGGTACGACAAGCTGCACCTGTTCGACGTGGACGTGGCGGACAATCGCGGGCGTTATCGCGAATCCGATGACTATGCTTATGGCAGTGGCGTGGTGGTTGCCGATACGCCGGTCGGTCGAGTCGGCCTGACGGTGTGTTACGACTTGCGCTTTCCGGAGCTGTACAGCGAATTGCGTGCAGCCGGCGCGGAATTGATTACCGCCCCGTCGGCCTTTACCGCGGTGACCGGCGCGGCCCATTGGGACGTGCTGATTCGCGCGCGCGCCATCGAGACTCAATGTTACGTGCTCGCGGCCGCCCAGGGTGGCACTCATCCGGGACCGCGAGAAACCTTTGGTCATGCCGCGATAATCGACCCATGGGGGCGCGTGCTGGCACAACAGGATCAGGGCGAGGCCGTGCTGCTGGCCGAGCGCGACAGCAGCGAACAGGCGTCCATCAGGGCGCGGATGCCGGTGTCCACTCACCGGCGCTTTTTCTCGCAGGGCGCTCAGCGACCTGCATCAGAACGACGAATTTAAGGCGTAAAGCATATGAGCGAGTTGTTGTCCTCTGTCAGTGAACACCTTCTGGCGCCCGGCGGCGTAACGATCGAGAGCCTGCAAGGTGTGCTTGGCGATCTGGCCGGCCCGGGCATCGATGCCGCCGACCTGTATTTCCAGGGGCAGATTTCCGAGTCCTGGGCGCTGGAAGACGGGATCGTCAAGGAAGGCAGTTTCAACCTCGACCAGGGCGTCGGCGTGCGTGCGCAATCGGGTGAAAAAACCGGTTTCGCCTACAGCAATGCGATCACCCTCGAAGCGCTGGGCGCGGCGGCCCGTGCGGCCCGTTCGATCTCCCGGGCCGGGCAGAATGGCACCGTGCGGGCGTTCACTACCCAGGATGTCGCTCAGTTGTACGGGCCGGGCAACCCGCTGGAAGTGATGACCCGCGCCGAGAAAGTCGAGCTGCTCAAGCGCATCGACGTGGCGACCCGCGCCCTCGACCCGCGTATCCAGCAAGTCACCGTAAGCATGGCCGGGGTCTGGGAGCGGATTCTGATCGCCTCCACCGACGGCGGCCTGGCGGCGGATGTGCGGCCGCTGGTGCGTTTCAACGTCAGCGTGATCGTCGAGCAGAACGGTCGTCGTGAGCGCGGCGGCCATGGCGGTGGCGGTCGTACCGATTACCGTTATTTCCTCAGCGAAGACCGCGCCATGGGCTATGCCCGTGAAGCGTTGCGTCAGGCACTGGTGAATCTGGAAGCGATCCCGGCGCCGGCCGGTACGTTGCCGGTGGTGTTGGGTTCGGGTTGGTCCGGCGTGTTGCTGCACGAAGCCGTCGGTCACGGTCTGGAAGGCGATTTCAACCGCAAGGGCAGTTCGGCCTACAGCGGGCGCGTGGGCGAGATGGTTGCATCGAAGCTTTGCACCATCGTTGATGACGGCACCCTCGCCGGCCGCCGAGGTTCGCTGAGCGTCGACGACGAAGGCACGCCGACCGAGTGCACTACGCTGATCGAAAACGGCGTGCTCAAAGGTTATATGCAGGACAAGCTCAACGCGCGCCTGATGGGCGTGGCCCGCACCGGCAACGGTCGTCGCGAATCCTACGCGCACCTGCCGATGCCGCGCATGACCAACACTTACATGCTCGGTGGTGAAAGCGACCCGGCGGAAATCATCGCCTCGGTGAAAAAAGGCATCTACTGCGCCAACCTCGGCGGCGGTCAGGTGGACATCACCAGTGGCAAGTTCGTGTTCTCCACCAGCGAGGCGTACCTGATCGAAGACGGCAAGATTACTGCCCCGGTCAAAGGCGCGACGTTGATCGGCAACGGGCCGGAAGCCATGAGCCGGGTGTCGATGGTTGGTAACGATCTGGCGCTGGACAGCGGCGTGGGAACGTGTGGCAAGGATGGGCAGTCGGTGCCGGTGGGTGTCGGCCAGCCAACGCTGAAAATCGATGCGATCACCGTGGGTGGCACAGGATCGTAAGGGGCTCTTGAAAACGTGAAGCTTCGGGTGAGTTGCGAGGCAACTCACCCGATTCGGGACTTAACGCAAACCGCGTTGAGTCTCGTCCAGCTCACGGATGTACTTGAAGATTTTACGGCTCGAAGCCGGTGGCTTGTTGGTCGCCAGTTCGTGCTGGGCCTGACGGATCAGGGAGCGCAATTGTTGACGATCGGCCTCCGGGTAATCGACGACGAACTTCTCCAGGACGGCGTCGTCGCCTGCGATCAAGCGATCGCGCCAGCGTTCCAGGCCGTGGAAACGTTCGTTGTACTGCCGGGTGGAGGCATCGAGTTGATCGAGCAGAGTGAGAATGGCGCCAGTGTCCTGATCGCGCATCAGCTTGCCGATAAACTGAAGGTGCCGTTTACGCGCGATGTTCGCGGTGTGCTTGGGCGCATCGGCCAGAGCCCGGCGCAAAGCGTCGGTCAACGGCAGTTTTGCCAGCAGGTCAGGCTTGAGTGTTGTAAGGCGCTCGCCGAGGTCAACCAGAGCATGCAGCTCGCGTTTGACCTGGGATTTGCTTTTTTCTCCCGTATCGAGGGAGTCGTCGTAAGAATCAACCATGGTGGCCGTCCGCAAAGAAACGCCGCCATGATAACCAGTCGGGGGCCGCTTGTCCGGCCCGGTCGCTCGATGACCGTTACCGAAAGCAGAATTTGAGTGGAGAACAGCATGAGTGCAGTTGAAAGCGTCGGCCCACAAGCGTTGCCGGCACTGCAAGAGCAAGTCGAGCAGATCATTGCTGAAGCCAAGCGCCAGGGCGCCAGTGCCTGTGAAGTGGCGGTGTCGCTGGAGCAGGGCCTGTCGACCACGGTGCGTCAGCGGGAAGTCGAAACCGTTGAGTTCAACCGCGATCAGGGCTTTGGCATCACCTTGTATGTAGGGCAGCGCAAAGGCTCGGCCAGCACCTCGGCCAGTGGTTCGGAAGCGATTCGCGAAACCGTCGCTGCTGCGCTGGCGATTGCCAAGCACACGTCTGAAGACGAAGCCGCAGGCTTGGCGGATGCCGCGCTGATGGCCAAGGAACTGCAGGATTTCGACCTGTTCCACCAATGGAGTATCACACCGGAGCGAGCCATCGAGCAGGCCCTGGCCTGTGAAGCGGCCGCGTTTGCCGCCGACAGCCGGATCAAGAATGCCGACGGCACCACCCTCAGCACTCATCAGGGTTGCCGTGTGTACGGCAACAGCCACGGTTTTATCGGCGGTTACGCTTCGACCCGTCACAGTCTCAGCTGTGTGATGATCGCTGAAGCCGATGGCCAGATGCAGCGCGATTACTGGTACGACGTGAACCGTCAGGGCAACCTGCTGGCCTCCCCGGAGAGTATCGGCCAGCGTGCCGCACAACGGGCGGCGAGCCGTCTGGGTGCGCGCCCGGTGCCGACCTGCGAAGTGCCGGTGCTGTTTTCCGCGGAACTGGCCGGTGGCCTGTTCAGCAGTTTTCTCTCGGCGATTTCCGGCGGCAGTCTGTATCGCAAATCGTCGTTCCTCGAAGGCACGCTGGGGCAGAAACTGTTCCCGGAGTGGCTGACCATCGACGAGCGTCCGCACTTGATGCGTGCTTTGGGCAGCTCTGCCTTCGACGGCGATGGCCTGGCGACCTACGCCAAGCCGTTCGTGGAAAACGGCGAGCTGGTGTCCTACGTGCTTGGCACCTATTCCGGTCGCAAGCTGGGCATGCCGAGCACCGCCAATGCCGGCGGCGTGCACAACCTGTTCGTCACCCATGGCGACGAAGATCAGGCGGCCTTGTTGCGCCGCATGGGTCGTGGCCTGCTGGTCACTGAATTGATGGGGCAGGGCCTGAATATGGTCACTGGCGATTACTCCCGTGGCGCGGCGGGTTTCTGGGTCGAGAACGGCGAGATCCAGTTCGCGGTCCAGGAAGTGACCATCGCCGGCAACATGCGCGACATGTTCAAGCAGATCATTGCGGTCGGTAATGACCTGGAATTGCGCAGCAACATTCGCACCGGTTCGGTGTTGATCGAGCGGATGACGGTGGCGGGCAGCTAAGCTGCGATTGCTGCACAAAAAAAACGCGCCACCCCATCGGGTGGCGCGTTTTTTGGGTCATTGGATCGCAGCCCGTAGGAGCTGCCGAAGGCTGCGATCTGTTGCTGTTTATTCGCCTTCGTCGAAGTAATTGTTAATCAACTTCACCAATGCCTGCAGCGCCTCGTCAGCCTGCTCGCCTTCGGTACTCAGGTGGATTTTGGTGCCCTTGCCAGCAGCCAGCATCATCATGGCCATGATGCTTTTGCCGTCGACTGCGGTTTCTGGCGTTCGTCCTACCCTGATCGTGCAATCCTTGAACTGACCGGCGACTCCGACAAATTTGGCAGACGCGCGGGCATGCAGGCCCAGCTTGTTGATGATTTCGATTTCCAGAGCAGGCATCGCGATGTGAATCCTTTAGCTGAGGTCGCGGTGGCGAACCTGGACGTTCTTCAGGGATTGTTGCAGGACCTGGCCCAGACGTTCGGTCAGGTAGACAGAGCGGTGATGCCCGCCGGTGCAACCAATGGCAATGGTGACATAGGCGCGGTTACTGGCGGCAAAGCGGGGCAGCCACTTGAGCAGGTAGGAGGAAATGTCCTGGAACATCTCTTCAACATCCGGCTGCGCCGCCAGGTAGTCGGCCACTGGTTGATCGAGCCCGGACTGTGCCCGCAGCTCCGGTTTCCAGTAAGGGTTAGGCAGGCAGCGCACGTCGAACACCAGATCGGCGTCCACCGGCATGCCACGCTTGAACCCGAAAGACTCCACCAGAAACGCAGTACCGGGCTCCGGCTGATTCAGCAGGCGCAGCTTGATGGTGTCGCGCAACTGATACAGGTTCAGATTGGTGGTGTTGACCTTGAGGTCGGCCAGATCGGCGATCGGCCCCAGCAGATTGGTTTCGTCCTCTATCGCTTCCGCCAGCGATCGATTGGCGCTGCTCAGCGGGTGACGACGGCGTGTTTCCGAGAAACGTTTGAGCAGGGTTTCTTCGTCGGCGTCCAGGTACAGCACATCGCACTGGATATGCCGGCTGCGGACTTCTTCCAGCAGTTCGGGAAACCGTGACAGATGACTCGGCAAGTTGCGCGCATCGATGGACACCGCCACCAGCGGTTGTGCCAGTTCGGTATGAATCAGCGCACGCTCGGCCAGTTCCGGCAGCAGACCGGCAGGCAGGTTGTCGATGCAGTAGTAGCCGTTGTCCTCGAGAACATCGAGGGCAGTGCTTTTACCTGAGCCGGAGCGGCCGCTGACGATGATCAGGCGCATGATTAGTGACCGTTTTGCTCGTCCAGGACAACCTGATACAAAGCTTGGTTGCTTAGGGCGCTGCGCAGTTTTTCACGCACCTCCTTGCGATCAAGCATGCTGGCGATCTGGCGTAGCAGTTCCAGGTGCGCATCGGTGGCTGCTTCCGGGACCAGCAGTACAAACAGCAGGTCAACCGGGGCGCCGTCGATGGCGTCGAAATCGATGGGTGCATCCAGGTGCATCAAGGCACTGATGGGCGATACGCAGCCCTTGAGACGGCAGTGGGGGATGGCGATACCGTTGCCAAAACCGGTGGAACCGAGTTTTTCACGGGCGACCAGACTCTCGAAGACATCCTGCATGGCCAGATCCGGCACTTCGCGATGGATGAGGTTGGCAATTTGCTCGAGGGCTTTCTTTTTACTGCCGCCCGGCACGTTCACCAGGGAACGGCCGGGGGTCAGGATGCTTTCAAGTCGGATCATGGGTTGGGAGTGTTAACGACCGGTCGCGCCCTGGAGGAGGCTCTGGGTCTTTTCCTTATGCTTTTTGAGTTGTTTATCCAGCTTGTCGGTCAGTGCGTCGATCGCTGCGTACATATCGGTATGTTCCGCGTTAGCGACCACCTCATTGCCGGGAATATGCAGTGTGGCTTCGATTTTCTGCTTGAGCTTTTCGACCGTCATCGTGACCTGCACGTTGGTGATCTTGTCGAAATGCCTCTCTAATCGTTCGAGTTTTTCGCCGATGTAGGTGCGAAGAGGTTCGGTCACTTCCAGTTGGTGTCCACTGATGTTGACTTGCATACAGCTTCTCCTTCGTTGCCAGTGCATAAAGCGGTAGATCAGATGATCTACCACTGGAACGCTGTGGCGTGGCTCTACATCAACCGCTTGCGTTCGCTCGAAGGCGCGATTCCCAGGGATTCGCGGTACTTGGCGACGGTGCGGCGAGCCACCTGAATGCCTTGTGCCTCCAGTAAACCAGCGATCTTGCTGTCACTCAACGGCTTTTTCTGATTTTCCGCGGCAACCAGTTTTTTGATGATCGCGCGGATCGCCGTGGACGAGCATTCACCGCCTTCGGAGGTGCTGACGTGGCTGGAAAAAAAGTATTTCAGTTCATAGATGCCCCGTGGGGTATGCATGAATTTTTGCGTGGTCACCCGTGAAATCGTCGATTCGTGCATGCCCACCGCTTCGGCGATGTCATGCAGCACCAACGGTTTCATGGCCTCGTCGCCGTACTCCAGGAAGCCGCGTTGATGCTCGACGATCTGGGTGGCCACTTTCATCAGGGTTTCGTTACGGCTTTGCAGGCTCTTGATGAACCAGCGAGCCTCCTGCAGCTGATTACGCATGAAGGTGTTATCAGCGCTGGTATCGGCGCGGCGTACGAAGCCGGCGTATTGGGCGTTGACCCGCAGGCGCGGTACCGACTCCTGGTTCAGCTCCACCAGCCAGCGCTCGTTGTCCTTGCGCACGATCACGTCGGGAACGACGTACTCGGCTTCGGTGGACTCGATTTGCGAACCCGGGCGCGGGTTGAGGCTCTGGACCAGTTCGATCACCTGGCGCAGTTCGTCTTCCTTGAGCTTCATGCGGCGCATCAGCTGGCTGTAGTCGCGGCTGCCGAGCAGGTCGATGTAATCGGTGACCAGGCGCTTGGCCTCGGTCAGCCAAGGGGTCTTGGCGGGCAGTTGGCGCAGTTGCAGCAGCAGGCATTCACCGAGGTTGCGGGCGCCGATACCGGCGGGCTCGAATTGCTGGATGCGGTGCAGGACGGCTTCGATTTCGTCCAGTTCGATGTCCAGTTCCGGATCGAAGGCCTCGAGGATTTCCTCGAGGGTTTCGTCCAGATAGCCCTGATTGTTGATGCAGTCGATCAGGGTCACGGCGATCAGGCGATCGGTGTCGGACATCGGTGCCAGGTTCAGTTGCCAGAGCAAATGGCTTTGCAGGCTTTCACCGGCCGAAGTACGGGTGGTGAAATCCCACTCGTCGTCATCGTTGCTCGGCAGGCTGCTGGCGCTGGTCTGGTAGACGTCTTCCCAGGCGGTATCGACAGGCAATTCGTTGGGAATGCGCTCGTTCCAGTCGCCTTCCTCAAGGTTATCCACCGTCGGGGCGGTTTCCTGGTAGGAGGGTTCCTGAATGTCGGCGTTGGGTTGCTGTTCGGCTTTGTCGGCCAAGGGGTCGGCATTATCGAAGTCGTCGCCTTCTTCCTGGCGTTCGAGCATCGGATTGGACTCCAGGGCCTCCTGGATTTCCTGTTGCAGGTCCAGGGTCGACAATTGGAGCAGGCGGATGGCCTGTTGCAGCTGCGGTGTCATCGTCAGCTGCTGGCCCATTCTCAAGACTAGCGATGGTTTCATGGCAGGGGCTTAACACCTTATTCGCCGGCGCACATGCGCCATCCACTACAGGGCGCCGAAGCGCCAAACATAAGCAAATTATATGCCTGAAACTGAAGTGTTTGCCTAGAGCGCTGTAACAATAAAAAACTATTGATTTTTTATTGAGACGAGCACCGAGGCGACTGACCAGGCACCTCAGCGCTTACAGGCGGAACTCATGGCCCAGATACACTTCCTTGACCAGTTCATTGGCCAGGATGGTGGCGGAGTCGCCTTCAGCGATCAGCTGGCCATCGTTGACGATGTAGGCGGTTTCGCAGATGTCCAGGGTTTCACGGACGTTGTGGTCAGTGATCAGCACGCCAATGCCTTTGGCCTTGAGGTGATGGATGATCTGCTTGATGTCGCCCACCGAGATCGGGTCCACGCCGGCGAAGGGTTCGTCGAGGAGGATGAATTTCGGGTTGGTGGCCAGTGCCCGGGCGATTTCCACCCGACGGCGTTCACCACCGGACAGGCTCATGCCAAGGCTGTCGCGGATGTGGTGAATGTGAAATTCCTGCAGCAGGCTTTCCAGCTCTTTGCGGCGACCGGCCTTGTCGAGCTCCTTGCGGGTCTCGAGGATGGCCATGATGTTGTCGGTCACCGACAGCTTGCGGAAGATCGACGCTTCTTGCGGAAGATAACCGATACCGGCCTTCGCGCGCCCATGCATCGGCTGGTGGCTGACGTCCAGGTCATCGATCAGTACGCGACCCTGATCGGCCTGTACCAGGCCCACGATCATGTAGAAACAGGTGGTTTTACCGGCGCCGTTGGGGCCAAGCAGGCCGACGATCTGGCCGCTGTCGATGGACAGGCTGACGTCACGCACGACCTGGCGGCTCTTGTAGCTCTTGGCCAGATGCTGAGCTTTCAGAGTTGCCATTACTGGGCCTTTTGCTCGTCGGTTTTCTTTTTCGGCTGGATCACCATGTCGATGCGCGGACGCGTCTCGGTGACTTTGTTACCCGTGGCGCGACCGGCGCTCGCAAGTTTCTTGACCGTGTCATAGACGATTTTCTCGCCCTGGGTGGTGTTGTTGTCCTTGTCGACAACTTTGGCCTTGTCGATCAGTACGACGCGGTTTTGCGCGGCGTGATATTGGATGGTCACGCCCCAACCCTGAACAGGCTTGGTGTCGCCAGCTGTTTGCAATTGCTCGAAGTACGCCAGGTTGCCCACCGAGGTCACCACGTCGATGTCGCCAGTCGGGGTGCGAGTGATGGTCACGGTGTTGCCGGTGACCTTCATCGAGCCCTGAGTGATGATCACGTCACCTTTATAGGTGGCAATACCATTCTTGTCGTCCAGCTGGGCGTCGTCGGCCTGGATGCGGATAGGCTGCGCTTGATCGGTCGGCAGAGCCCAGGCGCTCACGCTTCCCAGTGCTGCGCTCAGACCGAGCAAAATAGGGAGGGTTTTAACGAGCCTCATACTGTCCTCTTACGTTCGATAGCAGGTGTATCCTGCTTTCTTTCAAGTACGCTTTCATTCCGTTGCCTGTCGATACACCGCCGGCGCCGTCGATTCTAACGGGTTGATCGGTCTGCGCATATTGCTGCTGCGGGAACACTGTCATACGGGTGGTGGTAATCAGGGTTTTACGGTTTTTTTCGTCGAAACGCGTGATACGTACCGAGTCGATCAGCTCGACCTGGGTGCCGTCCGGATTGACTTCACCGTGTTCGCTCTGGACGTGCCAGGGGAATTCGGTGCCGCGAAACATGTTCAGGTCAGGGTTGGACAGCAACGTCACTTCCGTCGCCTTCAGGTGTTCGACCTTGTCGGATGTCATTTCATACTGCAATTTGCCGTCCGGCAGGTACTGCACGCTGTGGGCGTTGGTGGCGTAATAGTCGATCATGGTTTCATCGACATGCGCCACTGGCTTGTCGAGGAAGCGTTCCGGGCTGATATTCCAGTAGCCGACCGCAGCGAATAGCGCCGCGATGCAACCGAATATCAGGATGTTGCGAATCTTTTTGCTCAGCATGATGGGCTCACAGGTATGCGGCGTTGGCCGCATCGAGGCGGCCCTGGGCGCGCAGGATCAATTCGCAGAATTCGCGCGCGGCACCCTCGCCGCCACGGGCCTGGGTGATGCCGTGGGCGTGCTCGCGCACAAAGCTGGCGGCGTTGGCCACGGCCATGCCCAAGCCTACGCGGCGAATCACCGGCAGGTCCGGCAGGTCGTCGCCGAGGTAGGCCACTTGTTCATAGTTCAGGTTGAGTTGGGCAAGAAGCCCGTCGAGCACCACCAGCTTATCTTCTCGTCCCTGGAACAGGTGTGGAATGCCGAGGTTCTTGGCCCGTCGTTCGACCACCGGGGTCTTGCGTCCGCTGATGATAGCGGTCTGCACGCCGGCTGCCATCAACATCTTGATGCCTTGGCCGTCGAGGGTGTTGAAGGTCTTGAATTCGCTGCCGTCTTCGAGGAAGTACAGGCGCCCGTCGGTCAGCACGCCGTCGACGTCGAATACCGCCAGTTTGATCTGTTTGCCGCGTTGTAGCAGGTCCGTGCTCATTACATTACTCCAGCGCGCAGCAAATCGTGCATGTTCAAGGCGCCGACCGGGCGGTCTTCGCTGTCGACCACGACCAATGCGTTGATCTTGTGGTCTTCCATGATTTTCAACGCCTCGGCAGCCAGCATCTCGGCACGTGCGGTCTTGCCGTGGGCGGTCATGACCTGCTCGATGGTGGCGCTGTGGATGTCGATGCTGCGGTCCAGGGTGCGACGCAGGTCGCCGTCGGTGAAGATCCCGGCAAGTTTACCGTCGGCCTCCAGAACCACGGTCATGCCCAGGCCCTTGCGGGTCATTTCCATCAATGCGTCCTTGAGCAAGGTGCCGTGCTGAACCTGCGGCAGCTCTTGCCCGGCGTGCATGACGTTTTCCACTTTCAGCAGCAGGCGTCGGCCAAGTGCGCCGCCTGGGTGGGAAAAGGCGAAATCTTCAGCGGTAAAACCGCGGGCTTCCAGCAGCGCCACCGCCAGGGCATCGCCCATCACCAGAGCGGCGGTGGTCGATGAGGTTGGCGCCAGGTTCAGCGGGCAGGCTTCGTGCTCGACGTGAACGTTGAGGTTGACCTCGGCAGCCTTGGCCAGCGCCGAGTCGGGATTGCCGGTGACGCTGATCAATTTGATGCCCAGGCGCTTGATCAGTGGCAGCAGGGTAACGATTTCATTGGTGGAGCCGGAGTTCGACAGTGCCAGGATGATGTCGTCACGCGTGATCATGCCCATGTCGCCGTGGCTGGCTTCGGCTGGGTGCACGAAGAACGCCGTAGTGCCGGTGCTGGCCAGGGTGGCGGCAATCTTGTTGCCGATGTGCCCCGATTTGCCCATGCCGACCACGACTACGCGGCCTTTGCTGGCCAGAATCATCTCGCAAGCGCGTACGAAATCTGCGTCGATATGGGGCAGCAAGCCTTGTACGGCTTCCAGTTCGAGGCGGATGGTACGTTGTGCAGATTGAATCAGGTCGCTGGATTGGCTCATGTCAGAAATCGTATTGTCTGATGAAAAGGCGGCGATTATAACGATAATGATCAAAACCCTCACGCAAGTTCGTCGCGGTTTGTCATTCCTTGTTACCGAAACCCTCTAAATAGATGATTTCAGGTGGTCATGTTGCTGAACGTGCCCGGCTTGGGCCTTGGGCGCTTGGCCTTTGCGGTGATATAGTTCGCCGCCAGTTCGGCCTGCCCGGGGAGGTATGTGCTTTCGTTTGAAAGCCAGGCGTCCGAGTGAGAGGCTGCATCGCAAGGAGTTTAGATGAGTGCCGATAACGCCTACGCGGTCGAGCTGAAGGGACTGACCTTCAAGCGCGGTGCGCGCAGCATTTTCAATAACATCGATATCCGCATACCACGCGGCAAGGTCACCGGCATCATGGGGCCTTCCGGGTGTGGCAAGACCACGCTGTTGCGGTTGATGGGGGCCCAATTGCGCCCCACCAGCGGCGAAGTCTGGGTCAATGGCCAGAACCTGCCAACGTTGTCGCGCAGCGACTTGTTCGATGCGCGCAAGCAGATGGGTGTGCTGTTTCAGAGCGGCGCACTGTTTACCGATCTCGATGTGTTCGAGAACGTCGCCTTTCCGTTGCGCGTTCATACCGCGCTGCCGGAAGAAATGATTCGCGACATTGTCCTGCTCAAACTGCAGGCCGTGGGCTTGCGTGGCGCCATTGACCTGATGCCTGACGAATTGTCTGGCGGCATGAAACGTCGAGTCGCGCTGGCCCGGGCGATTGCCCTCGATCCGCAAATTCTCATGTACGACGAGCCTTTTGTCGGCCAGGACCCGATCGCCATGGGCGTGCTGGTGCGCCTGATCCGCCTGCTCAACGATGCGCTGGGCATCACCAGCATCGTGGTCTCCCACGATCTGGCCGAGACCGCGAGCATCGCCGACTACATCATTGTGGTGGGTGACGGGCAAGTGTTGGGGCAGGGCACACCCAAGGAATTGATGAATTCGCAGGAACCACGGATTCGCCAGTTCATGACTGGCGAACCCGACGGCCCGGTCGCATACCACTTTCCAGCGACGGATTACCGCGCAGATCTTCTGGGGAAGCGCTGATGCGCAAGATTTCATTAATAGAAAGAGTACGCCGTTTCGGCCACGCCGGTATCGATGTGCTGGCGGTGTTCGGGCGTTCGGCGCTGTTCCTGTTTCATGCCTTGCTCGGTCGCGGCGGCATCGGCGGCAGTTTTGGCCTGCTGGTCAAGCAACTGCATTCGGTTGGCGTGATGTCCCTGGTGATCATCGTGGTCTCCGGGGTGTTCATCGGCATGGTGCTGGCGCTGCAGGGCTTCAACATCCTGTCGAGTTACGGTTCGGAGCAGGCGGTCGGGCAGATGGTTGCGCTGACACTGCTGCGTGAACTGGGGCCGGTCGTCACGGCCTTGCTGTTCGCCGGGCGTGCGGGTTCGGCGCTGACCGCCGAAATCGGCAACATGAAATCCACCGAGCAACTGTCCAGCCTGGAAATGATCGGGGTCGACCCGCTCAAGTACATCATTGCCCCGCGCCTGTGGGCCGGCTTCATTTCCCTGCCGGTGCTGGCGATGATTTTCAGCGTGGTGGGTATCTGGGGCGGTTCGTGGGTGGCCGTCGACTGGCTGGGTGTCTATGAAGGCTCCTACTGGTCGAACATGCAAAACAGCGTGACATTTGTCGACGATGTGCTTAACGGCATTATCAAAAGCATCGTTTTTGCCTTCGTCGTGACCTGGATCGCCGTATTCCAAGGCTATGACTGCGAGCCCACTTCCGAGGGGATCAGTCGTGCCACTACCAAGACCGTGGTGTACGCCTCTTTGGCGGTACTCGGCCTGGACTTTATTCTGACCGCCTTGATGTTTGGAGATTTCTGATGCAAAACCGCACCCTGGAAATCGGTGTCGGCCTTTTCTTGCTGGCTGGCATTCTGGCTTTGCTGTTGCTTGCGTTGCGGGTAAGTGGCCTGTCCCCGAGCCCGAGCACCGATACTTATAAACTTTATGCATATTTCGATAATATCGCCGGTTTGACGGTCAGAGCTAAAGTGACCATGGCCGGTGTGACCATCGGCAAGGTCACGGCGATTGATCTGGATCGCGACAGCTTCACCGGTCGGGTGACCATGCAACTGGAAAAGCGCGTAGATAATCTGCCGACTGACTCCACTGCATCTATCCTGACCGCTGGCCTGTTGGGTGAGAAATACATCGGTATCAGCGTGGGCGGGGAACAAGCCCTGCTCAAGGATGGTGGAACCATCCACGACACGCAATCGTCGCTGGTGCTCGAGGACCTGATCGGTAAATTTCTGCTCAATACCGTTAGCAAAGACGCCAAATGAGGAGCTTTTGAATGATCTCTATCTTACGACGTGGCCTGTTGATATTGCTCGCGGCCTTGCCGTTGATGGCTAACGCCGTGGCGGCGCAGTCGGCGCACGATCTGGTTCAGGACACCACGACCCGGATGCTCGCCGACCTGTCGGCCAATAAAGAGAAGTACAAGCAGGATCCACAAGACTTTTATACGGCGCTGAACACCATCGTCGGACCTGTGGTGGATGCCGAGGGCATTTCCAAAAGCATCATGACGGTCAAATATTCGCGCAAAGCCACGCCCGAGCAGATGCAGAAGTTTGTCGAGAACTTCAAAAAAGGCCTGTTCCAGTTTTATGGCAACGCATTGCTCGAATACAACAACCAGGGCATCACTGTTGAGCCTGCCAAGGATGAATCGGGAGACCGTACCAGCGTTGACATGAAGGTCAAAGGCAGCAGCGGCTCTATCTATCCTGTGTCTTACACACTTGAAAAGATCAACGGCGAATGGAAGCTGCGTAACGTCATCATCAACGGCATCAACATTGGCAAGCTGTTCCGCGATCAGTTCGCTGATGCGATGCAGCGCAATGGCAACGACCTGGACAAGACCATTAATGGCTGGGCCGGGGAAGTGGCCAAAGCCAAGGAAACCACCGAAAAAGCTGTTGAGAAGAAAACCCAATGAGTGAGTCGGCCATTCGCATGAGCGAAACCGGCGAGCTGCTGCTCAGCGGCGTGCTGGATTACCGGACAGGCCCGGACCTGCGCAAGCAGGGTCAGGCGCTGATCAAGTCCAGCAAGGCGCCTGCGCTGGTGGTCGATTGCTCCGCGGTGGAGAAGTCCAGCAGCGTCGGCTTGTCGCTGCTGCTGTGTTTCATGCGCGATGCTCAGGTGGCCGGCAAGGCCTTGAGCATTCGCGAGATGCCCGAAGACATGCGCAAAATCGCTCAGGTCAGCGAATTGACCGAGCTGTTGGCGCACCCCTGAACCGCATCTATAAAGAAGCCCCCCGTCAGAGTCCTGCTTCGCGGGGTTCGCAGGCGCGGGGCTTTTTTGTATGATGTCCGACCCGCGCGCACAGGGCGCCGATTGAGGTTGAGCATGCAGGCCGTAGAAGTGAAGAGCTTCCTTGAAGGAAAGCTGCCAAACACGAAGGTGGAAGTTGAAGGCGAAGGCTGCAATTTCCAACTGAACGTGATTAGCGATGAACTGGCGGCGTTAAGCCCGGTGAAGCGTCAGCAGCAGGTCTATGCCCATTTGAACCCGTGGATTGTCGATGGCAGCATCCATGCGGTCACTATGAAATTTTTCAGCAGCGCGGCCTGGGCCGAGCGCACCTGAGCCCAAGGGCGTCGAGATTCTTATGGATAAATTGATTATTACTGGTGGCGCTCGTCTTGATGGCGAGATCCGCATCTCCGGGGCAAAGAACTCTGCCTTGCCGATCCTGGCTGCCACCCTGCTGTGCGATGGCCCGGTGACCGTGGCCAACCTGCCGCACCTGCACGACATCACCACCATGATCGAGCTGTTCGGTCGCATGGGCATCGAGCCTGTGATCGACGAGAAACTCAGCGTCGAAATCGACCCACGCACCATCAAGACCCTGATCGCGCCGTACGAACTGGTTAAAACCATGCGCGCCTCGATCCTGGTACTGGGCCCGATGGTTGCCCGTTTCGGTGAAGCCGAAGTTGCACTGCCTGGCGGTTGCGCCATCGGTTCGCGTCCGGTTGACCTGCACATCCGTGGTCTTGAAGCCATGGGCGCGGTCATCGACGTCGAAGGCGGCTACATCAAGGCCAAGGCCCCTGAAGGCGGCCTGCGCGGTGCGCACTTCTTCTTCGACACCGTCAGCGTGACCGGTACCGAGAACATCATGATGGCGGCCGCTCTGGCCAAGGGCCGCAGCGTTCTGGCCAACGCCGCTCGCGAGCCTGAAGTCGTCGATCTGGCGAACTTCCTGAACGCCATGGGCGCGAAGGTTTCCGGTGCCGGTACCGACACCATCACCATCGATGGCGTTGAGCGTCTGCACACGACCACTTACAAAGTGATGCCTGACCGTATCGAGACCGGCACCTACCTGGTGGCGGCAGCGGTCACCGGCGGGCGTGTGAAGGTCAAGGACACCGATCCGACCATCCTCGAAGCCGTCCTGGAAAAGCTCCGCGAGTCGGGTGCCGAAATCACCTGCGGCGAAGACTGGATCGAGCTGAACATGCACGGCAAGCGGCCGAAAGCCGTCAACGTGCGGACTGCTCCATACCCGGCGTTCCCGACCGACATGCAAGCGCAGTTCATCTCCCTCAACGCCATTGCCGAAGGCACTGGTGCCGTGATCGAGACGATCTTCGAAAACCGCTTCATGCACGTTTACGAACTGCACCGCATGGGCGCGCACATTCAGGTTGAAGGCAACACCGCCATCGTCACCGGCATCGAAAAGCTCAAGGGCGCTCCAGTCATGGCCACCGACCTGCGTGCTTCGGCCAGCCTGGTGATCTCGGCGCTGATCGCCGAAGGCGATACCCTGATCGACCGCATCTACCACATCGACCGTGGTTATGAGTGCATCGAAGAGAAGCTGCAGATGCTCGGCGCCAAGATCCGCCGCGTACCGGGCTAGTTTCTGCTGCATGGGCGCAGGGACGCGTCCGTTGATTTGTTGAAGTCGAGCCGGTTTCCGGCTCGATGTGTGTCCGGCGCCGTTTGCGACCGGGCATGAGTACCTTGATAAGGACTGACGTTTCCCATGTTGACTATCGCACTGTCCAAGGGCCGCATCCTTGACGACACCTTGCCGCTTCTGGCTGAAGCGGGCATCGTGCCGACCGAGAATCCGGACAAGAGCCGCAAGCTGATCATCCCCACGACCCAGGCCGATGTGCGCTTGCTGATCGTGCGTGCCACCGATGTGCCGACCTATGTCGAGCATGGTGCCGCCGACCTGGGCGTCGCCGGTAAAGACGTGCTGATGGAATACGGCGGCCAGGGTCTGTACGAACCACTGGACCTGCAAATCGCCCAGTGCAAGCTGATGACGGCCGGCAAAGTCGGCGCAGTCGAGCCCAAGGGCCGTCTGCGCATTGCCACCAAGTTCGTCAACGTCGCCAAGCGCTACTATGCCGAACAGGGTCGTCAGGTCGACATCATCAAGCTCTACGGCTCGATGGAGTTGGCGCCGCTGATCGGTCTGGCGGACAAGATCATCGACGTGGTCGACACTGGTAACACGCTGCGGGCCAATGGCCTGGAGCCACAGGATTTCATCGCTGCCATCAGCTCCCGTCTGATCGTCAACAAGGCGTCGATGAAAATGCAGCATGCCCGTATCCAGGCGTTGATCGACACCCTGCGCAAGGCAGTGGAGTCTCGACACCGCGGCTGATTCACCTGCGCGACCTTGAGTCGCGCCGTCTATCCGCCTCATAGCCAGAATTCTCAGGTGCCCAAGCGGATCGAATGTTAGCTTCGGGCGCCTGAGTTTTTGCCAATCCTATGAGGCTCTCGCTATGACCGCACCGACTGCAATTCGCCGACTCAACGCTGCTGACCCGGATTTCGCACATCATCTGGATCATCTGCTGAGCTGGGAAAGTGTGTCTGACGACTCGGTCAATCAGCGGGTGCTGGACATCATCAAGGCCGTGCGTGAGCGTGGCGATGCCGCAGTGGTTGAGTTCACCCAGAAGTTCGACGGCCTGCAAGTAGCGTCCATGGCGGACTTGATCCTGCCGCGCGAACGCCTGGAACTGGCACTGACCCGCATTACCGTGCCTCAGCGCGAAGCCCTGGAAAAGGCCGCGGCCCGTGTGCGCAGCTACCACGAAAAGCAGAAACAGGATTCCTGGAGCTACACCGAAGCCGATGGCACGGTGCTGGGCCAGAAGGTCACGCCACTGGATCGCGCCGGTCTGTACGTGCCGGGCGGCAAGGCGTCCTACCCATCCTCGGTGTTGATGAACGCGATTCCGGCCAAGGTGGCGGGCGTGACCGAAGTGGTCATGGTCGTGCCGACCCCGCGCGGTGAAGTCAACGAACTGGTGCTGGCCGCAGCCTGCATCGCCGGCGTCGACCGGGTGTTCACCATCGGCGGCGCCCAGGCAGTTGCGGCGCTGGCCTACGGCACCGAAAGCGTGCCGAAGGTCGACAAAGTGGTGGGGCCTGGCAACATCTATGTCGCTACCGCCAAGCGCCACGTGTTCGGCCAGGTCGGCATCGACATGATCGCCGGCCCGTCGGAGATTCTGGTGGTGTGTGACGGCCAGACCGATCCGGACTGGATCGCCATGGACCTGTTCTCCCAAGCCGAACACGACGAAGACGCCCAGGCGATTCTGGTCAGCCCGGACGCTGAGTTCCTCGACAAGGTGGCCGCCAGCATCGCCAAACTGCTGCCGACCATGGAACGCGCCGAGATCATCGAAACCTCGATCAATGGCCGTGGTGCGCTGATCAAGGTTCGCGACATGGATCAAGCCATCGAAGTGGTCAACCGCATCGCCCCGGAGCACCTGGAGTTATCGGTCGCCGATCCGCAGGCCTGGCTGCCGCAGATCCGTCACGCCGGCGCGATCTTCATGGGCCGCCACACTTCCGAAGCCCTGGGCGACTACTGCGCAGGTCCGAACCACGTATTGCCGACCTCCGGCACTGCGCGCTTCTCCTCGCCGCTGGGTGTTTACGACTTCCAGAAACGTTCGTCGATCATCTTCTGCTCCGAGCAGGGTGCCTCCGAACTGGGCAAGACCGCCTCCGTACTGGCCCGTGGCGAATCGCTGAGCGCTCACGCCCGCAGTGCTGAATACCGCATTCTTGATGACAAGCAGGGGAACTGAACATGAGTAAATTCTGGAGCCCGTTCGTCAAGAATCTGGTGCCTTACGTGCCGGGCGAGCAGCCGAAACTGGCGAAACTGGTGAAGCTCAACACCAACGAAAACCCGTACGGTCCATCGCCAAAAGCCCTGGCGGCAATGCAGACCGAACTGAACGACAACCTGCGTCTGTACCCGGACTCGAACAGCGACCTGCTCAAGCAAGCCGTTGCCAAGTACTACGGCGTGCAGGGCAATCAGGTGTTCCTCGGTAACGGTTCCGATGAAGTCCTGGCGCACATCTTTCACGGTTTGCTGCAGCACGATAAACCGCTGCTGTTCCCGGACATCAGCTACAGCTTCTACCCGGTTTACTGCGGGTTGTATGGCATCAAGTTCGATGCGGTTGCGCTGGACGAACAGTTCCAGATCAACCCGGCGGACTATGCCAAGCCGAACGGCGGGATCATCTTCCCGAACCCGAATGCGCCGACCGGTTGCCTGTTGGCACTGGACGCTGTTGAGCAAATCCTCAAGGCCAGCCCGGATTCGGTGGTCGTGGTGGATGAGGCTTACATCGATTTCGGTGGGGAAACGGCGATCACGCTGGTGGACCGTTATCCGAACCTGTTGGTGACGCAGACCCTGTCCAAGTCCCGTTCCCTGGCCGGCCTGCGGGTTGGCCTGGCCGTGGGGCACCCGGACCTGATCGAGGCACTGGAGCGGATCAAGAACAGCTTCAACTCCTACCCGCTTGATCGCCTGGCGATTGTGGGGGCTGCGGCGGCGTTCGAAGATCGCGAGTATTTCGACAAGACTTGCCGGTTGGTCATCGAGAGTCGCGAGCAAGTGGTCGCGCAACTGGAGGCGAAGGGGTTTGAAGTGTTGCCGTCGGCGGCGAACTTCATTTTCGCCCGTCACCCGAAGCACGATGCGGCGGGGCTGGCCGCGAAGTTGCGCGAACAGGGCGTGATTGTTCGGCACTTCAAGCAAGAGCGGATTGCCCAGTTCCTGCGGATTTCCATCGGCACGCCGGAGCAGAATCAGGCACTGATCGACGGCCTCGACGGTCTCTGAACCACTGCTGATCCTGTGGGCGAGAGCCTGCTTGCGATGGCGGCTTGGCATTCAACTGCAATGCTGAATGTTACGGCCTCATCGCGAGCAGGCTCGCACGCAGGGGCGGTGTTGTCTGCTTACTCTTCTTTTTCCTGGATCGGTGCCGGCGGCGGACGCAGGCCGATTTCTGCGGTGAGCTTGAGCTCTTTGCCGTTGCGCATCACCTGAATCGTGACCTTGTCGGTCGGCTTGATGCGCGCCACCTGGTTCATTGACTTGCGACCATCGCCAGCCGGTTCACCGTCGATGCTGAGGATCACGTCGCCCAATTGCAGGCCGGCCTTCTGCGCCGGGCCGTCACGGAATATCCCCGCGACCACAATTCCCGGGCGTCCCGACAGGCCAAACGATTCCGCCAGTTCCTGACTCAACGGTTGCACTTCGATGCCGAGCCAGCCGCGAATCACCTGGCCGTGTTCGATGATCGACTTCATCACTTCCATCGCCAGTTTGACCGGGATCGCGAAGCCGATGCCTTGCGAGCCACCGGACTTGGAGAAGATCGCCGTGTTGATGCCGGTCAGGTTGCCGTTGGCATCCACCAGCGCACCGCCGGAGTTGCCGGGGTTGATCGCGGCGTCGGTCTGGATGAAGTCTTCGTAGTTGTTCAGGCCCAACTGATTGCGCCCGGTGGCACTGATGATACCCATGGTCACGGTCTGGCCGACGCCGAACGGGTTGCCGATGGCCAGGGCCACGTCGCCAATGCGCAGGTTGTCGGAGCGGCCGACGGTGATCGACGGCAGGTTTTTCAGGTCTATCTTCAATACCGCGAGGTCGGTTTCCGGGTCGCTGCCGATGACCCGGGCCAGGGTTTCACGACCATCCTTGAGCGCCACCACGATCTGGTCGGCACCGCTGGTCACGTGGTTATTGGTCAGCAGGTAACCTTCCGGGCTCATGATCACGCCCGAACCGAGGCTCGACTCCATGCGCTTCTGCTTGGGCGAGTTGTCGCCGAAGAAGCGGCGGAACTGCGGATCTTCAAACAGCGGATGGCTGGGTTTGTTGACCACTTTGGTGGTGTAAAGGTTGACTACCGACGGCGCAGCCGTGGTCACCGCATCGGCATAGGACACCGGGCCCTGCTGCACACCAAGGGTTTGCGGGGCTTGTTGCAGATTGACGTCGAGGCTTGGCAGCCCGACCCACTGCGGGTAACGCTGAATAATCAGTAGAGCGACAAGCACGCCGGCCAACAGCGGCCAGCCRGAAAAACGCAGCGCCTTGAGCATTAAGCACGTCCTGAGAGGTTGCAGGCGGTATGAGACCGCCCATAATGTCGCGCATTATACGAGGCCGCGCGCGCCTCTGAACGGGATATTTAGGAGTCTTTTATGGCCGTCGCCCTGAGCACCCTGGTCGAAGAAGCCGACCGTTACCTGGCAAGTTCGAAGATCGCCGATTACTGCCCCAACGGCTTGCAGGTCGAAGGCCGGCCGCAAGTGATGCGCATCGTCAGCGGTGTCACCGCCAGCCAGGCACTGCTGGACGCCGCGGTGGAGGCCCAGGCCGATCTGGTGCTGGTGCATCACGGCTATTTCTGGAAAGGCGAGAACCCGTGCATCACCGGCATGAAGCAGCGCCGGTTGAAAACCCTGCTCAAGCACGACATCAGCCTGCTGTCCTATCACTTGCCGCTGGACCTGCACCCGGAAGTCGGGAACAACGTGCAGCTCGCCCGGCAATTGGACATTACCGTCGAAGGCCCGCTGGATCCGGACAACCTGAAAATCGTCGGGTTGGTTGGCTCGTTGAGCGAACCGATGACTCCCCGCGATTTTGCCCGTCGGGTACAGGAAGTCATGGGGCGCGAGCCGCTGCTGATCGAAGGCAGCGAGATGATTCGTCGGGTCGGCTGGTGCACCGGTGGCGGCCAGGGTTACATTGACCAGGCGGTGTTGGCCGGCGTCGATCTGTACCTCAGCGGCGAAGCCTCCGAACAGACGTTCCACAGCGCCCGGGAAAACGACATCAGTTTCATCGCCGCCGGCCACCACGCCACCGAGCGTTACGGTGTGCAGGCTTTGGGCGATTACCTGGCACGACGTTTCGCCCTCGAGCACATCTTCATCGATTGCCCGAACCCGATTTGACTACAGGGCTGGAGCCCAAACGAGGGGGTATATTCATATACCCTTTCGATCTAGCCGCCGTCCTGATTAGAAGAGGGCGCTGTGCTAGGATTCCCCGCTCGAACACGGCCCGCAGGCCGTCCATAAGATCGTTTTCGTGAGTAGCCATGGTCGACAAACTGACGCATCTGAAACAGCTGGAGGCCGAAAGCATCCACATCATCCGCGAGGTCGCCGCCGAGTTCGATAACCCGGTGATGCTGTACTCCGTCGGTAAAGACTCCGCCGTGATGCTGCACCTTGCGCGCAAGGCATTCTTCCCGGGCAAACTTCCGTTTCCGGTGATGCACGTCGACACCCAGTGGAAGTTCAAGGAAATGTACGCGTTCCGCGACCGCATGGTCGAAGAGCTCGGCCTGGACCTGCTGGTACACGTCAACCCCGATGGCGTAGCGCAGGGTATCAACCCGCTGACCCACGGCAGTGCCAAGCACACCGACATCATGAAGACCGAAGGCCTCAAGCAGGCCCTCGACAAGCACGGCTTCGACGCCGCATTCGGTGGCGCCCGTCGCGACGAAGAGAAGTCGCGTGCCAAAGAACGCGTGTATTCGTTCCGTGACAGCAAGCACCGCTGGGACCCGAAGAACCAGCGCCCGGAGCTGTGGAACGTCTACAACGGCAAGGTCAACAAGGGCGAATCGATCCGCGTATTCCCGTTGTCGAACTGGACCGAACTGGACATCTGGCAGTACATCTACCTGGAAGGCATCCCGATCGTGCCGCTGTACTTCGCTGCCGAGCGTGATGTCATCGAGATGAACGGCACCTGGATCATGATCGACGACGAACGCCTGCTCAATCACCTGAGCGACGAAGACAAGGCGCGCATCGTCAAGAAGAAGGTCCGTTTCCGTACACTGGGCGACTACCCGTTGACCGGTGCTGTCGAGTCCGAGGCCACCAGCCTGACCGACATCATTCAGGAAATGCTCCTGACGCGAACTTCCGAACGCCAGGGCCGAGTCATCGATCACGATGGCGCCGGTTCCATGGAAGAAAAGAAACGTCAGGGTTATTTCTAAGGGGTTGTCATGTCGCACGCATCTGATTTGATCAGCGAGGACATCCTCGCCTACCTGGGCCAGCATGAACGCAAGGAAATGCTGCGCTTTCTGACTTGTGGCAACGTCGACGACGGCAAGAGCACCCTGATCGGGCGCCTGCTGCACGACTCCAAAATGATCTACGAAGATCATCTGGAAGCCATTACCCGCGACTCGAAAAAAGTCGGCACCACCGGCGAAGACATCGACCTGGCGTTGCTGGTCGACGGCTTGCAGGCCGAGCGTGAGCAGGGCATCACCATCGATGTCGCCTACCGCTATTTCTCTACCGCCAAGCGCAAATTCATCATCGCCGATACCCCCGGCCATGAGCAGTACACCCGCAACATGGCCACCGGTGCATCCACCTGTGACCTGGCGATCATCCTGGTCGACGCCCGTTACGGCGTGCAGACCCAGACTCGTCGCCACAGCTTTATCGCCTCGTTGCTCGGCATCAAGCACATCGTGGTCGCCATCAACAAGATGGACCTCAACGGCTTCGACGAAAGCGTATTTGAGTCGATCAAGGCCGATTACCTGAAGTTCGCCGAAGGCATCGCGTTCAAGCCGAGCACCATGGCGTTCGTGCCGATGTCCGCGCTCAAGGGCGACAACGTGGTGAACAAATCCGAGCGCTCGCCGTGGTACACCGGCCAGTCGCTGATGGAAATCCTCGAAACCGTCGAAATCGCCAGTGACCGCAACTACACCGACCTGCGTTTCCCGGTGCAGTACGTCAACCGTCCGAACCTGAACTTCCGTGGTTTCGCCGGCACCCTGGCCAGCGGCATCGTGCACAAGGGCGACGAAGTCGTTGTGTTGCCGTCGGGCAAGAGCAGCCGCGTGAAATCCATTGTCACCTTCGAAGGTGAACTGGAGCACGCCGGTCCTGGTCAAGCGGTGACGCTGACCATGGAAGACGAGATCGACATTTCCCGTGGCGACTTGCTGGTGCACGCCGATAACCAGCCGCAAGTGACCGACGCCTTCGACGCCATGCTGGTGTGGATGGCCGAAGAGCCGATGCTGCCGGGCAAGAAATATGACATCAAGCGCGCCACGACTTACGTGCCGGGCTCGATCACCAGCATCGTCAATCGCGTGGACGTGAACACCTTGGCCGAAGGCCCTGCCAGCTCGTTGCAGTTGAACGAGATCGGTCGGGTCAAGATCAGCCTCGACGCGGCCATCGCGCTGGACGGTTACGACAGCAACCGCACCACGGGTTCGTTCATCGTCATCGACCGTTTGACCAACGGCACCGTCGCAGCCGGCATGATCATCGCTCAGCCGCTGGCGCATGGCAGCAGCTCCCACCACGGCAAACTGGCGCATGTAGCCACCGAAGAACGCTCCCAGCGCTTCGGCCAGCAACCGGCCACCGTGTTGTTCAGCGGCCTGTCGGGCGCGGGCAAAAGCACCCTGGCCTATGCGGTTGAACGCAAGTTGTTCGACATGGGCCGCGCGGTGTTTGTGCTCGATGGCCAGAACCTGCGCCACGACCTGAACAAAGGCCTGCCGAATGATCGTGCCGGGCGCACCGAGAATTGGCGTCGTGCGGCGCACGTTGCGCGTCAGTTCAACGAAGCCGGCCTGCTGACACTGGCGGCGTTCGTTGCCCCGAGTGCCGAAGGTCGTGAGCAGGCCAAGGACCTGATCGGCAAGGAGCGTCTGTTGACGGTCTACGTCCAGGCCTCGCCGACGGTCTGCGCCGAACGCGATCCGCAAGGCCTGTACGCGGCGGGTGGCGACAACATCCCGGGCGAATCCTTCCCGTACGACGTGCCGCTGAATGCCGATCTGGTGATCGACACCCAGTCGCTGTCGCTGGAAGAAAGCGTCAAGCAAGTGCTGGATCTGCTGCGTAAACGTGGCGCGATCTAAGCATTAGCTGAAAACAAAAAAGCCCGCAGATGAGTGATTGTCTGCGGGCTTTTTTGTGTCCGGGAGGACACCTTCGCGGGCACCTCAAGAATTCACTGGATACTCACGGTGCATCTGCCCCAGCAGCGCATCCTTGTCCTGCCACAATTGATTGATCCAGCCCTGAAACTCCAGGCGATACACCCCATCCTGGTCGTAGTTCTTGCCAACGAACTGCGGCGGAATCTTCAGCTCCTGAAAGTGCACCACCACGTCTTTCACCTTGCCGCAGAGCAAATCCCAGTAACCCGGACGCCCGGTCGGGTAGTGGATGGTCACGTTGACGATGGCTTCCAGCTGTTCGCCCATGGCATCCAGCACGAAGGCAATGCCGCCCGCTTTCGGTTTGAGCAGGTAGCGGAACGGTGAACTCTGCTGGGTGTGCTTGCCCTCGGTGAAGCGCGTGCCTTCGACGAAGTTGAAAATCCCCACCGGGTTATTGCGGAACTTGTCGCAGGTCTTGCGGGTGGTCTCCAGGTCTTTGCCTTTCTTCTCTGGATGCTTTTCCAGATAGGCCTTGGAGTAACGCTTCATGAACGGAAAACCCAACGCCCACCATGCCAGGCCAATCACCGGCACCCAGATCAGTTCCTGTTTGAGGAAGAACTTCAGCGGGCGGATGCGACGGTTGAGCACGTACTGCAACACCATGATGTCGACCCAGCTCTGGTGGTTGCTGGTGATCAGATAGGAGTGCCGATAGTCCAGGTCTTGCAAACCGCTGAGGTGCCAGCGTGTACGGTAAACCAGATTCATCCAGCCCTTGTTGTTACTGATCCACGCTTCGTGGGTATGACTCATCAGCCAGCGCGCGAAACGTTGGGTGAGGGCGAACGGCAACACTTTGAACAGCGCCACACAGAACAGAAACGAGCAGAGCAGAATCGTATTCAGCGCCAACAGCAGCGAGGCGATCACGCCGCGCACGGGTGCAGGTAGAAAATCCAGCATTTAAATATCCATAGGTCGGTTGGCCGCTTGAATCGCGGTCAACGCGATGGTGTACACGATGTCGTCGACTTGCGCGCCACGCGGCAGGTCGTTCACCGGTTTGCGCAGGCCTTGCAGCATCGGCCCGAGGCTGACGCAGTCGGCGCTGCGTTGCACGGCTTTGTGGGTGGTGTTGCCGGTGTTCAGGTCGGGGAACACGAACACCGTGGCACGACCGGCCACCTGACTGTTCGGCGCCAGTTGCCGGGCCACGGTTTCGTTGGCGGCGGCGTCGTATTGCAACGGGCCGTCGATCAACAGTGAGTGTTGCTGTTCGTGGGCGAGCAAGGTGGCCTCGCGAACCTTCTCGACTTCTTCGCCGCTGGCCGATTCACCGCTGGAGTAGCTGATCATCGCCACCCGTGGAGTAATGCCGAACGCCGCTGCCGAATCGGCGCTTTGCAAGGCGATCTCGGCCAGTTCGCTGGCACTCGGGTGCGGGTTCATCACGCAGTCGCCGTAGACCAGCACTTCTTCGGGAAACAGCATGAAGAATACCGACGACACCAGGGTGCAACCCGGCGCGGTCTTGATCAGTTGCAGGGCCGGGCGGATGGTGTTGGCGGTGGAGTGAATGACCCCGGACACCAGCCCGTCGACTTCATCCAGCGCCAGCATCATGGTGCCGATCACCACGGTGTCTTCCAGTTGCTGCTCGGCCATCGGCGCGTTGAGGCTTTTGGTCTTGCGCAGCGCGACCATCGGCTCGACATAACGCTCGCGGATCAGGTCCGGGTCGAGGATCTCCAGCCCCGGTGGCAACTCGATGCCTTGGGCGCGGGCGACCGCCTCGACGTCTGCCGGCTTGGCCAGCAACACGCAACGCGCGATGCCCCGTGCCTGGCAGATCGCGGCAGCCTGCACGGTCAGCGGCTCGCTGCCCTCGGGCAACACGATGCGCTTGTTGGCGGCCTGGGCGCGCTGGATCAGTTGATAGCGGAACACTGCGGGCGACAGACGCATTTCCCGTGGCGTGCCACAGCGCTGGTGCAGCCAGTTGGCGTCGAGGTGGCTGGCGACGAAGTCGGTGATGATCTCCGCGCGCTCGCGGTCGTCGATCGGGATTTCCTTGTTCAAACCGTTCAACTGGTTGGCGGTGTCGTAGGAACCGGTGCTCACCGACAACACCGGCAGGCCGGCCTGCAAGGCGCCACGGCACAGCTCCATGATGCGCGGGTCGGGCAGGGTGTCGCTGGTCAGCAGCAGGCCGGCCAGAGGCACACCGTTCATCGCCGCGAGGCTGACCGCGAGGATGATGTCGTCGCGATCACCGGGGGTCACCACCAGCACGCCGGGCTTGAGCAGCTCCACGGTATTGCGCACGGTGCGGGCGCAAATGATGATTTTGGTCATGCGCCGGGTTTCGTAGTCACCGGCATTGAGCACCTGAGCGCCCATCAGCTCGGCCACGTCACGGGTGCGCGGCGCGTTCAGCTCCGGTTGAAACGGGATGCAACCGAGCAGACGGAAGTCGCCACTGCGCAGCAACGGCGAGTGCTCTCTCAGGCGCGAGGCGAAGACGTCCATGCTTTCGTCGGTCTTGACCTTGTTGAGGATCACGCCCAGCACTTTCGGGTCTTTCGGCCCGCCGAACAATTGCGCCTGCAACTCCACCCGGCCGGACAATTCGGTCAGCACTTCGTTTTCCGGCGCCGAAACCAGAATCACATCGGCGTCGAGGCTCTTGGCCAAGTGCAGGTTGACCCGCGCGGCGTAGCTGGCGCTGCGGGTCGGGACCATGCCTTCGACAATCAGCACGTCCTTGCCGATCGCGGCTTGCTGGTAAAGGGTGATGATTTCTTCGAGCAATTCGTCCAGCTGACCGTCGCCGAGCATCCGCTCGACATGGGCCAGGCCCAGCGGCTGAGGCGGTTTCAAGCCGTGGGTGCGGGCCACCAGTTCGGTGGAGCGTTCAGGGCCGGTGTCGCCCGGGTGCGGTTGGGCAATCGGTTTGAAAAAGCCGACTTTGAGGCCGGCCCGCTCAAGGGTACGCACCAGCCCGAGGCTGATGGAGGTCAGACCCACACCGAAATCGGTGGGCGCGATAAAAAAAGTTTGCATGCGGATTCTCTAAGGGTGCATGGCAATGGTGAACGCCTATGGCTGGCGTTCTACCGATATTCAGTGGTCAAGGTTATCGCTAACCGAGCCTTGTGCGCACCAACCGCAATCAAAGGGCTGGCCTATTTTTTCATTGCGCAGCGCAGGGTCCAGCACCCAGGCCCGGGATTGCCACGGCGGCTGGTGCCGCAGGTGTTGGGTATGGCCGCAGGACAGCTCGGCCACCCAGTGCCCGTCCTCGTCCTGATGAAAACCTGTAATGGTCGAGGCTTTCATTGCACCCCGTCTGTCTGGGTTGTGTTCGCTTTCGGGCGATTGCTTCGCTAAACTTGGACATTCATCTTTCTTATGCAAAAGGTCTCGCCCCATGCTGATCGCCGCCAATAAGGCTGTCTCCATCGACTATACCCTGACCAACGACGCTGGTGAGGTCATCGACAGCTCCGCCGGCGGCGCGCCGCTGGTCTACCTGCAAGGCGCAGGTAACATCATTCCGGGCCTGGAAAAGGCGCTGGAAGGTAAAGCAGTCGGTGACGAACTGAAAGTCTCCGTAGAACCTGAAGATGCCTACGGCGAATACGCTGCCGAACTGGTCAGCACCCTGAGCCGCAGCATGTTCGAAGGCGTCGACGAACTGGAAGTGGGCATGCAGTTCCACGCTTCCGCTCCGGACGGCCAGATGCAGATCGTCACCATTCGCGATCTGGACGGCGACGATGTCACCGTCGACGGCAACCACCCGCTGGCCGGTCAGCGCCTGAATTTCCAGGTCAAGATCGTTGCCATCCGTGATGCCAGCCAGGAAGAAATCGCTCATGGTCACGTCCATGGCGAAGGTGGCCATCACCACTGATTTTCTGCGCTAAGCTTTCGAGAACTGGAGAGGCGCCCGAGGGCGCCTTTTTAGTCCGCGGCTGTCCTTGGCGACATGACCAAGTGGCTGTTTCGAGAAGAACACGGGAAATTTGGAGTCCGTCATGAGTGCTTTTCACGACCTTAAACTGACAGCCCTGGATGGTCAGGAGCTACCTCTGGCGCCCTTCAAGGGGCGTGTCGTGCTGGTGGTCAACGTCGCCTCCAAATGTGGCTTGACCCCACAGTACGCTGCTCTGGAAAACCTCTACCAGCAATACAAGGACAAGGGTTTCAGCGTGCTGGGCTTGCCGTGCAACCAGTTTGCCGGGCAGGAACCGGGCACAGAGCAGGAGATCCAGGCGTTCTGCAGCCTCAACTATGGCGTGACCTTTCCGTTGTCCAGCAAGCTGGAAGTCAACGGTCACGATCGTCATCAGCTGTACCGCCTGTTGGCGGGCGAGGGCGCGGAGTTTCCGGGCGACATCACCTGGAACTTCGAAAAATTCCTGTTGGGCAAGGACGGTCGCGTATTGGCGCGATTCTCGCCGCGTACGGCGCCGGATGATCCTTCTGTTATCCAGGCGATTGAAAAAGCGTTGAGCTGACCCCCCCTCAGTAGGAGCGAGCAAGCTTCGCTCCTACTGTCTTTTGATCCTTAATCACTCAAATCAATAGTGCTGTGCAACGCTTGCGGCTCTCCATATTATCGCCGTCATAAAGTCTATGTCCCGTGGAGCGTCCCATGCCCGTCAAAGCCCTGTTCAAGCCTTTTCACCTCGGCGCTCTCGAACTGCCGACCCGCGTCGTCATGGCACCGATGACCCGCTCGTTTTCGCCGGGCGGCGTGCCCAACTCTAAAGTGATCGAATACTACCGTCGCCGCGCTGCCGCCGGAGTGGGCCTGATCATCACCGAAGGCACCACCGTCGGTCACAAGGCCTCCAACGGTTACCCGAACGTGCCGCACTTCTACGGTGAAGCCGCACTGGCCGGCTGGAAGAAAGTCGTCGACGCGGTACATGCCGAAGGCGGCAAGATCGTTCCGCAGCTGTGGCATGTGGGCAGTGTGCGCCGCATCGGCACCGAGCCGGATGCCAGCGTGCCGGGTTACGGTCCGTCGGAAAAATTGAAAGACGGAGAGGTCGTGGTTCACGGCATGACCCGCCAGGATATCCAGGAGGTGATCGCTGCGTTCGCCCAAGCCGCCAAGGACGCCCAGAGCATTGGCATGGACGGCGTGGAAATCCACGGTGCCCATGGTTATCTGGTGGACCAGTTCTTCTGGGAAGGCAGCAACCAGCGCACCGACGAATACGGTGGCAGCCTGGCCAACCGTTCGCGCTTCGCCATCGAACTGATTCAGGCGGTGCGCGCAGCGGTCGGCGAGGGATTCCCGATCATCTTCCGTTTCTCCCAGTGGAAGCAGCAGGACTACACCGCGCGTCTGGTGCAGACGCCAGAAGCGTTGGGCGAATTTCTCAAGCCGTTGTCCGACGCCGGCGTGGATATTTTCCACTGCTCGACGCGGCGTTTCTGGGAGCCGGAGTTCGACGGTTCCGAACTGAACCTGGCCGGCTGGACCCGCAAGCTCACCGGCAAGCCGACCATCACCGTCGGCAGCGTCGGCCTGGATGGCGAGTTCCTGCAGTTCATGGTCAACACCGACAAGATCGCACAGCCGGCCAGCCTGGAAAAACTGCTGGAGCGGTTGAATAACGATGAGTTTGACCTGGTGGCGGTGGGTCGTGCGTTGTTGGTGGACCCGGACTGGGYGCAGAAAGTGCGTGACGGTCGTGAGCAGGACATTCTGCCGTTCAGCCGTGAGGCGTTGATGACGCTGGTTTAAGCGGCGACTGCACTGACGCTATCGCGAGCAGRCGCGCTCCCACAGGTGACCGATTTTTTTCAGGGAAACACGGTTGAATGTGGGAGCGAGCCTGCTCGCGAAGACTGATTCAATTTCACCAAACATTCAGGGCATGGTCGGTGCATTCGGTACCACCTGCTCCCCAACACAAGCCCCCCGCAACTGCCCCTCGAACTGCTCGATAATCGCCGCCCAGCCCTGACGGCTCGCATGCTGACGGGCATTAAGCCGCACGCAGCGCAAGGTTTCGCGCTCCTCAAGCAGCCAGCGTGCCGCATCGCAGAACGCCTCTTCATCCCCGGGCATGGCCAATACGCCGTTGTAGCCATGGCGAATATGCTGAGCCGCCGCCGCCTGATCGTACGCCACCACCCCCAGCCCTGAGGCCAATGCCTCAAGCACCACATTGCCGAAGGTTTCGGTCAGGCTCGGAAACAGAAACACATCCCCTGACGCATAGTGACTGGCCAGCGCTTCGCCGCGTTGTGAGCCGCAAAAAATCGCCTCGGGCAATTCCTTTTCCAGCGCCGATCTTAGCGGACCGTCACCGACCACAATCAATTTCATGTTCCGCTGTGGATAAGTGGTTTTCAGCGTGTCGAAACTGCGCTTGAGCAGGCCAAGATTCTTCTCCTGGGCCAGGCGTCCTACGTGGATGAAGGCGATGTCATCCTCGGCCAGTCCCCATTGCTCACGCAGCGGTTTCAGTCGTTTGACCGGATGAAACAACTGGCTGTCGACGCCTCGAGAGAGCAACGCCAGACGCTCGAAACTACGCCGCTCCAGCTCCAGTCGCTGGCTGGCGCTGGGCACCAGGGTCAGGGTCGAGCGATTGTGAAACCAGCGCAGGTAGTGGGTCAGCAAGCGCGTCAGCAACCCGAGCCCATACTGGCTGGAATACTGCTGAAAATTGGTATGAAAGCCGCTGACCACCGAAATCCCCAAACGCCGTGCCGCGCGTAACGCCGACAACCCCAGCGGTCCTTCGGTGGCGATGTACAGCACGTCCGGGCGATGGCGCTTCCAGCGCCGCAGCAACTTGTGCATCGACGACTGCCCCCATTGCAGGCCGGGATAACCCGGCAGCGGCCAACCCCGACACAGCAGCAACTCATCGTTGCTGCCCATCAACGGGTCGCCACCCTGACGTGGCCGCACCAATTCGACCTGATGCCCGCGCGCACGCAAACCGTCGAACAAGCGGCCAAGGGTATTGGCCACGCCGTTGATTTCCGGGGGGAAGGTTTCGGTGATCAGAGTGATATGCAGAGCTGTCGTCATGACCTCAGTGTCGGCTGAGGCCATGTCGTCATTGTGACGGTGGGATGATGGATATGTGACGCGATTAACGGCGTTCTGCCACCAGATTCTCCGCGCCACGCTCACGGACCCAAAACAGCGTCGCCCCGGCCACGGCCGCCGGCATCATCAAAATGTTCACCACCGGAATCAGCAACGCCAGATAAACGATCCCGCCAAAACTCATGCTCTGCCAGCGCTTCTTCCGCAGCCAGGCGAGCATCTCGTTCCAGCCCAGTTTGTGGTTGTCCGCCGGGTAGTCGATGTACTGGATCGCCATCATCCATACCCCGAACAGCAGCCACAGCGGTGCGGCAATGATGTTGACCACCGGGATGAACGACAGGATGAACAGCCCGATGGCCCTTGGCAGGAAGTAGCCGAGCTTGCGCATTTCCCGGGTCAGGGTACGGGGGATCATGGCGATCAGTTCGCCCCAGCTGAAGGTCGGGAAATCGTCGGTGCCGCGCACCACCACTTCGACTTTCTCCGCGAGGAAGCCATTGAACGGCGCGGCGATGACGTTGGCGAGCAGGGTGAAGGTGAAGAACACCATCAACACCACCAATACCACGAATAGCGGCCAGAGGATGTAGCTGAGGAAGCTCAGCCAGTCGGGCAGGGACGGCATCAGCGTATCGACCCACATACTGAACTGATGGCCAGCCAGATAGATCAATCCGACGAACAGCACCAGGTTGATCGCCAGCGGCAGCAACACGAACAGACGCAGACTTGGGCTCAGGACCAGATTGAGGCCTTCGCGCAGGTATTGCGGGCCGGACAGAACGGGGGCGGGCATAACGAGCTCCGAACAAGAGGGAAACGCGCCGACCTTACCGGCTTTGCCTGAGGTGCGAAAGCGCGGTAGCGGCATCGACATTAACTGTAACAAAGGCGTCTATACATTCACTGCAACGGAATAGAGACCGCCTATGAGCTGGATTGTTAAACCGTATTTCCTTAATCTTCGCCCCCTCGATACGCTGCACCCATTCTTTTACAGGACTGTCGAGCCCAAGCCTTCCCCAAGTGCTTTCAACGGTCCTTTTTTATTCCCGCCGGCAATCCGGCGTTCCGCGCCCAGTGTTTCGGGCCGGTCAACAGGAGCAGGTCATGTCTGAAGTTCGTCATTCGCGAGTGATTATTCTCGGTTCCGGCCCTGCCGGTTACAGCGCTGCTGTCTATGCGGCCCGTGCCAACCTCAAGCCACTGCTGATCACCGGCATGCAAGCCGGCGGTCAACTGACCACCACCACCGAAGTCGACAACTGGCCGGGCGACGTCCACGGCCTGACCGGCCCGGCGCTGATGGAACGCATGAAAGAGCACGCCGAACGCTTTGAAACCGAGATCGTGTTTGATCACATCAATGCCGTGGACTTCGCCGCCAAGCCGTACACCCTGATTGGCGACAGCGCGACTTACACCTGCGATGCCCTGATCATCGCTACCGGTGCCAGCGCTCGTTACCTGGGCCTGCCGTCGGAAGAAACGTTCATGGGCAAAGGCGTTTCGGCCTGCGCAACCTGTGACGGTTTCTTCTATCGCAACAAGCCAGTGGCTGTGGTCGGTGGCGGTAATACCGCTGTCGAAGAAGCGCTGTACCTGGCCAACATCGCCAGCACCGTGACCCTGATTCACCGTCGCGAAACGTTCCGCGCCGAGAAGATCCTGATCGACAAGCTCAATGCCCGGGTTGCCGAAGGCAAGATCATCCTGAAGCTGAACGCGACCCTGGACGAAGTGTTGGGCGACAACATGGGCGTGACCGGTGCTCGCCTGAAGAACAACGATGGCAGCTTCGACGAAATCAAAGTCGACGGCGTGTTCATCGCCATCGGCCACACCCCGAACACGTCGTTGTTCGAAGGTCAGCTGACGTTGAAAGACGGCTACCTGGTTGTACAGGGCGGCCGTGACGGCAACGCCACTGCCACCAGCGTCGAAGGTATCTTTGCTGCCGGTGACGTGGCCGACCACGTTTACCGTCAAGCCATCACCTCGGCCGGCGCCGGCTGCATGGCGGCACTGGACACCGAGCGTTACCTCGACGGTCTGCAGAACGTTTCGTTCTGATTCCGTAGAAAACAAAAAAACCGGCCTTGGCCGGTTTTTTTGTGGGCAGACGATTCTGCCTCAGGACAATTTCGCAAGGCACGCCTCAAGAACATTCAGCCCTTCCTCCAGCACTGCGGCCTCTGTCGTCAAAGGCGCCAGTAGCCGAACAATGTGGCGCGACTTGCCGCTGGGCATCAGCAGCAAACCCGACTCTCGCGCCAGGGCCAGCAGTTGTGTCAGTTGCGCCGAAGCCGGTGTGCCGTCGGAGTTGATCAACTCAATGCCGCGCATCGCACCCACGCCGGTCAAACGGCCCAGGTACGGTGACAGTCCGCGTGCTCGCCAGGCTTCGTAGCGGCTGACAATCGCTTCTTCCTGCTGCGTGCCCCAGGCATGCAGGTGTGCATCACTCATTTCGTCCAGGGTCGCCAACGCGGCGGCGCAGGCGATGGGATTGCCTGAGTAGGTGCCGCCCAATCCGCCCTTGGGCAAGTTGTCGACTAGCGATTTGCGCCCGACAACCGCACCCAGCGGCACGCCACCGGCAATGCTTTTTCCCAACAGAATCAGGTCCGGCTCAATGCCCAGTCGCGAGAACGCAAACCGCTGGCCGGTGCGGCCGAAGCCGGACTGGATTTCATCGGCAATCAGCAAAATGCCTTTGTCATCACAGAAACGCCGCAGCGCCTGGGCGAATTCCACATCCATCGCCAGAAACCCACCTTCGCCTTGCACCGGTTCGACGATAAAACAGGCCACGTCATTCACGTCGATCTCGACGCTGAACAGCCGATCCATCGCCTTCAGGGCCTCGGCGCAGGTCACGTCATTGTCTTTGCTGGGGAAGGGCAGGTGGTACACCGGCCCCGGCAGCACGCCGACTTTCTGCTTGTAAGGCGCGACCTTGCCGTTGAGGTTGAGGGTGGCCAGCGTGCGGCCGTGGAAGGCGCCGTCAAAGGCAATGATCGCGGTGCGGCCGGTGGCGCCACGGACGATCTTCAGGGCGTTTTCCGCCGCTTCCGCGCCGCTGTTGGTGAGCATGCCACTGACCGGGTAATCCACCGGAATAAACGCAGCCAGGCGATCCATGAGTTCGATGTAAGGCACATGGGGAGCCGCGTTGAACGCGTAGTGGGTCAGGCGGGTGGCTTGTTCACGAATGGCCTCGACGATGCGCGGATGGCAATGGCCGAGGTTCAGTACGCCGATACCTCCGACAAAGTCGATGTAGCGCTTGCCATCGGTGTCCCAGACTTCGGCATTTTTGCCGTGGCTGAGACGGATGGGGTGAACAATGGAAATCGACTGGCTGATGGTTTCGCTGCGCATGGATGGCGGACTCTGAAGAAGGGATGCTTCTTTTTATCTAAGCCGCGAGCAGAGGTGCCCGGCAAACGAAATAAAGTTGCCGGGTCAATATTAAAAGTCGGGATGTGCGGTAAGAGATGAATGGCTAAAGATCTTTTGATTTTGATCTTTCGTGAATCAGCGACGAGTCAGTGGCTGCTGAGCGAACTTCACACCCGCCAAGCCATGGGCAATCAACGCCCGGATATTGCCGTGGTCGCTGCCTTCGGGCGTAGCCACCACCGAGCGATAATGCTCGCCAAACGCCAATAGTGCTTCTTCATCGCTCAGACCTTCCAGCAGCGCCAGGCCCAGGGTCTTGCACGAGCCTTCGTTCTGCCCGGCTGCGTTTTCCACGCCACCGTTGTTGAAAGCCTGGGGCTGGTAGTCATAATCGGCGGCAATGAACGCCAGGGTGTCGGCGAAAACGTGTTCGCCACTCTTGAGGCTGGCGCGCAGGGTGTTCAAATCACTCATTGGGTTTTCCTTTGGCGAACGCCGCTTGTTGGTCGGCGCTGGCTTCTTTCTGGTATTGGGCTTTCCACTCGGCGTACGGCATGCCGTAAACCACTTCGCGGGCTTCGTCGAGGCTGACGTCGATCTGGCGTTCGTCGGCGGCGGCCTTGTACCACTTGGACAGGCAGTTGCGGCAGAAACCCGAGAGGTTCATCAGGTCGATGTTCTGCACGTCCTTGCGGCTGTCCAGGTGGGCAACCAGCCGGCGAAAGGCGGCGGCTTCAAGTTCCAGGCGTTGTTGATCGTTCATGATGGGCTCTGTGCAATCAATTCGTGGCGCGGATGATAAAAGCCTGGCGAGCGATACGCCAGACGCGGTCAGCGGCTCGCGGCCAGGGTAATCGACACCGACTCGGCGAAGCGCAGGGCGTGGGGCTTGTCGACTTCGACTTCGGCATACAGCACCGACTCGTTGGCCATGATCAGGTCCAGCAGCTCCTGGGTCAGGCGCTCGAGCAGGGCAAAGCGATTGCCTTCCACGTGGGCAATGATCGCCTTGGTGATGGTGCGGTAGTTCAGCGCGTGATCGATGTCGTTGTCACGCACGGCGTCCTGGGCGGCATACAGGATGGTCAGGTTGATCAGCACATCCTGCTTGTTGAGGATTTCGTCCTCGTTGATCCCGATGAAAGTTCGCAAACACAGGTCCTTGACCCGGATGCGTGCCATTCCTGGTTGAAGTTGTGGCATTGCTACTTGCTCCGTCCAATCAATTGCAGGAACTCCTGGCGGGTGTTGCTCGACTCGCGGAAGGCGCCGAGCATCACCGAGGTGTTCATGGTCGAATTCTGTTTCTCGACGCCGCGCATCATCATGCACATGTGCTGGGCTTCGATGACCACCGCGACACCGGCGGCATCGGTCACTTGCTGCACGGCTTCGGCGATTTGCCGGGTGAGGTTCTCCTGGATTTGCAGGCGGCGGGCGAACATATCCACAAGCCGTGCGATCTTCGACAGGCCGAGCACCTTGCCCGTTGGAATATAAGCCACATGCGCCTTGCCGATGAAGGGCAGCATGTGATGTTCACACAGCGAGTACAACTCGATGTTGTCGACAATGATCATTTCATCGTTGTCGGAGGCGAACAGCGCGCCGTTGACGATCTCTTCGACACTCTGTTCATAGCCATGACACAGGTATTGCATCGCCTTGGCGGCGCGCACCGGGGTGTCTTGCAGCCCTTCGCGGTCGGGGTTTTCACCGAGGCCGATGAGGATCTCCCGATAGCTCTGGGACAGGGCGTTCTGGGGCAGGGATAACGTCATGGGGACATCCTCGCGGGGGCGGCTTATTTGACGTGCCGTCCGCCATTGACGGTCAGGGTCGTGCCGGTGACATAAGGGTTGTCGAGCAAATAGCGCAGGCTCTGGTAGATCACTTCGCTGCCGGGCTCGATGCCCAGTGCGGATTTGGCCAGGACCCTGGCGCGGTACGCCGCATCGTCGTCGGGCTTGAACAGTAGCAGGGCTGGGGCGATACCGTTGACCTTGATGTCTGGCGCGTACTTCGCGGCAAAGGACAGGGTCAGGCTGTCGAGCCCGGCTTTGCTGGCGCAGTAGCCGATGTGCTTGCTGCTGCCCTTGCGGGTCACGTCATCGCTGATGTGCACGATGTCGGCGGGGCTTGAGTGTCTGAGTAAATCGGCACAGTGCAGGTTGATCAGGTAGGGCGCCAGCATGTGCACGCTGAACATGCGGGTGAAGGCATCGGCTTCGGCGCCCGGGGTTTCGGCCAGCCATTCGGAGGCATTATGGACAATCGCCCGAAGGCTGTCGGTGTGGTTCTTCAGTTCGCCGATGAATGTGAGAATCCCGGCCTCGCTGGAAAAGTCCGCGAACACCGCTGTTGCTCCCAGATCGCGCAGGGTCTTTACGCCGGGGCGTTCGCTGCGGTAACTGAAAATGACCGGATGGCCGTCTTCGAGCAAACGCTGCGCACAGTGCAGGCCGACACGCTGGCCGGCACCGGTGATGAGGATGGGGGCTGCGGAAGAGGTCATGAACGGCTCGCGTCGCGGTTAGAGCAAAACTATACCAGCGACGGGAGTCGTGCACCTACGCTCCTGCAAGAGTTACTGATTTTGGGTAGTAGGCGTTGCGGGCAACGGTTGTTGCGGTGCGGTGTTCAACCAGCCGGCCAACAGATGGGTCGACAATGGAATGAAGAAATAAACCATCAACGGCGTCAGGCACAGAGTGCTGACGAACACCCGGGCCAGCAATCCCGTTTCAGCCAATAACGGTCCCAGCACAAAGTTGAACAGCAGGGACACCGGAAAGAACGCCAGCCAGATCGCCACGGCCTGCTTCCAGCGTGGCGGGCGTTGCCCGGCCGCACCGAACCAGCCATCGATGCCACTGACCCGATGCTCCGAAGGATGGGCAAACAGATTGCTGCCGCGTCCCAGCCAAGCGGTACGCGACGCGGAATGCTCCCAGGCGTGCAAGGTCTGCTCGTCGGCGAAGCGGAAAATAATCTGGAATTCGTCATCCTCGGGCGGCGGAGCGAGCACGCCAGAACCGAGATAGCCGGGGAAGTCGGTGGCCAGTTGTTCGCCTTCGCGCAACCAGGCCATCAGGTCCTGATAACGCCCGTCGGCGACGCGACGCGCGACCATCAGCGTGACGGGGGAAGTAGACATTGTGTATCTCCGTAGGGCAAACGCGTCGCTCCGGATAGGAGTTTCGCCAGGCACAGCGCCGGGGTGGTGGGCTGCGTCTCGGGACAAGCAAGGATTATTCCTGATTATGTCTTGGACGTCAGTGCTAATTAAATCAACGGCGTGTTGAATACTGCCGGGGCAGGAGAGTTAGAATGGGATCCAATATTTTACATGGACGTAAATCCAAAGATGCCTGTGCTAACTGACCGTGCGCCTGGCTTGTCCTCCGGCACCTCCCTGATTCGAGAAGAGCTGTTCCCGATTCGTGAGGTCGCGCGCATGACAGGGGTCAACCCGGTTACGCTTCGAGCCTGGGAGCGACGCTACGGGCTGATACAGCCCACCCGCACCGAAAGTGGGCACCGTTTGTATTCGATGATCGATATCGAGCGTGTCCGCAGCATCCTCGGCTGGATCGAGCGCGGTGTCGCGGTCAGCAAGGTTGGCAAGATACTGGCCAAGACCGAACCGCTCCAGGTGCTGGAGCGGATCATTCCCGACGAGCTCGTTCAAGCCGACTACAGCCAATGGCGGCAGCAGGTCAAGGCGGCAGTGCGTGTTTTTGACGAAGTTCAGCTGGAACACGTCTACGGTCAGATCTTTTCCAGTTATCCGCTGACAGTTGTGTTCCAGGACATCCTGATTCCGATCTGGAAGCTATTGCTACAACGCCATGATGCGTTCGGTCAGACCAGCGAGTGGCTTTTTCTGGATGGCTTTCTGCGGTCTCGAGTATTGCAACGCCTGCTGCTGGTGCGTGTCATGCAACCGCGACAAGTGATTGTCTGCGCTTTGGCCGACCAATGTCGTGAGCTCGAAGTGTTGGTCACGGCGCTGTATCTGAGTAGCGTCGATTCGGCTATTCAATTGTTGGCGATCGGGCAGCCCTTCGACGAGTTGATCCTGGTCTGTGAGAAGATCAAGCCCAGGGCGCTGGTGCTGATTTCCAATCACGCGCCGGCTGCCGAACTGCCTCGACGTTTGAACCGTCTGGCCATGGGCCTGGACTGTCAGCTGTTTCTGGCTGGGGATGCGTCCGACCTGGCGCAAGAAAGTCTGGCCGGGTCGTCGGTGGGTTGCCTTGGAAACGAGGGGGGGGTGATGCGCCAGCGTCTGAAACAGTTCCTGGCGGGAAACCTGGATACCTGAGATTCAAATATGCAAAGCAGGATGGGTCAGGCGATGTTGCTGAAGGATGTACTGACGCAGACGCTCGGTTTCGTCCTTGTCACTCTGGCTCAACTCGTAGGCGTAGAAACCTTGCTCGGTCTCACGCTCCAGGGTGCCGCGCAACGCAATCCGCTCATAGCCTGACGGGCTGAACCACAACGCGAAGTGCTTTGGCGCTTTGGTCTTGTTGCGAACTTCCAGCAAAACCCCTTTGAACGATATTTCGTGCACCCACATTGTGCCGGGTTGCCCCTTGGCATTTTCCAGCGCCACCGGCTCTTCGAGCGCCAGGCGCCATGGCCGAATCATTGGCCCGTCTTCATAAATGCTGGGGACACCGAGGCGTAGATGCATTGCGTGAAACTCATCTTCCACCAGGTGCAGCGGGAAGGTCATTTGCTGATTTTCGAAAGTGGCCTGGATGGTGACTTGCTCATGAGCGGCCAGGCGTGTGAGCAAATCACGGATCTGCGAGCCGCCGTTGACCAGCAAACTCGACGTCGCATCCCGCACATTGAGTTGCGGGTTGTGTTGCATGGTCTGGATAAAGTCCAGCTCATCCTGGGTCAGGAGTGCGTCGCGCTGCATGATTTGCTCGAAAGAAATAATTACAAAGTCATCGGTGATTGTAGTAAATGACCACTAATTCTCAGATTGGTTTGATCCGTTCGTCGATTTGAGATCAGCAAGTTCTGCCTGTACCTCGGCCAATTGCGCTTCCAGCTGTGCAACTCGCTGCTGTGCCCTGACCTGAACCGTGACGTCTTTCTGCACACCGACAAAATAGGTTTGTCCGTCGTGCGGGTTTTTTACCGTGGAAAGCGACAGTTCGTTCCAGAACGGGGTGCCGTCCTTGCGGTAATTCCTGAGAATTTCCCGGCAGGAACCGCCATTGCCCAACGCCTGGCGAATCAATGCGAGGGTGGGCTGATCCCGGTCTCCTGCCTGCAAAAAACGGCAATCCTGGTAGAGGATTTCTTCGCTGGTATAGCCCGTCAGGTGTTCGAACGCCGGGTTTACGTAAATCAGGATGTTGTCCTGTTCGCCTTCCTTTTCGGCAATCACGATGCCGTCGTTGGACGCCTCGATTACCATTTGCAACAGTGAGGCATTGATCATCGCAGAGTCCTTTGCGTATTGATGGGTACGCTGCATTCTAAAAGATCAATGAGGGCTGTGCTGTTAATATCTTGGCCTTTTACTCAGCTTCAGGATCAAATTGATGAAAGTCGTCATCCTTTCCGGCTCGGTGTACGGCACGGCTGAAGAAGTCGCCCGCCACGCCGCAAGTCTATTGAACGCCGCCGGTTTTGAAACCTGGCACAACCCGCGCGCGACACTTGCCGATGTTCAGGTCTTTGGCCCGGAAGCCTTTCTGGCGGTGACTTCGACCACCGGCATGGGCGAGCTGCCGGACAACCTGCAACCATTGTATTCGATGATCCGCGATCAATTGCCCGCCGCCTGGCGTGGCTTGCCGGGTGCCGTTATCGGGTTGGGCGACTCGAGTTACGGCGATACGTTCTGCGGTGGCGGTGAGCAAATGCGTGAATTGTTCGGCGAACTGGGCGTGCGTGAAGTGCTGCCGATGTTGCGTCTGGACGCCAGTGAAACCGTAACGCCGGAAACCGACGCCGAGCCTTGGCTGGCGAATCTGGTAAGCGCTCTGCGGGGCTGACCGGCTTTTATTGGCGGCAGTGTTCTGACATGGATCCAGGCTCCCCCGCGCACTGACTCGCTCGGCCACCAAGCTGGCTGCCAATGCAACTAGCCGATCTCCGGGGGCTGACTAGACTGCTGTAACGTCAGTGAACATTAAGAACCCAGAACAATAAAAAGAGATCCTTGCCGTGAGCGTAACCCCCATCCAGTCGCCACACAGTCTCCAGGATAAAGTCAGTGCCGCCGAGTGGCAGACCCGCGTCGACCTGGCGGCCTGTTATCGTCTGGTCGCCCTGCACGGCTGGGACGATCTGATCTTCACGCACATTTCGGCCAAGGTGCCGGGCACTGAAGATTTCCTGATCAACCCGTTCGGGCTGATGTTCCATGAAATCACCGCGTCGAGCCTGGTCAAGGTCGATCAGGCCGGTAACAAGTTGATGGACAGCCCCTACGAAATCAATCCGGCGGGTTACACCATCCACAGCGCGGTGCATGAAGTCCGGCATGACGTCGTGTGTGTACTGCATACCCACACGGCGGCGGGCGTGGCTGTATCAGCGCAGAAACAGGGCATTTTGCCGATCAGTCAGCAGTCATTGTTCGTCCTGTCCAGCCTGGCTTATCACGCCTACGAAGGCGTGGCGCTGAACCATGAAGAGAAGGCGCGGCTGCAAGCCGACCTGGGTGAAAACAATTTCCTGATGCTGCACAACCACGGTTTGCTGACCTGTGGTGGCACCATCGCCGACACGTTCCTGATGATGTTTACCTTCCAGCGTGCCTGCGAGATTCAGGTGCTGGCGCAGAACGGTGGCGCGGAGCTGATCGCCATCGAACCGCAGATTCTGGCGGGCGCCAAGGCGATGATCGCCGGCGTCACCAAAAGTGCTCAAGGGATGGGTGGCGCGCTGGCCTGGCCGGCGCTGCTGCGCAAACTCGATAAACAAGACCCGGGTTATAAACTCTAAATGGCACTCGCCGAAATTCCTCTGTGTGTCTGGCGTAAACGCGGCCAGACGTTCGTCTTCCGCGGTCAGACCATCCGCTATTGGGCAGCGGGGCAGGGCGAGCCGCTGTTGCTGATCCATGGCTTCCCGACCGCCAGTTGGGACTGGCATTACCTGTGGCAGCCGCTGGCGCAGCGCTATCGGGTGATTGCCTGCGACATGCTCGGCTTCGGCGATTCGGCCAAGCCGCTGAATTACGACTACAGCCTGCTGGAGCAGGCCGATTTGCAACAAGCGTTATTGGCGCACTTGAACGTCGAGCAACCCGTTCACGTGTTGGCACACGATTATGGCGACAGCGTGGCCCAGGAACTTTTGGCCCGGCACTATGAAGCGCGCGCTCATATCGCCAGTTGCGTGTTCCTCAATGGTGGACTGTTTCCCGAAACCCATCGCCCGGTGTTGATGCAAAAACTCCTGCTCAGCCCCTTGGGCTGGATGATCGGGCTGGCTTTTACCCGTGACGCTCTGGTGAAGAGTTTCAAGCAGGTCTTCGGTCCGCAGACCCGGCCCAGCGAAAGTGAACTGGATGATTTCTGGAGCCTGGTCGACAGTAATCACGGGCAGCGGATCATGCATAAATTGATCGGTTATATCCCGCAGCGACGGGTCCAGCGTGAGCGTTGGGTCAGCGCCATGCAGCGTGGCGAGGTGCCGCTGCGCGTTATCGATGGTGAGGTCGATCCGGTTTCCGGTGCGCACATGGTGGCGCGCTATCGGCAAGTGATTCCCGCCCCGGACACCGTCCTGCTGCCCGAGATCGGCCATTACCCACAGATCGAAGCGCCGGCGCAGGTGCTCAAGCACTATCTGGAATTTCGCGATCAGTTGATTTCGCCGCCGCTCAAGTTGGCGTGCTCCTGACTATCCCGCTGCGTTATCGCACACCATTCAGCCGCCCCCGTGTTCATTGTGACTGGCAGCCCCGTGCCCGACACTCGCACTAATAGTCCCTGGCCTGCTGGAGTTCCCCATGAATGAGTCTGTGCGCTTCGAAGATAAAGTCGTGATCGTCACCGGTGCGGGCGGCGGCTTGGGGCGAGCGCATGCATTGCTGTTCGCCAAACAGGGCGCCAGGGTGCTGGTCAATGATCTCGGCGGCTCGGCTCAGGGTGAAGGCGCCAATGCGTCGGCGGCCGATCGGGTGGTGGCGGAAATTCGTGAAGCGGGCGGCATTGCCGAGGCAAACCATGACTCCGTCACCGACGGTGACAAAATCGTCCAGCACGCCCTCGACACGTTCGGTCGTATCGATGTGGTGGTGAACAACGCCGGCATCCTGCGGGACAAGACCTTTCACAAAATGGACGACAGCGATTGGGACCTGGTTTACCGCGTTCACGTCGAAGGCGCCTACAAGGTCACTCGCGCCGCCTGGCCACACATGCGTGAGCAAAACTATGGCCGCGTGATCTTCACCGCGTCGACCTCGGGCATCTATGGCAACTTCGGCCAGTCCAACTACGGCATGGCCAAGCTCGGCCTATACGGCCTGACCCGCACACTGGCCATCGAGGGCCGCAAGAACAACATCCTGGTCAACGCCATCGCCCCCACGGGTGGCACCCGCATGACCGAAGGCCTGATCCCGCCGCAAGTATTCGAGCAACTCAAACCGGAACTGGTCAGCCCGTTGGTGGTGTACCTGGCCAGCGAGCATTGCCAGGAAACGTCGGGTCTGTTCGAGGTCGGTGGTGGCTGGATGGGCAAGGTGCGCTGGGAGCGCAGCCTGGGCGCCGGGTTCGATCCGCGGGTCGGTTTCTCGCCGGAGGATGTGGCGGCGCATTGGCAGCAGATTTGTGATTTCGAAGGCGCGGCGCATCCGAAGGACAACATTGAGGCGCTGAAGGAAATGATGGAGAACTTGCAGAAGCATTCCCTCTGACGCTGATTGCGCGACATCTGGCGTGGCTTGCCTGAGCCCCGTCATCTCCTCCCGACTACTCCCTGCCTGAAAACCTTTCGCCCATAAAAAAGGCCGCTGCAAACGCAGCGGCCAAAGTAAGACGTGGATCCAGGAGCTACAAATCAACGTCAGTGAACACAGGGCGATGAGTCGAAAAAATACGCTTCAAATCATCTGGATTCTGTCGCCAACGGGGTGGTCTATCATCCCCGTTCTTTGTGCTTTCGGGCCGTTTGCCGTGAAAGCCAGGCAAGAATAAGGTCTTGATCGCAAAGGAAAAATAGCGATTTCAGACATGCACTGTTACAGTCTTGGCAACAGTCTTCGGCTGACCTTTTGTAACAGCTGCCGCAGGCTGCGCGCTGTTACACATCTAACTTCAACCATGTCCCATGCACTGCACTGATAACCCTTCATCCAGCCCATCCATACCCCGCGCAAAACCCCGCCCCATGCGGGCTTTCATCCTTTGGAGGTACATCGCGAATACCTCCTTGGTGCGCTTATCGCTCCCGGCGAGCGGCAGTAGGGTGGGGCCTTCTGTCACTCACCGGGGAAGACGCATGACAAAAACAACAATGCGCGCCATCTTCAAACCGCAAGCGCTGGCCGCTGCGGTGGCCTTGGGCTGCTGTGCCCAGGCGCAGGCTGTTTCATTCAACATCGGCGAAATCGAGGGGCAGTTCGATTCCTCGCTGTCCGTCGGCGCGAGCTGGGGCATGCGCGACGCCGACAAGTCGCTGGTGGGTACCGTCAATGGCGGGACAGGCCAGTCTTCGACCGGTGATGACGGACGCCTGAACTTCAAGAAAGGCGAAACCTTCTCCAAGATCTTCAAGGGCATCCACGACCTCGAATTGAAGTACGGCGACACGGGTGTGTTCGTCCGTGGCAAGTACTGGTACGACTTCGAGTTGAAGGACGAAGACCGGGAGTTCAAGCAGATCAGCGACAGCGGTCGCAAGGAAGGCGCCAAGTCTTCCGGGGCGGAGCTTCTCGATGCCTTCGTTTATCACAACTATTCCATCGCCGACTTGCCGGGCACCGTGCGCGCAGGCAAGCAAGTAGTCAGTTGGGGTGAAAGTACCTTCATCGGTAATTCGATCAACAGCATCAACCCGATCGACGTCTCCGCGTTCCGTCGCCCCGGCGCCGAGATCAAGGAAGGGCTGATTCCGGTCAACATGTTGTTCGCTTCCCAGGGCTTGACCGATCAACTCACGGTGGAAGGTTTCTACCAACTGGAATGGGACCAGACCGTCGTCGACAACTGCGGCACCTTCTTCGGTAACGACGTGGTGGCGGACGGTTGCAACAACAACTACACCGTCGGCAGTCCGGCGATTGCCCCGCTGGCGCCCTTGGCATCGGCCTTCGGTCAACCGATCCAGGTGACCCGCGAGGGCGTGGTCGTTCCCCGTGGCGGTGACCGCGATGCCCGGGATTCGGGGCAGTGGGGCGCGGCTTTGCGCTGGCTCGGTGACGACACCGAATACGGCCTCTACTTCATGAACTATCACAGTCGCACACCGACCGTCGGCACCACCACCGCCGGGCTGTCCACATTGGCCAGCCTGCCGGGCATGGTCAGCACTGCCAACCGTCTGGCCCCGGGCAGCGGTTCGGGCCTGGCGCAAAGCGTGATGCTCGGGCGCGGCCAGTACTACCTCGAATACCCGGAAGACATTCGCCTGTACGGTGCGAGTTTCTCCACCACGTTGCCCACCGGCACTGCCTGGACTGGCGAAATCAGCTACCGGCCTAACGCTCCGGTGCAGGTCAACACCAACGACCTGACCCTGGCGTTGCTCAACCCGATCGCCGGCGGCGCGGCATCGCCTGTTGCGACCCGGCCTGGCGCCGACAATACCGGTTACCGCCGCAAGGAAGTGACCCAGGTGCAAAGCACCCTGACGCATTTCTTCGACCAAGTGCTGGGCGCCCAACGGCTGACCCTGGTCGGTGAAGCGGCGATGGTCCATGTCGGTGGTCTGGAGTCGCGGAGCAAACTGCGTTACGGCCGTGATTCGGTCTATGGCCAATACGGTTTCGGTGGCGATACCGACGGCTTCGTCACCTCGACCTCCTGGGGCTACCGCGCCCGGGCGATCCTCGATTACGCCAACGTGATCGGCGGGATCAACCTCAAACCCAACCTGTCCTGGTCCCATGACGTCGCCGGCTACGGCCCCAACGGGCTGTTCAACGAGGGCGCCAAGGCCATCAGCGTCGGTGTCGATGCCGACTACCGCAACACCTATACCGCAAGCTTGAGTTACACCGACTTTTTCGGCGGGAATTACAACACCCTGACCGACCGCGACTTCCTGGCGCTGAGCTTCGGCGTGAACTTCTGATCTGGCTGAGAAGGATGATGTTAATGCGCAAGATGATTCTGCAATGCGGCGCCCTGGCCCTGAGCCTGCTGGCCGCCAACGTGATGGCTGCAGTCTCGCCGGAAGAGGCCAATAAGCTCGGCACCACCCTCACGCCGCTGGGCGCCGAGAAGGCCGGCAACGCCGATGGTTCGATCCCGGCCTGGACCGGTGGCATCCCGAAAAACGCCGGTGCGGTCGACAGCAAAGGCTTCCTGGCCGACCCGTTCGCCAGTGAAAAACCGCTGTTCACCATCACCGCCGCCACGGTCGATAAATACAAGGACAAGCTTTCGGACGGTCAGGTGGCGATGTTCAAGCGCTACCCGGAAACCTACAAGATTCCGGTCTACCCAACCCACCGCACCGTGGCCGTGCCGTCGGAAATCTACGAGTCGGCCAAGCGCAGCGCGCTGAACGTGACCAGCATCAACGACGGTAACGGTCTGGCCAATTTCACCGGCAATCGCTACTACGCGTTCCCGATTCCGAAGAATGGCGTCGAGGTGCTGTGGAACCACATCACCCGTTACCACGGCGGTAATCTGCGACGCATCATCACCCAGGTGACCCCGCAGACCAACGGCAGCTACACACCGATTCGCTTCGAGGAAGAGATCGCCGTACCGCAACTGATGAAGGACCTGGACCCGGACAAAGCCGCCAACGTGCTGACCTTCTTCAAGCAGTCGGTGACCGCGCCGGCGCGGCTGGCGGGTAACGTATTGCTGGTGCATGAAACCCTCGACCAGGTGAAAGAGCCACGACTGGCTTGGATCTACAACGCTGGTCAACGTCGTGTGCGCCGTGCACCGCAAGTGGCCTACGACGGACCGGGCACCGCCGCTGACGGCCTGCGGACTTCGGATAACTTCGACATGTTCTCGGGTGCGCCAGATCGCTACGACTGGAAACTGATCGGCAAAAAGGAAATGTACATTCCCTACAACAGCTACAAACTCGACTCGCCGAGCCTCAAGTATGATGACGTGGTGAAAGCCGGGCACATCAACCAGGACCTGACCCGCTACGAGTTGCACCGGGTCTGGGAAGTGGTCGGCACGGTCAAGCCGAGTGAGCGGCACATCTACGCCAAACGCCACATGTACCTTGACGAAGACAGCTGGCAAGTGGCGCTGGTGGACCACTACGACGGTCGCGGCCAACTGTGGCGAGTGGCCGAAGGTCACGCCCAGTACTACTACGATCACCAGACTCCGGCCTACACCCTCGAGGCGCTCTACGACATCATCGCTGGCCGATACATTGCCCTGGGAATGAAGAACGAAGAGAAGCACAGCTTCGTATTTGGCTTCGACGCCAAGGCTGCCGACTACACACCGTCGGCCCTGCGCGCCGAGGGCGTTCGGTAAGGGTTTTGATACATTGGCATCACGAAAGGCGACCTGTGGGTCGCCTTTTTTATGGGCGCCAATCAGCGCGCTGAATACCTCTCAACAAGCGGGTGGGAGAGGGTTAGGGTTGTCGGACAATTATAAAAAGGCACGCTGCAATGACCGCCATGACCCCGTGTCTGGACCGTTCTGGATTCCTGCCCCGCCTGTCCTCGCATCACCTGTCGCGGGCTCGCTTGAGCGAGCCGTTACTGGCCTCCACGGCTCGGGTGAAATTGCTCTGCGCCCCCGCCGGCAGTGGCAAGAGTGCGCTGCTCGCCGAGTGTCTGTTGCAGGCGCCGAATCAGTGCCGGGTGCATTGGTTGCCCTTGTCTGGCGCAGCGTCGAGCGTGGCCGATTTTCGTCATCGTCTGGCTGAGGCGCTGGAGCTGGCCTCGTCGGGCGAAACCGAACTACTCAGCTATCTGGCGCGATTGCAGACGCCAACCTGGCTGTTTCTCGATGACTACTGCCGTCTGCCGAACCCCGAGCTGGACTCGTTGCTGGATCGCATGTTGGCGATCGGCAGCCCGATGCTGACCTGGTGGCTCGGCACTCGCCGCCGGCCGCAATGCAACTGGCCACGGCTGTTGCTTGATGATGAATTGTACGATTGCGAGAGCGCTTCGCTGGCTTTTACTTCAGGTGAAGTGGAGCAGCTGTTGCGTCCCTGGGTGCCGGATCAGGCCAACAAGGTGGCCAGTCGGATCATCCAGCGCACCGGCGGCTGGTGTGCCGGTGTGCGGATTGCGTTGCTGCACAAGTGCGACTGGTCGCGTCAGGACAAACCCCTGGGACGGGCGGACACCTTGCTCGATTATCTGGAGCACGAGTTGTTCAGCTCGCTGACGCCTGAGTTGAGCGAGGCCTGGCGCGTGCTGGCCCACTTGCCACGCTTCAATGCCCGACTGTGCGATCACCTGTTTGGGGCCGGGGAGGGCGCGCAGTACCTGAGGACCTTGCAAGCACTGGGTTGTTTTATCGAACCCTGGCGCGACTCCACCGACTGGCTGCAGGTTTTCACCCCGTTCACCCAATTGCTGCGCGATGAGCAATGGCCGGCCGGACGCTCCTGGCATCGGCGTGCCTGCCAGTGGTTCTGCGCCGAGCAGGACTGGAAATCCGCCTTCGAACAGGCATTGCTCGCCGAGGAATACGAAGTGGCGGTCAGCCTGTTGCAGCACTTCAGTTTCGAGCATCTGTTCGAGGAGCAGACCGTGGTGCTGTTGTTGCGTCTGCATGAGCAACAAGGCGAGGAGCTGATGCTCGGCTCGCCGCAACTGATCGGGCTAATCACGGCGGCATCGCTGTTTGCGGGGCGGTTTGAGCAAGCGGCCGATTGCATCGAACACCTGTCGCGATTTACCCCTCAACCGTCGGCGTTCTTGCAGCGGCAACTGATTGCCCGCTGGCAGGCTCAGCAAGGCTGGTTACTGCACTTGCAAGGGCGTATGGAAATCTCGCGCGCGCATTTTCTCGACGCCCTGAGCGAGCTCGGTCCTGACCTCTGGACCGTACGCTTGATGTGCCTGTCGGGTTTGACTCAACAGGCACTGCTCCGGGGCGAGCTTGATGTCGCGCAGTCGCTGAACCGTGAGGCGCTGTGTCTGGCGCGAGCACAAGGCTCGCTGGTGCTAGAAGGGCTGCTGGAGCTTGATCATGCGCAATTGCTGGAGCAGCGCGGCGCTCCCCTGCGCGCGGAAAGCCTGCTCGCCAATATCCATGAGCTGCTATGTCAGCGTTCTGAGCGGCCGGTCCCGTTGCTGGGGCGAATCGCGTTGCGTCGGGGTCGGCTGGCCCTTTGCCGGGGGCAAGATGAGCGTGCCGCCGAATTCTTCCAGGCCGGGCTGGAGGATTGCCTGCGCAGCCATGACAAACGTGTGCTTTACGGGTTTCTCGGTCAAGCACAACTGGCGGCCAATCAGGGGGACTATGGGCAAGCCTTTGTCCGGCTGCGCGATGCCGAGCGATTGATGCAACAGCGGCAGATTCCAGACACTGTTTACCGTGGCGTACTGTTACAAGTCAGCAGTCATTTCTGGTTGCAACAGGGGCGTGCCGAACTGGCATGCGAGGCCTTGAGCCGAGTGCTCAATCACTATCGCGGGCCGCAAGCGCGACAGGCCCCCCCGGCCACTCTGGAGCTGATTCCGCGCATTGAATATTTGTTGATCATTGCCAGGCATCGGGCAGAGCCGGATGCCATCGATGCTGCACCACAACTTGAGGCGTTGATAAAACAGGCGCAGGCGCGTGGAATGTTCGCGCTCGCCACCGAATTGCAACTGGCCCTGGCCGAAGTACTGTGGTGTGACGGTCACACTACGAAGGCCATTGATGTGTTGCAGGAGGGCCTTCGCAACGTTGCGCGGTATCAGACACTTCAAGTGCTAAGTGAGTTGCGCCAGCGTCAGCCGTTATTGTTACGCGACGCGCAGGCTTCTCTCTTGTCTTGTGATCAACTTTGCAATCGTGCGGATGCAACAGAAATATTAAGCCAGCGTGAACTGCAAGTGCTGAAGCTGATTGCACTCGGTCATTCCAATCAAGAAATTGCCGACTCATTGTTTATTTCATTACATACCGTTAAAACCCACGCTCGGCGCATACACGGAAAACTGCGGGTCGAACGCAGGACGCAGGCGGTGGCCAAGGCCAAGCTGTTAGGGTTGTGGGATTGAATCTGATAATGAGGTGATCAGTAAAGTTGCTATAAAAGTTTCGGTGTTACATTGGGTTTAAGTTGTAAATAGTTGGTATTGCTTAACTGCTTTGGTGCGTTGTTGTCTTGGGCTACTTTTGCTGGCGTAAATTTTTCTACGTTATTCAAATCACCAAGGACAACATCATGAATATGATGAATAAATATCTGCCTATTGATGTCGGCAATCGTCCGCAATGGCTTGAGCGTGCCAGCGTTAACGAACAACTGCACTTTGGCGAACTGGAACAACAGTTAATCGCAAGTCAAACCGATCTGGACAACCAACTAGGAAGTCATGCCAGTGTGCAGGCTTACGCAAAAAGCGTGGCCAGCCAGTTGTTGCAGTTGGAGCTTGGCAGCACGCTGGACCCCGACAACCTGATGACCATCAGCCGTTACGTCTTCGATGTGGCCGGGAAGCGAATCACGCAAGAAGACAGGCGTTCTCTGACGGATTTGCTGCTGTGCGGCCTGCACGAGGAGGGGCGGCGGGGATCGATCACGTTTGAAGGTGAAGGCCTTCCTTCTGGATTAAACCAGCAATGGTTGGAGGAAGTGATGAACGAGGACGTGCGCGCCGCCTACGGTGCTGCATACCGGTCTGTGTTCCAGCGCAGTGAGGTGGTCACCACCATGGTCCGTATCACCCGGGATCAATTGTTGCTGAGTGCCTTTGGCGCGAAGCTACAGGGGCATCTCGACGACACCAGTCTCCAACGGGTGCAACAGGCGGTGGACGGGAATGCGAACCTGGTGATCGCGCCCTTACAGCTGCGTGACGATACTCGCCCACTCCTGGAACTGGTTGCCATTGGCAGCCGCAGCCCCAGCCTGGACGACTGGCTGCTGTATGCTCCCGATTCGCCTGGCGGTCAGGATTGGTATCAATTGCCCTCCCTTAGGCAATTGAGCTTTGAAATCGGTGGTTGGACGGCAACGTCCGAGGGGAGCGACTATCTGCTATGGCATTCCCACGCGCTGGATCGTGAGGCCATCAGCGGCTACATGAACCAGGTTTCCAAACTGCCCAATCTGTGGCGCGGCGTGGCTCTTGCGCCGACCCCCTACACTGGGGCCGAAGTGCTGAACTCCGTTGTTTTCAATCATCGGGCCTGGCTCGTGGCTCAGGAAGAAAGCCACACCCCCTATGGTTATCGGACCGCTACACAGCAGCGCCAGCACTTCACCCGGATGAACTGTGAATTGCGGGCAATGAAAACCATTGAAGTGCGTGAAGGCGGGTTCATCAGTTATGAGCGTTTTTGCCATCAACTGATCAAACAGCGGATTGAAGAAGTTCTACTGTCCAGAGGCGAAAAAGTCGCTATCAACCCTGACCGGATTTTCGTGGAATACGAACGGGGTCAACAGATAACACTGACCCGACTGATCGCCGACGAGGTACATTTTTATTCTGACAACGCAGCCCGCGATGGTGTCCCGCGTTTTACAGAGGCCACTGACCATCCACTCCTCACCAAACTCTCCATTCACGACATTGCCGCTTGGTCGCGAACGTTGCGCCCGGGTGAAAAGTACATCGACATGTTGCGTGCAACGCACATCGACCGTCCCAAAGGCTTTTTCAAGCAGCGGTTATACATGGGGATCATGCAGCGCCAGATGAGTGTGGCAATCCTGCAGGCGCTATTCACAGGCCGTCTGGTTCGGGAACACTTCGATGAGTTGATGAAAGTTGTCACGGCGTTTGACTCTCCGCAACCGGACTGGCCTGTGGGCGAATCGCCTGCCAATGTGCGACACAGTGCTTTGTTCAAACTCCATCTCAAGGGGCGCCTGATTGTCGGGGCGTTCGTCTTCAGGCTGCACGTTGCCGGGAAGATCGAGGAGTATCTGTATACCCCGGATGCACCGGATGGACGTGAGCTGCGGCCGTTCAAGGATTTCGTGAGTGCGGTGAAAACCCGTGGCCTCGGTGATTACTTCTATAATCGGGCATTTGGGAAATACCAGCCGCAGGTCGGTACTTACCTGACGGATCTCGAGCAGGTCGCCAACTTCACCGAGGCGCCAATATTGGAGAAGAACAGTCGGGTCACGGATTTGTATTGGTGCTATTACGACGTGTTGACCAAGGTCATCTCTGACGTCGACGAGAAAACGCAAAGTCTTGAAGAGATCATCATCAGCCTGGTGAACAGCGCCGTCGTTTCGGCAGTGAGTGTCATCTCCATTGTCTATGCCCCCGTCGGTATCGCATTGAGCGTCGCCTTGTTTACTCAGAATCTGGTGCAAGGTGTTCATGCCTATACCGAGGGCAATCGGACCAAGGCCCTGAAGCATTACGTCAAGGCGGTGATTGAGCTGGCTTCCCTAGCCAAGGGAATTCGAGGACTGTCGCAGGTTACCAAGTTGCAGAAAGACCTGATCGGTCTGCTGGGTGATGTGTATACCGTGGAAAAACTGTTTGCCGAAATATCCGGGCAGCCTCGATTGCATGAGCGGGCGCTGGAGGTCATTCAGGAGGTTCTCGACGACCCAGAGAGCATCACGAGCAAAACCACGATCGGGTAAGGACAATGGCTGAGCACAGGTATCGCGTCTGGTTCAGCGACTGACATCGGCGGGCTGATACCCCATCCGCCAACTCACGGCCCGCGTCGCTGCCAGTAATCGCTGCGCCGCCGGGCCGTTTTCGTCAGCGTGAAACAGTGAGGTCGGACCGACGATGGTCATGACCGCCGCTACATTCCCTACCGCGTTGAATACTGGTGCCGACAACGCATCCACTCCCGGCATCAGCAACCCATGCACATGATGCAGGCCGCGTTCGCGGATCTGTTCGCATAAGGCCGCATAGGTCTGATCGTCCGCCAAGACGTGGTCAGTGGCGCTGTGAAGCTCCTGATCGCGCAAGTCCACGGTTTCCCGCTTCGGTAGATAAGCGCCAAAGACCAGGCCAGTGGATGAGCTTAGCAATGGCAAGACCGAGCCCAATTGCGTGACCACCGTCACCGCTCGCACTGCCGGCTCGATGTGCACCACCGTCGCGCCCTGATTGCCCCACACCGCCAAAAAACAGGTTTCGTTCAGATCGTCGCGCAGTTCGGCCAAGGGCAGGGCGGCGACTTTCAGCACGTCCATACTGTTCAGAGCAGCCAGGCCGACCCTAAGCGCTTCACGACCGAGGCCGTAATGGTTGGTGGCGGTGTTCTGCTCGGCAAAACCGCTGGCGATCAGCGCCTGTAGATAACGGTGAACCTTGCTCGCCGGCATCTGCACGTGTTCGGCCAAGCGCGACAACGAGGTCGAGGGCGACAGCTCGGCGAGCGCCTTGAGGATGTCGGTGCCGACCTCGGCCGAGCGGACTTTCTGTTTACCGTTGCTTTCGCTGGTCATGGAGGCGGTGTGATCCCGGGACGAATGGGCGTCTTTATAGCTTGACGGTCAATACCAATCAAATTACGTTATGCGTAATTGAATTACGATAAAAATAACTTCCCGTTCAGGAGGCTCCATGAACCTCGATTCAACGGCGCCAGCGCTGGCTTATCAGTCAGGCTTTGGCAACGAATTCAGCAGCGAAGCATTGCCCGGCGCACTGCCTGTCGGCCAGAACTCCCCGCAAAAAGCTCCTTACGGCCTGTACACCGAGCTGTTCTCCGGTACCGCGTTCACCATGGCCCGCAGCGAAGCACGCCGGACCTGGATGTACCGCATTCAGCCGTCGGCCAATCACCCGGCATTCGTCAAACTGGATCGGCAACTGGCCGGTGGTCCGTTGGGTGAAGTGACCCCCAATCGCCTGCGCTGGAACCCCTTGGACATTCCGACCGAGCCCACCGATTTCATCGACGGGCTGGTGAGCATGGCCGCCAATTCGGGCCCGGATAAACCGGCCGGGATCAGCATCTACAACTACCGCGCCAACCGTTCCATGGAGCGGGTGTTCTTCAACGCCGACGGCGAACTGCTGCTGGTACCGGAACTGGGCCGCCTGCGCATCGCCACCGAACTGGGCGTGCTGGAACTGGAGCCGCTGGAAATCGCCGTGCTGCCTCGCGGGCTGAAATTCCGCATCGAACTGCTCGACCCGCAAGCGCGGGGCTATGTGGCCGAAAACCACGGCGCGCCACTGCGCCTGCCGGACCTGGGGCCGATCGGCAGCAACGGCCTGGCCAACCCTCGCGACTTCCTGACCCCGGTGGCGCATTACGAAAACCTCAAGCAACCGACCACCCTGGTGCAGAAATTCCTCGGCCAGTTGTGGGGCTGCGAGCTCGATCATTCGCCGCTGAACGTGGTCGCCTGGCACGGCAATAACGTGCCGTACAAATATGACCTGCGTCGCTTCAACACCATTGGCACGGTGAGTTTCGATCACCCGGATCCGTCGATTTTCACCGTCCTGACCTCGCCGACCAGCGTGCACGGCCTGGCCAACCTCGACTTCGTGATCTTCCCGCCACGCTGGATGGTGGCCGAGAAAACCTTCCGTCCGCCGTGGTTCCACCGCAACCTGATGAACGAATACATGGGCCTGATCAAGGGCGAGTACGATGCCAAAGCCGAAGGTTTCGTGCCGGGCGGCGCCTCGTTGCACAGCTGCATGAGTGCTCACGGCCCCGATGGCGAGACCTGCACCAAGGCGATCAACGCTGAACTGGCGCCGGCTAAGATCGACAACACCATGGCTTTCATGTTCGAGACCAGCCAGGTGCTGCGCCCGAGCCGGTTCGCCCTGGATTGCCCACAGCTGCAAAACGATTACGACGCCTGCTGGGCTTCGTTGCCCGCCACTTTCGACCCGACCCGGAGATAACCCATGACTCAGACTTCCATTACTCGTAGCTGGGTTGCCTCCGCCAACGGCCACGCGGATTTCCCGCTGCAAAACCTGCCATTGGGCGTGTTCGGCGTGAAGGGCGGAGCGCCGCGCAGTGGCGTGGCGATCGGCGACCATATCTTTGATCTGGGAGCGGCACTCGATGCCGGGCTGTTCGACGACGGTGCCGCGCGAACCGCCGTCGAAGCCACCCGTGGCGGCCAGTTGAATGCATTTTTCGAGCTGGGTCGCGAGGCTCGCGTCGCCCTGCGTGAACGCTTGATCGAGTTGTTCAAGGAAGGCAGCACCCTGCACGGCAAGATCGAAGCCCAGGGCGCAAAACTGCTGCCGCTGGCGGCGGATTGCCAGATGCACCTGCCGGCGAAAATCAACGACTACACCGACTTCTACGTCGGCATCGAGCACGCGCAGAATGTCGGCAAACTGTTCCGCCCGGATAACCCGTTGCTGCCGAACTACAAGTACGTGCCGATCGGTTACCACGGCCGCGCCTCGACCATTCGCCCGTCCGGCACCGACGTGCGGCGTCCGAAAGGCCAGACCCTGCCGGCCGGCCAGACCGAGCCGACGTTTGGCCCGTGCGCACGCCTGGATTACGAACTGGAACTGGGCATCTGGATTGGCCCGGGCAACGCCATGGGCGACTCGATCGCCATCGGTGACGCCGCCGATCACATTGCCGGTTTCTGCCTGCTCAACGATTGGTCGGCGCGGGACATCCAGGCTTGGGAATACCAGCCGCTGGGGCCGTTTCTGTCCAAGAGTTTCATCACCAGCATTTCGCCGTGGGTGGTGACGGCCGAAGCGCTGGAGCCGTTCCGTCGTGCGCAGCCGGCGCGCCCGGAAGGCGACCCGCAGCCGCTGCCTTACCTGTTCGACAAACGTGATCAGGCGGCCGGTGCCTTCGATATCGAACTCGAAGTGCTGCTGTTGACCGAGTCGATGCGCGAACAAAATCTGCCGGCCCATCGCCTGACCCTCAGCAACACAAAACACATGTACTGGACTGTTGCGCAGATGGTGGCGCACCACAGCGTCAACGGTTGCCAATTGCAGGCCGGCGATCTGTTCGGTTCGGGCACGCTGTCCGGGCCTGAAAGCGGCCAGTTCGGCAGCCTGCTGGAAATCACCGAGGGCGGTAAAAAGCCGATCGAACTGGCCTCGGGCGAGGTGCGTAAATTCCTCGAGGATGGTGACGAAATCATTCTGCGCGCGCGTTGCAGCCGCGAAGGTTTTGCCTCCATCGGTTTCGGCGAATGCCGTGGCAAAGTGCTGCCGGCGCGTTAAGAGGATCGGGTCATGGAACTCTATACCTACTACCGTTCGACCTCGTCTTTCCGGGTGCGCATTGCACTGGCGTTGAAGGGGCTGGATTACCAGGCGCTGCCGATCAACCTGATCGCGCCGCAAGGTGGCGAACATCGGCAGCCGGCGTACCTGGGCATCAACCCGCAAGGCCGGGTGCCGGCCTTGCGCACCGACGAAGGCGAATTGCTGATTCAGTCACCGGCGATCATCGAGTACCTGGAGGAACGTTATCCACAGGTGCCGCTGCTGTCCAAAGACCTCGCCGCCCGCGCCCACGAGCGTGGCGTGGCGGCGGTGATCGGCTGCGACGTTCACCCGCTGCACAACGTCAGCGTGCTGAATAAACTGCGGCAGTTGGGGCACGATGAGCCGCAAGTGGTGGAGTGGATCGGTCACTGGATCAGCCAAGGGTTGGCGACGGTGGAGCAGTTGATCGGTGATAGCGGTTACTGCTTTGGCGAGCAACCGGGGCTGGCGGACGTCTATTTGATCCCGCAGTTGTATGCGGCCGAGCGCTTCAATATTTCCCTTGAGGCCTACCCGCGAATTCGGCGAGTGGCGGCGCTTGCGGCGACACATCCAGCCTTCTTCCTGGCCCATCCGGCGAACCAGCCCGACACCCCTTAATGGGCTTCACATCGACCCAATGTGGGGGCGATCAATGGATGATGGCGTTGGGCGGAAGGTGCCCCAGCCGCTCGGTCAGGCGAATCTGCTGAATCGGGTCGTCACAGAGCAGCAGCGCGTGTTCCAGGTCAAAACGCTCGGCATTCGGGCAATCCAGCCGTTGATAGAGGCTGGCCCGGGCCAGGTAGTCGGAGGCGTTGGCGTTGCCCAGCTCCAGCACGCGCTCGGCGTCGATCAGGGCGTCGATGTAGTCGTCGTTCGTGAGGTACAACTGACGCAGGTTGCGTGACAGCCGTTGCAGCATCTGCGCAGGTTCGGCGGTCTGCAAATGCTCGGCGCTGAGCTGCATGTTCGGGCCGTACTGGCGTTGCAGCAGTTCACGGCAATCGTTGGGGTACAGCCGGCGCCCGCCGCACGGGTCGAGCAGGTGATCGGCGCCTTGCACCCGCAGCAGGAAATGCCCGGGGAAGTTGACCCCGACCATGGGAATCTCCAGCTTTCTGGCCAGCTCCAGGGCAATCAGGCCCAGCGCCAGCGGCTGGCCGCGCCGGCGTTCCAGCACTTTATGGAGCAATGCCACTTGCGGGCGCAAGGGCGTGAAGTCGTCTTGGGCGAACCCCAGGTCATTCATCCGCCGCAACAACGGTTGCGCCAACTCATTTACCGGCAGCATCGGTAATCCGTAGCTGACCCGCTGTTGCAGGTCCTTGAAGTCCGCCAGCACCGTTTCGGGATTCAGCTCTTTATCGTGTTCGGCGGCGATCCACAACGCCGCCTCGAACGGCGCGGGCGGTGATCGTTGCAGACAGTCGAAAAAGCGTTGGCGCGGGGTCATCAAAATCTCCGGTGAATGCCTCGTTTTAGCCCCGTCGCAGGCTTTCGTCCAGTGCTGAACACAGGCGGTAACAGGTTATGTCCAAAAGCCTCTAAAGCGGTGCCGCTTATTCCGGCGCGCTTCTGCAATTTTTGTGCGCAAGCCTATACTGGCGACTACAAGAAGTGATTCGGGAGCCCTACGATGTTCGCTCTCATGCAAAGCACTCGCCTTGAATCGCTGCACCTGAGCGTCGATCCGGTCACCGGGTTGAAGGCGGTGATTGCCATCCATAACAGCCGCCTGGGACCTGCCTTGGGCGGGTGTCGTTACCTTGCCTACCCCAGCGATGAATCCGCGATCGAGGACGCTGTGCGCCTGGCCCAAGGCATGAGTTACAAGGCGGCCCTGGCTGGCCTGGCTCAGGGCGGTGGCGTTGCGGTGATTATTCGCCCGGCCCATGTGGAAAACCGCGCCGCTGTGTTCGAAGCGTTCGGGCGCTGGATCAATCAGCTCGACGGTCGCTACATCACCGCCATCGACGCCGGCACCTCGGTGGCGGACATGGACTGCATCGCCCAACATACGCAATTCGTCACCAGCACCACCGCTGCGGGTGACCCAGCACCGCATGCCGCAATGGGCGTATTCGCCGGCATTCGCAGCACCGCCATGGCCCGTTTGGGCAGCGATAATCTGGAAGGGCTGCGCATTGCCATTCAAGGCCTGGGCAATGTCGGTTATGCCTTGGCCGAACAGTTGCACGCTGCCGGCGCCGAGCTGTTGGTCAGCGACATCGATCAAGGCAAAGTGCAACTGGCCATGGATCAGTTAGGCGCTCATCCGATCGCCAACGAAGCGCTGCTCAGCACCCCTTGCGACATTCTCGCGCCTTGTGGCTTGGGCGGTGTGCTTAACAGGACCAGCGTGACGCAGCTGCGCTGCTCGGCGGTCGCGGGTTCGGCAAACAACCAACTGACCCATCTGGAAGTCGCCGATCAGCTGGAACGCCGGGGCATTCTGTATGCGCCGGATTACGTGATCAACGCCGGCGGGCTGATCTACGTGTCGCTCAAACACCGTGGGGAAGAGCTGACGACCATCACCGCGCACCTGTCTAAAATCAGTTCACGGCTGACCGAAGTCTTCGCCCATGCTCAGGCGGAAAAACGTTCTCCGGCCAGGGTGGCGGATGAATTGGCGGAGAAAGTGCTGTACCGGTGAAAAGTTAAACCGATACCGATAAAGGAGTGAGCGCCTATCCGGCCAACTTGCTCCCCGCGCCCTGCGCCACAAACGTCGGGCCTGACCATCGCACGCCGACCCCGCGTGCCAGGAGCCCTGTGATGCTTCACAAGGTTGAGCTGCCCTACACCCGTTTTTTATCCCCTGACGGCCAGGTGCTCTGCGATCTCCCTCCCTGGGCCGACGACTTCAATCTGTTGACGCGCCTGTATCGGCAGATGGTCCTGACCCGCCTTTTCGACCAGAAAGCGGTCGCCCTGCAACGCACCGGGCGCATCGGCACCTACGCGCCGACTTTGGGCCAGGAAGCCATTGGCGTCGCAGTTGGCAGCCTGATGCACGCCGAAGACGTGCTGATTCCGTATTACCGCGACACCGCCGTGCAGCTGATGCGTGGCGTGCGCATGGAAGAAATCCTGTTGTATTGGGGCGGCGATGAGCGTGGCAGCGACTTTGTCGACCCGGCGGTGGCTCAGGATTTCCCGATATGTGTGCCGATCGCCACCCAGGCGCTGCATGCCTGCGGCGTTGCCAGCGCATTCAAGATCCGTGGCGAGCATCGGGTCGCCGTCACCACCTGCGGCGATGGCGGCACCAGCAAAGGTGATTTTCTCGAGGCCCTCAATGTCGCTGGCGCCTGGCAGTTGCCGGTGGTGTTTATAGTCAACAACAACCAATGGGCGATCTCGGTACCGCGGCGCATTCAGTGCGGCGCTCCCACGTTGGCGCAGAAAGCCATTGGCGCCGGGTTTCACGGCGAGCAGGTCGACGGCAACGACATACTCGCCGTGTATGACCGCGTGCAAGCGGCCCTCGAACGGGCACGCCACGGCAAAGGCCCGGTGTTGCTTGAATGCTTGAGCTATCGCCTCGGCGATCACACCACTGCCGATGATGCCACGCGCTACCGCTCGGCGGACGAGGTCAAGCAGGCCTGGCTCGAAGAACCGATCAAACGCCTGCAGCGTTTCATGGCCGGGCAGGGCGTGTGGGATGAAAGCCGCGAGCAGGCGCTGATCAGCGAATGCCAAGGGTTGGTGCAGGTTGCTGTGGATAACTTCGAAGCGGCGGGCCTGCAGGCGCCGGCATCGGTGATCGATCATGTCTACGCCCAGTGGCCGCCGGCCCTGGCCGACCAGCGTGAAGACTTCCTCGAACGAGTGGCGCGCCGGACGGGAGGTTCGGGCCATGAGTAACGGTAAGGTAACGCTGCTGGAGGCGGTGAATCTGGCGTTGCATCGGGCCATGCGCGAAGACGAAAACGTTATCGTCCTGGGGGAAGACGTCGGGGTGAACGGCGGTGTGTTTCGCGCCACGCTGGGCCTGCGCGACAGCTTTGGTTTCAAGCGGGTAATCGATTCGCCGCTGGCCGAAACCATGATCAGCGGGCTGGCAGTGGGCATGGCGGCGCAAGGCTTGAAACCGGTGGTGGAAATCCAGTTCATGGGGTTTATCTACGCCACCATGGAGCACCTGGTGTCCCACGCCAGTCGCATGCGCAATCGCACGCGCGGGAGGCTCACTTGCCCGATGGTGCTGCGCTCGCCGATGGGCGCCGGGATTCGTGCGCCGGAACATCACAGCGAAAGTACCGAAGCACTGTTCGCGCACATTCCGGGGTTGCGGGTGGTGATCCCGTCCTCGCCGGCCCGGGCCTATGGTTTGTTGCTCGCGGCCATCGACGACCCGGACCCGGTGATCTTTCTCGAACCGACCCGACTCTATCGCATGAACCCGCAAGCGTTGTTGGATGACGGTAAACGCTTGCCGCTGGACAGCTGTTTCACCCTGCGCGAAGGCAGCGACATCACCTTGATCAGTTGGGGCGCCAGTGTGATGGAAACCCTGCAAGCTGCCACAGCGTTGGCCGAGCAGGGCATCTCGGCGGAAGTGATCGATGTCGCCAGCATCAAACCGCTGGACCTGGACACGATGGAGGCCTCGGTGCGCAAGACCGGTCGCTGCGTGATCGTGCATGAGGCGCCGCGCTCTTGCGGGGTCGGCGCGGAAATCGCCGCCAGTCTCTACGAACGGGTGTTGCTGGAGTTGCAGGCACCGATCCAGCGAGTCACCGCGCCGGACATCCCGCCGCCACTGTATCGACTGGAATCGCTGTACATGCCCGGCGTCGAAGACATTCTGCACGCCTGCGACACCGTGCTGCGCCACGCCTGAAGAAGCCCCTGAACAGACACCAGAGGCCAAGGAGGTTGCGATGAAATATTTCAAACTGCCGGATCTGGGCGAAGGCTTGCAGGAGGCGGAAATCGTCCGCTGGCATGTCAAGGTCGGCGATGCCGTGAAGGCCGATCAACTGCTGGTGTCGGTGGAAACCGCCAAAGCGCTGGTGGACATTCCCGCGCCTTACGATGGCGTGGTGGCGAAAACCTTCGGCGGCGAGGGCGACATTCTGCACGTCGGAGAACCGCTGCTCGGTTACGAGGGCGAAGCGGATGCCGGCACTGTGGTCGGACGGCTTGAGGGCGGCGGCACGAATCAGGAGGATGCCTTTTTCATCGGCGCCGCGCCTTCGACCCGCGAACACCTGGCGAACCGTGCCACACCGGCGGTGCGGCAATTGGCTCGGCAGCTTGGCGTTGAGCTGAGCGCCTTGGTCGGCTCCGGCCAGGACGGCTTGATCACCCGCAGCGATGTGGAAAATGCGGCCCAGACGGAACGTGAACGCTTCGGCGGTGAAAAGCTGCGCGGTGTACGACGCAGCATGGCACTGAACATGGCCAGGTCCCATGCCGAAGTGGTGCCGGTGACGATTTTCGGTGACGCCGACCTGCATCGTTGGGGGCAGGCACGGGAGCCGCTGATTCGTCTGGCCAAGGCCATGGCGGCCGCCTGTGGCGTGGAGCCGGTGCTCAATAGCGCTTTCGATGGCAAAACCCTGGCGCTCAAACAACACGATCGGCTCGACTTGGGCATTGCCGTGGATACACCGGACGGTTTGTTCGTGCCGGTGTTGCGCGATGTCGGCAATCGCACGTCGGCGGATTTGAAAGAAGGTGTGATGCGCCTGCGCGCCGATGTGCAGGCGCGCTCGATTCCGCCCAAGGAGATGATGGGCGCGACCCTGACCCTGTCGAATTTCGGCACCTTGTTCGGTCGCTACGCCAACCCGGTGGTGGTGCCGCCGCAAGTGGCGATTCTCGCCGCCGGGGCGATCCGCGATGAACCGGTGGCGGTCGAAGGCGCGGTGGCGGTGCATCCGATCCTGCCGCTGTCCCTGACCTTCGATCACCGCGTGGTCACCGGCGGCGAGGCGGCGCGGTTCTTCAAGGCGTTGGTCGAAGCGCTGGAGCAACCTGACGCCTGATTTTTGCGGGCATGAAAAAGGCCCTGAGCCATTGGACTCAGGGCCTATTCAATTCGGGCATTGCTTACTTCGGCGTCTTGGCGGCTTTGGCTGGCTTGATCGGCTCAGCTTGCTCCACTTCAACAGGTGCAGCCACTTCAACAGGTTTAGCGACTTCAGCCGGCACGTTGAGCAATTCGGACAGTGCGTCCGGCTGGCTCTTGAACGCCTTGGCGAACACATCGCGGTTCTTCGCCATATAGATCCCGGCTTCTTCCACTTGCTGTTCGGTCAGGGACGGAACGGCTTTTTGCAACACTTCAGCCAGCAATTCGGCCAGTTCGAGCATTTTGTCATGACGGTCAGCTTCGGCTTTATCCATGAACAAGCGCTCCAGATCTCGGCTGCTGCGGTATACCACTTCGACGGCCATTCACCACCTCACATGCCTTCACATTTAGTTGTCTTTGCGACTACTGTATCTATATACAGCGAAAAGGATAAGCGAATCCCTGAGCTTTGGGTAGTGGCTTTTTAATGTAGACCGGATTCGGGGTTTGTCAGGTGAACGGTGGCGCTCCATTCGCGGCTACAGGTTTGGTGTTGACCTGCGACCAAACGCCACGGAGCGTGTTTTAAAGCACCTCGCCATCATGTGGCAGGTAACCCCTGGCCTTTTTTCTGCATGCAGAACAACCGTCACGTCCAACCCGCATCATCCGCTCGAACCGAGCTAAGGAACAATCATCGTGAAAATCAACTGGGCCGAGAACCTGCGGCAGAACGTGCACCAACTGGCGGAGTCCCTGGGCAACCTGTTCGTCGAGACCTTCCACTACCTGGCGCTGTTCGCCATCGGTGCGGTGACTGCCTGGGCGGCGGTCATGGAGTTCATCGGGATGCTGGAACAGGGGCACATCAAGATCGATGACATCCTGTTGCTGTTCATCTACCTGGAACTGGGGGCGATGGTCGGGATTTACTTCAAGACCAACCACATGCCGGTGCGGTTCCTGATCTACGTGGCGATCACCGCGCTGACACGGCTGCTGATCTCCAACGTCTCGCACCACAATCCGCCGGACCTGGGGATCATCTACCTGTGCGGCGGGATCCTGCTGCTGGCGTTTTCGATTCTGGTGGTGCGTTATGCCTCGTCGCAATTTCCTTCGGTGAAGATCGAACACCCGCAGCGCAAGATCGGTGCGGGTTCCGGTGAGCATCCCGAAGTGGAGAAGGGCGAGCTTTAAAACCCGATTTCAGGTCGGGGCCGGGCTTTGGCCTGTGGCGGCGGCAGCTTACGGTTGTCGCCGTCGGTCATGGCTTCGAGGATGGCCACGGCACATTCACCCTGTTCGATGGCGATGCCGAACTGAATGCTTTGTACCAGGCGTTTGAGGCGCTTGGGGTCATTGCGTTGTTCGGCGCTGATCATCCGTTTGGCCACCACGCGGCCAGCGTTGGAGAGGGTCAGCATGATGCTGCCGTCCAGGCCCTGGATGCTCAGGTTGATTTGATAATCCGCTGCAAAAGCATCGGTAATGAGCTGAAAAGGGTTGTCCATAATGCGTCACCGCCTGATTGAACGTGCAGTTGTTGACGGCCATGATCGGGATTAGTTCGCAATACCAGACCACCGGCCTTCCATGTTCATGCGCTTTCTTCCGTGCCGCACAAGGGAGATAGCAAGGGGCATGCCGGAAAAACTGTCGGACAATGTTTACGGCAAAAAAACGGCGGGCACTCTGCCCCGCCTTCTTTTTGCCTGCCCGTTTCAGGGCATAAATGAATAGATGATCGCAGACAGTGCAATCAGACCGACCAACACCACGAACACGTTCGAGGCCTGGCCCGAGTACTGGCGCAAGGCCGGCACACGGCGGATGGCGTACATCGGCATCAGGAACAACAGGCAGGCGATGATCGGCCCGCCGAGGGTTTCGATCATGCCCAGGATGCTCGGGTTGAAGGTCGCCACGGCCCAGCAACTGAGGATCATGAACAGTGCAGTGAGGCGGTTCAGCCAGCCGGCAGAGACGACTCGACCACGGCCACGCAGGCTTTTCACGATCAGGCCCTGAAAGCCTTCGCTGGCGCCGATGTAATGGCCCAGGAAGGATTTGGTAATTGCCACCAGTGCAATCAGCGGCGCGGCGTAAGCGATGACCGGTGTCTGGAAGTGGTTGGCCAGGTACGACAGGATCGAAATGTTCTGCGCCTTCGCCGCGGCCAAATCAGCCGGGGACAACGCCAGCACGCAGCTGAAGCAAAAGAACATCACCGTGACGACCATCATGGCGTGAGCGATCGCCAGAATGCCGCTGCTTTTGCGTTCGGCTTGCTTGCCGTAACGCTGCTTCTGATCGACGGCGAAGGCCGAAATGATCGGCGAATGGTTGAACGAGAACACCATCACCGGGATCGCCAGCCACAAGGTCTTGAAGAACAGCGGCAGCGGCATGCCTTCACTGGCGGTGGCGAAGAACGCGCCGTTCCAGTTCGGGATCAGGCTGATGCCCAGCAGCAGCAATGCCGCGACGAACGGGTAAACCAGCACACTCATGCATTTGACGATGACGCCCTGACCACAACGGACGATGGCCATCAGGCCGAGAATCAGCCCCAGTGACAGGATCGCCCGAGGCGGTGGCGTCATGTGCAACTGGTGCTCCATGAGGCTGCTCAGGGTATTGGTCAGCGCTACGCTGTACACCAGCAGAATCGGGAAAATCGCGAAGAAATACAGCAGCGTGATCAGCTTGCCGGCACCGATGCCGAAGTGTTCTTCCACCACTTCAGTGATGTCCCCGGAACGACCGGACAGCACGAAACGAGTCAGGCCGCGGTGTGCAAAGAATGTCATCGGAAACGCCAGCACTGCCAGGATCAGCAGCGGCCAGAAACCACCCACGCCGGCGTTGATCGGCAAAAACAGCGTGCCGGCGCCAATCGCTGTGCCATAGAGGCCAAGCATCCAGGTGGTATCGTGTTTACTCCAGCCTTTGTGGGTTATTTCGCTACTGCGTGTGAGGTCTACAGCGGGATTATCGGCAGCAGATGTGCGTGTTTCGGTCATCGGTATCGCCTCGTTATTGTTTTTACTCGGGCTCACGGCGGGCAGACCGTTTGAAACTACTGCGCTCGACAATCCTGCGTTAAAAACAGGCTCGGAATGCTCATTTACAGCCAGTAAACTCCGCTTCCTCGCCTGTTTTTGCCTTGTCTTGTCTTCGCTCGCTACGTTTCAAACGGCCTGCCGGGACGGTCAGGAAATGCTCCTCAGCACTCCACCCAGCTAACCGCCAGGCCGCCCCGTGAAGTTTCTTTGTATTTGTCGTGCATGTCGGCGCCGGTATCGCGCATGGTGCGGATCACCCGGTCCAGGGAAATGAAGTGTTTGCCGTCGCCGCGCAGGGCCATTTGCGTGGCGTTGATCGCCTTCACCGCGGCAATCGCGTTGCGCTCGATGCACGGCACTTGCACCAGACCGCCGACCGGGTCGCAGGTCAGGCCGAGGTTGTGTTCCAGGCCAATTTCAGCGGCGTTTTCCAGTTGTTCCGGGGTGGCACCGAGCACGTCGGCCAAGCCGGCGGCGGCCATGGCACAGGCGGAGCCGACCTCGCCCTGGCAGCCGACTTCGGCGCCAGAGATCGAGGCGTTTTTCTTACAGAGAATGCCGACGGCGGCCGCGCCCAAAAAGAACGCCACGACGTCATCGTCCGACGCGTCCGGGTTGAATTTCATGTAGTAGTGCAGCACGGCCGGAATGATCCCCGCCGCCCCGTTTGTAGGTGCGGTGACCATCCGTCCGCCCGCGGCGTTTTCTTCGTTCACGGCGAGGGCGAACAGGTTCACCCACTCCATGGCCGACAGGGTGGAGCTGATGACGTTCGGTTTGCCGATTTCCAACAGGCTGCGATGCAATTTCGCCGCGCGGCGCGGAACATTCAGACCGCCGGGAAGGATGCCTTCGTGACGCAAGCCCTGCTCGACGCACTCGCGCATCACCGACCAGATGTGCAACAGGCCCTGACGGACTTCGGCTTCGCTGCGCCAGGCCAATTCATTGGCCATCATCAATTCGGACACCCGTAGACCGCGCTGTTTGCAGAGCTTGAGCAATTTGGCGGCGCTGGAGAAATCGTACGGCAGCACGACGTCGCTGGCCGGCGCAATGCCCGACTCGGCTTCGGCCGCGTCGATGATGAAACCTCCACCCACCGAGTAGTACGTCTGCTCGAACAGCTCACCGGTTTCGCCGAAGGCTGTCAGGGACATGGCGTTAGGGTGGTAGGGCAGGCTCTCGTCGAGCAGCAGAAGATCGTGCTGCCAGTTGAAGGCGATGGTCGCTTTGCCGGCCAGGGACAGCTTGCCGGTTTCCCGCAGGTGCAGGATGCGCGAATCGATGGTGGTCGGGTCGATGCTATCCGGCCATTCGCCCATCAGGCCCATGACACAGGCGCGGTCGGTGGCATGGCCGACGCCGGTGGCTGAAAGCGAACCGTAAAGGCGGATTTCGACCCGACGGACGGCGGCCAGTAAATGCTGGTCAATCAGTGCTTGGGCAAAGGTCGCTGCAGCGCGCATCGGGCCGACGGTGTGGGAACTGGACGGACCGATGCCGACTTTGAAGAGATCGAAAACACTGATAGCCATGCTAAAGCCTATACAAGCAATGGAAGAGAAATCGCCGCCATTTTTGTAGGCCAAGCGCAATGTCGGCGATACTGCCTACCTCGGTCCTACGTGACCAACGAAACTTCCTAAGACAGCCTTTAGCAGGACTAAACGATGAGTCGTCAATTGCACGCCCAGACTTACGTCTGGCTGCACGTGTTTTCCTGTGCCGCGCGGCACCTGTCGTTCACCCGTTGTGCCGAAGAACTGCACATCACGCCGGGTGCGGTCAGTCAGCAAATTCGGCAACTGGAAGAGCGGCTGGGTTTTCGCCTGTTCCACCGTCGCGCCCGTGGCGTGGAATTGAGTGCGCAAGGCCAGCGCCTGGCCATTACGGTCAACGAGGCTTACGGCAGCATCGACGCAGAATTGCGACGACTGGATGCGGGAATGATCAGCGGGATTTTGCGGGTGCGTTCGATTCCCTCGTTCCTGAGCAAATGGCTGACCCCGCGTTTGCCGCGTTTGCAGCAGCGCTTTCCGGACATTCAATTGCGCCTGGTGGCGGAGGACAGCAGCGTGCCGTTGCACGAGGGAGATTTCGACCTGGCGATCGATCTGAATGACGGCAGCTATCCCGGATTGTTATCCACAGCCTTGCTCGACGAGCAGATATTTCCGGTGTGCGCCCCGAGCCTGTTGCGAGGGCGTCCGCCGCTGCACGGTCCGGCAGACTTGATGCACTTTCCGTTGTTGCACGACATCACCGCCTGGCGCGGCAGTTACGAATACGCGGAATGGGAGTTTTACCTCAATGCCATCGGTTTCGAAGGCGCGGACGTGCGGCGCGGGCATACCTTCAATCGCAACCACCTGACCATCGAAGCGGCAATTGCCGGGATGGGCGTGGCGATTGCGCGGCGAACGCTGCTTAACGATGAGCTGGAACGGGGCACGCTGATCGTGCCGTTTGGCCTGGCGGTGCCTAATCACAAGCGCTACGTGCTGCTCTACGCGCCGGGTGCGCTGAGCCATCCGAACGTGCGCGCGGTGCATGACTGGCTGGTGGAAGAGGCGGGGATTTTTCGTGACCTGCATCCGCTGGGGGGCGCGGCAGATGTGACCATTTGTGACTGAAGACAGGGCCGACCCAACTCCCGACATTAACAGCGCTTTTGCTCGTTGTCCGGCTTTTTTTGCGTATGAATATTTATCTTTTTTTAGGGGTTGAAATGTTCCGCGCACACACCGATTGTGTAACCAAGAGGTTGCGGTGATGACGCCCAAGGGCCAGCCGATGCGCCTCTTGCGAGCTAGCTGAAATAAGGGAAGAACTATGCAAATCCAAGTCAATAGCGATAACCATATTCAAAGCAGTAAACGACTGGAGGAGTGGGTACGTACTACCATTGAGAGCACGCTCGAACGTTATGAAGAGGACCTGACCCGCGTCGAGGTCCATCTGCGGGACGAGAACGGCGATAAGCCTGGTCCCCATGACATGCGCTGCCAGCTGGAAGCGCGGCCAAAAGGCCACCAACCGATTTCCGTGACCCATAAAGCCGCCTCCCTGGAACTGGCGATCGACGGGGCAGCCGAAAAACTTGAACATGCGCTGGAGCATATGTTTGGCAAATTACGCGGCAAACCACGCGCCGCTGTGGTGCCGTTCGATAGGGGCGCTCATGCCGATGCGCTGCTTGAGGATGAGTTTCTCGAGAACGAACAGGCTGCGCTCAATGGCTGAGGCCTGATTCACCTTTTACCTTCCTGATTAAAACGGGCCTGCGATTGCAGGCCCGTTTTGTTTCTGGCGCGAGAGCTGCCGAAGGCTGTGATCTTTTACTCTTTGTTCTAGCGTAAAAACGCCTGCCGATACTCCCCAGGCGTGCCACCCAACGCCTGGCGAAACCGGTTGGTGAAATGGCTCGCACTGGCAAACCCGCACGCCAGCGCAATCTCCCCCAACGGCTGCGACGATGCGCGCAACAACTCCCGCGCGCGGCTCAGACGCCGCGCCAACACATACTGATGCGGCGGTAAGCCGAAGCTCACGCGAAACATCCGCGCAAAATGATATTCCGACAGCGCGCACAAGCTCGCCAATTGCCCAAGGCTGATCGCCTCCGCCAACTGACTGTCGATGAACTCCACCAACTGCCGCCGCTGATGCGCCGCCAATCCACCCTTGAGGCGCAAGCCCTGACGCACACCAACCTGGCTGAGCAAGGCATGGCTGAGCATCTCGTGGGCCAGGCTGCTGGTGAGCAGGCGTTCGCCCGGTTCGTCCCAGTTGAGCGCGATCAACTGCCGAAAACGCCGGGCCTGCCGGGGATCTTCGAGGAACGTGCGCTCGCGCAACTGCAATTCCCGCGGCTCGCGATCCAGCAGCGTGACGCAGCCAAGGGCAAATTGTTCGGGGCTGAAATACAGGTGGGCCAGGCGAATGTCGCCGTTGATCACCCAACCTGACTGGTGGTCGGCCGGCAGAATGCACAGCTTGTCCGGGCCGCCCTTGGTGCCGGGCTGGTCGCGACGAAAGGTGCCGGTACCGCCGGCGATGTAGCACGACAAAGTGTGATGGCTCGGCGCCTCGTAATCCTGGGCATCGTGGTGGTTGTTCCACAAAGCCGCAGCCATGCCGTCACCGAGCTCGGCGCTGTGCTCCAGGCGAGCATTGGGCGAGCGGTTGAGGGCTTGGAAGACTTGCAACGTTTCCAGTGCGGCCATGATCGGTTCTCTCCAACGCCTTGCATCCTACTCCGTAGACGCTGGCCTGCCAGCCCGCCGGCCGATAAAAGCGCAAGTTTATGCAAGTGCAAAAGGGTGTCGCGCCGGACACTGAAGGCCTATTCAGGAGTCTTCACCATGAACCTCTCGTTATACCTGCTGACCGTGTTGATCTGGGGCACCACCTGGATTGCCTTGAAATGGCAATTGGGCGTGGTGGCGATTCCGGTGTCGATCGTCTATCGCTTCGGCCTCGCCGCGCTGGTGCTGTTCGTGATGTTGTTGCTTAGCCGGCGCCTGCAAGTGATGAACCGTCGCGGGCATCTGATTTGCCTGGCGCAGGGGCTGTGCCTGTTCTGTATCAATTTCATGTGCTTCCTCACCGCCAGCCAGTGGATCCCCAGCGGTTTGGTCGCGGTGGTGTTTTCCACCGCCACGTTGTGGAACGCCTTCAATGCGCGGGTGTTCTTCGGCCAGAAAATCGCCCGCAACGTGCTGATGGGCGGCGCGTTGGGCTTGCTTGGTCTTGGCTTGTTGTTCTGGCCGGAGCTTGCCGGTCATACCGCCAGCCCGGAAACCTTGCTCGGCTTGGCCCTGGCGCTGCTCGGAACCTTGTGCTTCTCGGCGGGCAACATGCTGTCGAGTCTGCAGCAGAGGGCCGGCCTGAAACCCCTGACCACTAATGCCTGGGGCATGGCTTATGGCGCGGCGATGTTGTCGGTGTGGTGCCTGGTCAAAGGCATCCCCTTCGACATGGAATGGAACGCCCGTTACATCGGCTCGTTGCTGTACCTGGTGATACCGGGCTCGGTGATTGGCTTCACCGCCTACCTGACGCTGGTGGGCCGCATGGGGCCGGAGCGGGCGGCGTATTGCACGGTGTTGTTCCCGGTGGTGGCGCTGAATGTGTCGGCGTTTGCCGAGGGCTATCAATGGACGGCGCCGGCATTGCTGGGGTTGGTGCTGGTGATGTTGGGCAATGTGCTGGTGTTTCGTAAGCCCAGGGCACCGATGGCGCAGGGGAACGGTAAGTTGGCTTGAGCTGAATAATGGTCGAGCACGGGCTGCCTCAGCGCTCGATCTTCAGCGCCACATACATTAATAGTGGCAACATAAAGTCAACAATATGCCGAGCCCAGTCTTTGGCGTTCCATGTTTGTGATTTGTCCATATTGAACCACTCGACACCGACGACTTGCAGACAGACGTAATAAATAAACAAACCGATCAATAAGCCGATAATGGAGAATTTTTTAGCCTCGTGAAACTTTTTGGCTGAAGCGTCAACATTCCGAAAAAGCTGATATGTACCCATTAGGCAATAAACGGTATACGTCACTTCGAGGGTAATGATGAGCCAGTAGATACGGTGGTGAAGTAAGGGGGAGGTGATGGCCCGATAGCTGGTTCTTTCGTTGTTTTCGGTCGTGTCCATGCTCAGGACGTGGGCGACATATTCGTAGTTTGTTGCGTAGTCAGTGAAGTTGCTATACATCACCAGCAGGCCAAAAAAACTGATATACGCCATCAGTGTTACTTTGCTGTATCTGATGATCTGGTCGGTTGTCAGGTGTTTCAACATAAGGGTTCTCCATAAGTAGGCTCCGTAAGCAGCTAAGTAGTGGAGAGTGTATAGTGTGTATCTGTTTTTCGGCGGCAGACTGAATTGCAAGTTATGTATCGAAAGGGCAGGCGTTTAAAACACCTGCCCGTTTTGATCAGCCTTTCCACACTTGTGGGTTCACCAGATCCTGCGGTCGTTCACCCAACAAGGCACTGCGCAAGTTAGCCAGTGCACGGTTGGCCATGGCTTCACGGGTTTCATGCGTGGCGGAGCCGATGTGTGGCAAGGTCACGGCGTTTTTCAGGTGGAACAGCGGTGATTCAGCCAGTGGTTCTTTCTCGTAAACGTCCAGCCCGGCGCCACGAATCCGGTTGTTTTGCAGCGCTTCGACCAGCGCCGGTTCGTCCACCACCGGGCCACGGGCGATGTTCACCAGAATGGCGCTCGGTTTCATCAGTGCCAGTTCGCGGTGGCTGATCAGGTGCCTGGTCTTTTCGCTGAGCGGCACCACCAGGCAGACGAAATCGGCTTCGGCCAGCAGTTGATCCAGGCTGCGGAACTGCGCACCGAGCTCCTGCTCCAGTGCAGTCTTGCGGCTGTTGCCGCTGTAGATGATCGGCATGTTGAAGCCCAGTCGACCACGACGGGCGATGGCGGCGCCGATGTTGCCCATGCCGACGATGCCTAAGGTTTTGCCATGCACATCGCTACCGAACAACGGTGCACCGACGGTGGCTTGCCATTGGCCAGCCTTGGTCCAGGCGTCCAGCTCGGCAACGCGGCGGGCGCTGCTCATGAGCAAGGCGAAGGCCAGGTCGGCGGTGCTTTCGGTGAGTACGTCGGGGGTGTTGGTGAGCATGATCCCGCGTTCGTTGAGGTAGGCGAGGTCGTAGTTGTCGTAGCCCACCGAGACGCTGGAGACCACTTCCAGTTTGCTGGCGTTTTCCAGCTGCGCGCGACCGAGTTTGCGGCCAACGCCGATCAGGCCGTGGGCGTGGGGCAGGGCTTCGTTGAATTGGGCGTTGATGTCGCCGTTTTTCGGGTTCGGCACGATCACATCGAAGTCTTGTTGCAGGCGTTCGATCATGGGTGGGGTGATGCGGCTGAAGGCGAGGACGGTTTTTTTCATTGGAGAGGGGCTCGTCGGGCGTGGAGATTGCCAAGCAAGCTAACATTCTTTTTCGCTGTTGTGCGTAGGAGCTGCCGAAGGCTGCGATCTTTTGATCTTGATTTTTAAGATCAAAAG
>NZ_JBFTZE010000023.1:0-99248 GCF_056406935.1 Pseudomonas sp. P1_A1 | reverse complement strand
CGCCCAGGGAACGGCCGTTGCGGCGGGTGGACATGAACAGGACCATGAAGTCCTGAACCGCACCGGCCAGCACCACGCCGGCAATCAGCCACAGCGTACCGGGCAGGTAGCCCATCTGCGCCGCCAGCACCGGACCGACCAGCGGCCCCGCGCCGGCAATGGCTGCGAAGTGGTGACCAAAGAGTACGTGTTTATTGGTCGGCACGTAGTCCAGACCATCATTATTGAGTACGGCGGGAGTGGCTCGATTGGGGTCGAGTTGCATCACCTTGGTGGCGATGAACAGGCTGTAATAGCGGTATGCGACGAGGTAGATAGCGACGGCTGCGACTACGATCCAGAGGGCGTTGATGGCTTCGCCGCGGCGCAGGGCCACGACACTTAGCGCAAACGCTCCCAAGACAGCCACGGCAAACCAGGCGAGGTGTTTAGCCAGACGGGGCATAGCGTGTCTCCTGCCGACAGTCAGTGACTGCGGCGGTAATTATTATAATTGTGTCCGCTTTGCGGAGCGGGCCCAATATCCACCCATGCTGTCGACAAATAAATCCGCGTTACTACGTACGTGGCGTCTACGTAGTTCTACGTAGACGGTTTGTCATTCTGTCCAGCACCGCTACTGGAGGCGCGTATCTTTGGCATATGATGCCGGGCCTTCGCCCTCCCTCGGTCTGGCCAGGAGTAGAAATGCAGCTCAAACACAAAATCGTCGCGCTCGGCATTCTGCCGCTGGTGTTGGCGATCGCGGTCATCTGTGCGCTGGTGATTTCCCTGAACCGCCAACTGGGCGATCAACAGGCGCAACTGATCGAAGACAGCATTCTGGCCAGCAAGCGCGCAGAGCTGAAAAACTACGTTGAAATGGCGCAAAGCCTGATCGCGCCGCTGTACGACAACGGCCGTGGTGACGAACACGCACAGCAACAAGTGCTGGAAGAACTGCGCAAGCTCAGCTTTGGCATCAACGGCTACTTCTTCGTCTACGACCGCGAGGGCCGCAGCCTGATGCATGCACGCCAGTCGGAGCTGGTGGGCCAATACCTGTGGGACATGAAAGACCCTCACGGCCTGCCCGTAATCCAGGCGTTGCTCAAAAGCGCGGCATCCGGCGAAGGCTTTCAACGTTACGCCTGGAACAAACCCTCTTCCGGCCAAGTGACCGACAAGCTCGCCTACGTAGTGATGCTCGATCGTTGGGGCTGGATGCTCGGCACCGGCATCTACCTTGAAGACGTTGAACGCGCCACCCAGCAAGCGCGTGCCGAGGTGGCTCAGGGCATCCGCACAACCATGTTAGCGATTGCCGCAGTAGCGCTTGTGGCAGTGCTGTTTGTGTTCGCCAGCGGCATGACGCTGAACGTCAGCGAACATCGCCTGGCCGACAAAAAGCTGCAGCGCCTGACCCAACGCATCGTCAGCTTGCAGGAGGAAGAGCGTTCGCGGGTTTCCCGAGAGCTGCACGACGGCATCAGCCAGCTGCTGGTCTCTATCAAGTTTCAGTTCGAACTGGCCAGCCATGTGCTGGAGAACGGTCAGGACAAAGGCTTGAGCATTTTAAGAGACGCCACCGAGCGCCTGGGGGAAGCGATCGGCGAGGTTCGCAGCCTCTCCCACGACCTGCGCTCATCGTTGCTCGACACCCTCGGCCTGCCGGCGGCAATCGGTCAACTCGCCGCCGAGTTCGAGCAACGCAGCGGTCTTGTTGTAACCTTCAACGATAACGAATTCGACTGTCACCTGGCCGATGGCGCCGCCGCCTCGCTGTTTCGCATTGTGCAAGAAGGCCTGACCAACATCGAACGCCACGCCCAGGCAAAACACGTCATCATTACCCTGCACGGCTGCGAAAAGTCCGTACGGTTGACGGTGATCGATGACGGCAGAGGTTTCAATGTCGCCCAGGTCGAGCGTCGCCAGGCCGGCATTGGCCTGCGCAATATCCGTGAGCGAGTCGAGCATTTTGGCGGTCGATTCGACCTGACCTCGATGCCGGGAAGAAGTGAGCTGGACGTGCTGCTGCCGATGAAGCCACCCGGTACAGAACGCTGACTCAACCCATAACAATTAGAGTGAATGCCTGCGATGAACTTGCCCTACCCGATCCGCGTCGCCCTGGTCGACGATCACTCCCTGGTCCGCGATGGAATCAAATCGCTGCTGGCGGTCATGGCGCCGCTGGAAGTGGTGGGCGAAGCCGAGAATGGCGCCGATGCCATTGCGATGGTCGGGCGCTGTCAGCCGGATCTGTTGCTGGTCGACATCAGCCTGAAGGATATCAACGGGCTCGAGCTGACCCGGCTGTTGCGCAGCCAGTACCCGTCGCTCAAGGTGTTGGTGCTGAGCATGTACGACAACTACGAATACGTCAGTGAATCCGTGCGCTCGGGCGCCAGTGGCTATGTGCTGAAGAACGCGCCTTCACGGGAAATCATCGCGGCCATCGAAGCCATTGTCAGTGGTGGGACGTTCTACAGTGCCGAAATCGCCCAACGGCTTATCGCCGATAAAAGTACCGACAACGAACTGACACCACGCGAGAGCCAGGTGCTGTACAAAATGGCTCAGGGGTTGAACAACAAGGAAATGGCTCGTGAGCTGGACATCAGCGTCCGCACGGTGGAAACCCATCGCCTGAGTATCCGCCGCAAACTCAACATCGACAAACCCGCCGCCCTCGTAAAATACGCGATCGATCACGGGATCATCTCTCGTTAGAAGCACTCACACCGTACTCACGTTGACAACACGCGCCGTGCGGATAAACAAAGCACGCACCTTGTCCCAGAAATTCCCGCCCAGTACGAAAAAGCTGCCGACCAACATGGCATCGCCCAGCGCCTGGGCCTGCCAGAGGTTCGGTCTCAGCCCCGGCCACAGCGTGTCCACGTAAGGTTCGAGAAATGATGAAATCAGTGGCAGGCAAAACATCACCAGGCCAATTCTATGGCGAGCCGGGCCTACTTCCAGTTCAGTCGGTGCGAGCGTGGAAACATAGCCAAACACGCTGCGCTTGAGTTGCTGAAAACCGGACTTGCCCATGACGGCGATGGCGAGGATCAGCAGAATCTTGTTGCTGATAAACAAAATGCCTGTCAGTGCCGCGATCTTTGGGCCGGGCACATCCGCGGCGGCGGCGAGCGGCACCGTCAACCAGGAGATCACCGTCAAACTGAGTATCGCAATGCCTGCTTTGAAGCGCCAACCGGTGGAGATGGGGGCAATGTTGTCCTGGGGGCTGGTCATGGTCTTCGTACCCTTCATATTCACCCGAATGAATAACTTTCAAAAGCGTAGCAGTTGCTCGATACCCTGTTTGTCAAACATGACTTTGTGTTTGTCTTGGCTGTACTAACCTAATCAAAACCGGTTCAAGCCCGCCCAACAGCCAGGGCATTCAACATTGGGGACGCTCGGATGAGGTTTTCCCGTGACCAACTTACAGTGCTGCGATGCTGACGCGCCCGGGTCCGCTGCTTCTACTGGTTGCCCTCGCTCTTGGCGGTTGCGTGCGTCTGGGGCCGGATTTCCAGGCCCCGGGCGAGGCCTGGACAAAACTCTGGAGCAGCCCCGCGCTTGAACAGGCCAGCGAAAGACGCGCCTATCCCGATGTGCGCCAGTGGTGGCAAGTGTTCGCCGACCCGGTCCTCGACGGGCTGATTGCCGAAGCGGATGCGCACAATTCCAACCTGAAGATTGCCGGCCTTCGCGTAATGGAAGCCCGCGCCAGGCTGGGCATGGCGCAAAGCGGACGCTATCCGCAACTGCAACAGGCCAGTGCCGAAAGTCTGTACTTCAACCGCCGGCAATCCGGCGGCAGCAACCCGCAAGACAGCCATTTCTGGCAACACAGCGTGGGCTTTGATGTCGGTTGGGAGCTGGACTTCTGGGGACGTTTCAGTCGGGCCATCGAGTCGTCCGATGCCAGTTACTTTGCGGCTCAAGCCAATTATGAGGACGTACTGGTACTGCTGCGTGCTCAAGTGGCCGATACTTACTTCTCATTGCGCACCACCGAAGCGCGTTTACGTGTCGCCCGAGAAAACGCCGAACAGCAAAAGCGCAACTTTGAAATCACCGAGAAACTGTTCAACAGCGGCCAGAGCGCCGAACTCGACTTGCAACAAGCCAAGACCCAGTACCTGGGCACGTTGAGCAGCATTCCGGAGCTTGAGGGGCAAGTACTGCGTACCCGCAACGCGTTGGCCGTGCTGACAGGGCAACCGCCCAACGCCCTGCCCCAATTGCTCGAAAACCAAGGACTGATTCCGCTGGTAGACCGTGCCGTGCTGCAAGACGTACCCGCCAGCCTGCTGTTGCGTCGACCGGACGTACGCGCCGCCGAACTCAACGTCGCCGCCCAATCGGCACTGATCGGCGTGGCAGAAACCGATTTCTATCCGTCGCTGACCTTGCTCGGCAGCATCGTCTGGTCGACCGACACGCTGAAGGGCACCTCCAATAGCCTGGACCTGATCGGCGGCCCCAGTTTGCGCTGGAACCTGTTTGATCACGGCCAGATCAGCAACAACGTGCGGGTCCAGGATGCGCGCTTGCAGCAGCTGATTGAGGCTTATCGCGACAAAGTCCGCCAGGCCGCGCGCGAGGCCGATGATGCCGCCAGCGGCCTGAGCAAATCACTGGAACGCGAGCGCATCCTGCGTGAAGCGCAGGTCGCCGCCAAGCGCTCGCTGAGCCTGGCCAACAGCCAATACCGCGAAGGCTACTCGGACTTCCAGCGGGTGCTGGATGCTCAACGCGCACTGCTCCAACAGCAGGACAATTACCTGCTCAGCCGCAGCGATGCCGTGAGCAATCTGATCGCCCTGTACAAAGCCCTCGGCGGTGGCTGGTACAGCGCTCTGCCACCCGTCGACCCAGGCACTCGCCAACAAATGGAACACCGCACCGACTGGGGCGACCTGCTGAATGAACCAGTCCCTTCGCGAGCCCTCTCTTCCACGTCAGACAAGGTCAAAGCCGATGAGTGAGCCCTCACCGCCCGCCACTGAAGCGCCCTCTTCCAAGGCGCCCGAACCGGCTGCCGATCCGGCGAAAAAAGGCATCAAATGGGTGCTGCTGCTGATCGTCCTGAGCCTGGCCTGGTATCTGTTGGCTGACCGTTTCACGCCGTATACGCAACAGGCTCGGGTCGGTGCCTTTGTGATTCCGGTGGCGGCCGAGGTGGCCGGTCAGGTGATCCGCGTGAATGTGCGCAACAACCAGGACGTCAAGGCCGGCGATGTGCTGTTCGAGGTCGATCAGCAGCCCTATCAAATAGCCGCCGACCGCGCACGCGCTGATCTTGAGTCTACCCGCCGGCAGATCGGTGCCAGCACTGCCGGCATTGCCTCAGCGCAAGCCTCGTTGCGGGCGGCCCAGGCCAATGAACTCAAGGCCCGGCAGGATAACGAACGCCTCGAAAGCCTGTACCGCCAAGACCGCGRAACCATTTCCGTGCGCTTGCTTGAAGCCTCTCGGGCCAGCCGTGAACAGGCCGTCAGCCAGGTTGCCGCGGCCCGTGCCGAAGTGCAGCGCGCACGGGAACAGGAAGGCGGCAGCGAGGAAGACAACGCGCTGTTACGCAGCGCCGCCACGGCGTTATCAAAAGCCGAACTCGACATGGCCAACACCCAAGTCCGCGCGCGCTCGGCGGGTTTGATAACTGACCTGCGCACCGACGTCGGCCAATTCGCCGCGGTCGGCACGCCGGTCATGACCTTGATTGCCATCCACGATGTGTGGATCAGTGCGGACATGACCGAGAACAACCTGGGGCGGGTCAAGCCTGGAACTCCGGTGGCGATCGTGCTGGACGCGCTGCCGGGCGAGGTCTTCGAGGGACGGGTGCGCAGCGTCGGCTACGGCGTCAGCGTGGGGCAAACGCCGGCGCCAGGCACCTTGCCCAGTGTGCAAAACAGTCGCGACTGGTTGCGTCCGGCCCAACGCTTCCCGGTGATCATCGAATTTTCTGACGAGGCGATGCAGGTGCTACGTGACAATCGCGCCATTCGTGCCGGGGGCCAGGCCGAAGTCATGGCCTTTCCTGTGCAGAACCCTCTGCTGAATCCCTTGGGGCGCTTGTTTGTGAGGCTGATGAGCTGGCTGTCTTATGCCTACTGATCGTCCGCCCGGATTTCAACGGGCGCCGCGTCTGGCCATTGGCACGGCGCTGTGCCTGGCCATCAGCTTCGGCCTGGCGCTGCCGATCCCGTTTATTGCGCCGGTGCTTTGCGTGTTGCTGTTGGCCACGCTTAACAAACCCCTGCCATTCAAGGCCGGCGCGATGCTGGCAGTGGTTGCGATGCTGACCACCGGCATCGGGCTGTTATTGATCCCGGTCCTGCGCTATTACCCCCTCAGCGGTGTGCTGCTGATCGGTGTCAGTCTGTTCCTGGCCTTTGGTTTCGGGCTGCGCGGCGGCAACACCTTGGTCGTGACCTTTCTGATCATTGGCCTGACGATGATTTCCTCAGCCGGCGTTGCCGAGTTCGATCTGGCGATGATGGTCATCGGTGCTCTGGTCAAGGCCTTGCTCCTCGCCGTCATTGTCGTAGCGATCAGTCACTGGCTGTTTCCCGACCCGGCCAATGCGCCCTCCCCACCTGCCGCCAGCGCTATGCCGGCGCAAGAAGTGCCCAGGATAGCGCTGCGTGCCACCCTGATCGTGATGCCGGCGTTCCTGTTGGCGCTGATCGACCCGGCCAGTTATCTGCCGATCATTTTGAAAGCGGTCAGTCTGGGCCAGCAGAGTTCAACGGTAACGACGCGCAACGCCAGTCGCGAACTGCTCGGCTCGACCTTGATGGGCGGGCTGTTGGCCATTGTGTTCTGGTGCGCGCTCAGCCTGTTCGTGCACTTGTGGATGTTCTTTCTGTGGATGCTGCTGTTCGGCTTGCTGTTGGCGCGCAAGCTCTATGCCCTGAGTCCGACTCGACAAACCCCGGGGTTCTGGCTCAACAGCCTGGTCACGCTGATCATCCTGCTGGGCCAGTCGGTGCAGGACAGTCTTGCCGGCAAAGACGTCTATACCGCCTTCGCCGTGCGCATGGGGTTGTTTATCGCCCTCACGCTCTATGCCGACCTGATGGTTCACCTGATCGAACAGCGGCAGCGAACGCCGGGGGCTCAGGGCGTTACCTGATAACCCCGACCTTGCAGGCAGCTGGTATAGGCAGTTGAACTGGTCGCCGCGCTGTTTTTTTGCTGCGCACGGCGCTCCTGGCGCTGGCGTGCGCCGCCGACCACCGCGGTTTGCCCGGCTCTGTTCTGGCGATAGTCCTGTTTCACATCGTCGTCGACCCGATCGTAAAACTCGTCATGCTGACGCCCTCGCACCTCAGCGCCCACCGACCCGGCAGCGGCACCCACCGCAGCACCGCGCAAGCGCCCGCCCGAGGGTGGTGGAGTCGAGGCGCTCTGACTCGCCGCGACATTGCGGCAATCGTTGATGTCCAGCTGGATTTGTTGCGAACTCTGCCCTTTCAAGGGCACGACCGTTTCGGCCTGAACCTGCGTGTAAGCCATCGACATGACAACACACAGACTAATAGACGATAACCGACTCATGATGATCTCCGACCAGGTCCACTGTGTTGGCGGGCGAGCGTCTGGCTGGGAAATTCCTGGAACAACGCTCGATAACTGCTGGAAAATCGCCCCAAATGCCAGAACGACCAGTGCATCGCCACTTGCGCGACTGTCGTGTCGCCGGCCGTTCGGCTGAGCAACTCACGGCGCGCACTGTTGAGCCGGCGCAAGCGCAACCAATGCGAAGGCGTCATCCCGGTATACGCCTTGAACGCGTGCTGCAACTGACGCAACGAAACCCCGGCCACCAGGGACAGTTCCAGCAAGTTTAGGGTTTCTTCCGGGGTATCGGCGGCCCATTCGGCGACGCGCTTCATGATCGTTCGCTCTTCGGCCCGACGCTGCATGCCTGCGCGATCCAGACACACACAGGCGTTATCGAGGATGAACAAACAGTCCTCCAGCAACTGCTGGGTCAATGCCTCTTTGCTCGGCGGATCCAGCGTTTGTTCCAGTCGCGTCAAGGTGCCGCTCAACCAGCGGCTGAACAGCGCGTTCTGCCCGCAATTGAGCGGCGACATAAACAAGCCTTCGAGCCGCGCCACGTCCAGGCCATGCCGTTGAACGAATTGCGGCCCGAACACCACGGCGATTTCCTGGTAGTTCTCCGGGGTGATCCAGATGTTGCGGCTCTCGCCGTTCAACATGTACAGCGAGTTGTCATTGCGATCGAAACAAAACGCCAGTGAGCCTTCGGGGGCGCTGAAATTCTGCTCGACCCGAGTGTTCATCTGCTCTTCGTAAATCTCCACGCCTTGCAAGTCCAGATAGCGCACCCGCCCGGCGAAATGCCCCGGCGACATCTGCTGATAGTGCTGCACCCAACCCGGTGTGGCGCGGATCTGCTCGGCCACGTCGGCGGTGTTGAAGGCTTGAACCTGTAACGGATTGCACGCTGTCATGGGGTGACCTTACGCACTCGTTTGGTGCGTTTTGGTGCTGCTTAAAGTGGATAGATGGAACGCCACGGCCCGCCCAAGATAGTCGTCAACGCGCCACAGGGGAAGTGTCCGGTGGATCAAGGCGCCTTCCGGCGTAACTCAAACCAACAATGAGGTCCTTATGAATGTCCCTTTCGATCAGCTGTTCACGTGGCTGAAAGATCACAAGATTACCGAGGTCGAGTGTGTGGTCAGCGATTTGACCGGCATTGCTCGCGGCAAGATTGCACCCACCAACAAGTTCCTGCATGAGCGAGGCATGCGCCTGCCGGAAAGTGTGCTGTTGCAAACGGTAACCGGGGACTTTGTCGACGACGACATCTACTACGACCTGCTCGACCCGGCCGACATCGACATGGTCTGCAAACCTGTCGCCGACGCGGTTTACGTGGTGCCGTGGGCCATCGAACCCACCGCCATCGTGATCCACGACACCTTCGACAAGTTCGGCAACCCCATCGAACTGTCGCCGCGCAACGTGCTGAAAAAAGTGCTGCAGCTCTACACCGACAAAGGCTGGCAGCCGATTGTCGCGCCGGAGATGGAGTTCTACCTGACCCAGCGCTGCGAAGACCCGGACTTGCCACTCAAGGCCCCGCTGGGGCGTTCTGGCCGCGCGGAAAGCGGTCGTCAGTCGTTTTCCATCGACGCCGCCAACGAGTTCGATCCACTGTTTGAAGACGTCTACGACTGGTGCGAACTGCAGGGCCTGGACCTCGACACGCTGATCCACGAAGACGGCCCGGCACAGATGGAAATCAACTTCCGTCATGGCGATGCGCTGGACCTGGCAGACCAGATCACCGTGTTCAAACGCACCCTGCGCGAGGCGGCACTCAAGCACAACGTGACTGCGACTTTCATGGCCAAACCCATTGGTGACGAACCTGGCAGCGCCATGCACATCCATCAAAGCGTGGTCGACATCGCCAGCGGCCAGCCGATCTTTGCCGATGCCGACGGGCAGATGAGCGCGCTGTTCCGGCACCACATCGGCGGCCTGCAAAAGTACATCCCCAAAGTGCTGCCGATGTTCGCGCCCAACGTCAACTCGTTCCGCCGCTTCCTGCCCGACACCTCCGCACCGGTCAACGTCGAATGGGGCGAAGAAAACCGCACCGTCGGCCTGCGCGTGCCAACCTCGAGCCCCGACGCCATGCGCGTGGAAAACCGTTTGCCGGGCGCCGACGCCAACCCCTATCTGGCGATTGCCGCAAGCCTGCTGTGCGGCTATCTGGGCATGGTCGAACAGATCGAACCGAGCGCCGCGGTGCAGGGTCGTGCCTACGAGCGACGCAACCTGCGCCTGCCGATCACCATCGAGGACGCACTCACGCGCATGGAAGAGTGCGAAACCATCAAGCGCTACCTGGGCAGCAAATTCGTCCGGGGGTATGTCGCGGTCAAGCGCGCCGAACACGAGAACTTCAAGCGTGTGATCAGCTCCTGGGAGCGCGAGTTCCTGTTGCTCAGCGTCTGATCACAATCTCCTGTTAATGATCGTTCCCTCGCTCTGCGTGGGAACGATCACCAAATAACTCAAAGAGGTGTCGATATGCGTCTATTGAAATCCGTGGTTCCGGTCGCGCTGGCGGTGTTGTTCAGCGCCGGGGCGCAGGCTCAGCCGAGCGTCAGCGTCTACAACTGGACCGATTACATCGGCGAGACCACCCTCGCCGACTTCCAGGCAAAAACCGGGATCAAGGTGATCTACGACGTATTCGATTCCAACGAAACCCTGGAGGGCAAACTGCTTGCCGGCCGCACCGGGTATGACGTGGTGGTGCCGTCCAACCACTYTCTCGCGCGCCAGGTAAAGGCTGGCGCGTTCCTCAAACTGGATCGCTCGCAGCTGCCCAACTTCAAAAACCTCGACCCGAAATTGTTGACGCTGCTGGAGAAAAACGATCCGCAGAACGCGCATTCAGTGCCGTACCTGTGGGGCACCAACGGCATCGGTTACAACGTCGACAAAGTCAAACAAGTGCTGGGCATCGATCACATCGATTCCTAGGCCGTGCTGTTCGAACCCGAGAACCTGAAAAAACTCAGCCAGTGCGGCGTGTCGATGATGGACTCGGCCGATGAAGTCTTCCCGGCAGTCCTCAACTACATGGGCATGGACCCACGCAGCGAAAACCCTGAGGACTTTAAAAAAGCCGAAGCCAAACTCTTGAGCATCCGGCCTTACATCACCTATTTCCACTCCTCCAAATACGTCTCGGACCTGGCCAACGGCGACATCTGCGTGGCCTTCGGTTACTCGGGTGATGTGTTCCAGGCGGCGAACCGGGCCAAGGAAGCGAAGAACGGTGTGAACATCGCCTACTCGATCCCCAAGGAAGGCAGCAACCTGTGGTTCGACTTGTTGGCGATTCCTGCCGACGCCAGCAACCCGAAACAGGCCCACGCCTTCATCAATAACCTGCTGGACCCGCAAGTGATCGCCAAGGTCAGCGCCTCGGTGGGTTATGCCAACCCGAACCCGGCGGCCAAGGCATACATGGACGCTGGGCTGGTCAATAATCCAGAGGTCTACCCACCCCAGGATGTCCTCGACAAACTCTACATCTCCACCACCCCGCCCCAGGCGATCATGCGTCTGATGACCCGTTCCTGGAGCAAAGTGAAGTCCAACCAATGAATCAGCATGACAAGCAACATGCCCGTTCCTATTACGCGGCATCGGCCAATGGCATGGCACCCTACCCTACGCTGGATTCGGACCTTGAAGCCGATGTCTGCGTGATCGGTGGCGGGTTCACCGGGGTCAACACCGCGATCGAACTGGCACAGCGCGGGCTCTCGGTGATTCTGCTGGAGGGCCGGCGGATCGGCTGGGGCGCCAGCGGTCGTAATGGCGGGCAGTTGATCCGTGGCATCGGCCATGACGTCAGTGGGTTCGCCCGTTATGTCGGCGAGGAAGGCGTGCGTTATCTGGAGCGTGCGGGTATCGAGTCCGTGGAACTGGTGGGCAATCGCATCCGTGAACATGGCATCGATTGCGACCTGCGCTGGGGGTTCTGCGAGCTGGCCAATACCCCGGCGCAGTTCGCTGCGTTCAAGGCTGAGCTGCAAAGCCTCGCCGAGTTGGAGTACGCCCATGAAACCCGACTCGTCGGCCCCGAGCAGATCCGCCAGCAAGTGGTGGGCTCGGACCTTTATGCCGGCGGCCTGATCGACATGGGTTCTGGGCACTTGCATCCGCTGAATCTGGTGCTCGGCGAAGCGCAACTGGCGCAATCCCTCGGGGTACGGATTTTCGAGCAAAGCCCGGTGCTGGAGTTGGTCCACGGCAGCACCGTGCAGGTTCGCTGCGCCGGCGGTACAGTGCGCGCCGGCAGCCTGGTGCTGGCGTGCAACGCACATCTGGAAGAGCTCGAACCGCGTTTAAGTGGCAAGGTGCTGCCGGCGGGCAGCTACATCATCGCCACCGAACCGTTGGCACCCGAAGTGGCCGCTCAACTGATCCCGCAGAACCTGGCGCTGTGCGACCAGAAAGTCGGCCTCGACTACTATCGGCTCTCGCCGGATCGACGCTTGCTGTTTGGCGGTGCCTGCCATTATTCCGGGCGCGACCCCGTGGACATCGGCGCCTATATGCGGCCGAAATTGCTCAAGGTCTTCCCGCAATTGGCGGATGTGCGCATCGACTACCAATGGGGCGGCAAGATCGGCATCACCGCCAACCGTTTCCCCCAGGCCGGCCGCCTGAGCCAGTACCCGAACGTGTTTTACGCCCAGGGTTATTCCGGCCATGGCCTGAACGTGACCCACTGGTGCGCCCGGCTGCTGGCCGAAGCGATTCAGGCCGGGCACAGCCAGGGGCTGGACGTGTTCAGCGCCGTGCCGCACATGACCTTTCCCGGCGGACGAGCCCTGCGCTCACCGCTGCTGGCGCTTGGCATGTTCTGGTACCGGTTGCGCGAATTGCTCGGTTGACTCCCATCCGTAGGAGCTGCCGAAGGCTGCGATCTTTTGATCTTGTTTTTAAAAATCAAAAGATCGCAGCCTTCGGCAGCTCCTACAGGGGACCTCATTGGCCTCCTCATTAATCGTTCCCTCTCCTTCCTCTTGATCAGCCATTTAATTTGCTCTATCGCTAGTCACTTCTATATTGAGGAGGTGCTCTGAATTTTCTGCCTCTTGGCGAGTGCGGCCCATGGCGACGACTGCCCCATTGATCATCTGCGAGCACTGCGACTGCGTGTATGAAAAAGTCACGCTCGCCAAACATCAAAAGGCCCTGTGCGTCCGTTGCGGCGGCGTGCTTGCGCGTTACAACGGTTTGTCGGTGCAACAACGCCTGGCGCTGAGCTTCACGGCGGCAGTGCTGTGGACTTTCTCAAATTTCTATCCGGTCATGAGCATCAGCCTCAAGGGCATGAAGAACAGCGCGACGCTGTGGGATTCGGTGGTGGCGCTGAGCCAGGGGCCGATCACTTTCATTGCGTTGGTGGCGGCGATTTCCATCATCATCGCGCCGATGTTCCAGCTGCTCCTGTTGATCTGGGTATTGAGCTTCGCCCTGACCTCCCGACGTTCCCCAGGCTTCAAGCTATGCATGCGCTGGCTGGAAACCCTCAGGCCCTGGAGCATGCTGGAAGTCTGCTTGCTTGGGGCCATGGTCGCGGTGTTCAAGCTCGCCGGGTTGCTGGATGTGCTGCCGGGTATCGGCATGTTTGCCCTGGCGGTCCTCAGCCTTTTGCTGATCCGCATCGCCGGGCGCGATGTGCGTGATTTGTGGGACACCCTATGAACAGGCCACCGCTCGCCAGCGAACTCAACCTGTGCCTGTGCCACAGTTGTGGCATGGCCTGCGACATGACCGATCAACCTCATGAATGCGAACGCTGCGGCGCGCCGTTGCATGCCCGCAAACCTGACTCACTGACCCGGACATGGGCCTATCTGCTGGCCTCACTGGTGTTTTATATCCCGGCCAATCTGCTGCCGGTAATGAACACGAGTCTGTTCGGCAACGGCTCCGACAGCACCATCATGAGCGGTGTGCTGGAGTTCTGGGCACACGGTGCATGGGACATTGCGCTGATCATTTTCATTGCCAGCATCGCGGTGCCGGGCATCAAGTTCGTTGCTCTCTCCTTGCTGCTGATCACGGTGCAACGCGGAAGCTTCTGGGCGCGCAAGGAACGTTCGAGACTTTACCGTTTCGTCGAGCTGATCGGCTACTGGTCGATGCTCGACGTAATTGTCGTTGCGCTGGTGGCGGCATTGGTGAAATTCCAGGCTTTGGGCGATATCGAACCGCGCCCGGGCATTCTGTTCTTTGGTCTGGTGGTGGTGTTCACCATGCTGTCGGCGATGAGTTTCGACCCGCGACTTATTTGGGATAAAGAGCGGGATAAAGAACGGGATCAAGCGCCGGAAAACCCACAAGATGAGGAGCGCATGGATGAAGTCCCAAGCCACTGACGGTCCGCACGCCCCTGGCCAGGCCGCGATCAAGACCCGTCGCTTCAGCGTCTCGCTGGTATGGATAGTGCCGATCGTTGCGGTGCTGGTGGGGATTTCCCTGGTGGTGCACAGCTGGCTGCAGGAAGGCCCGACCATTACCGTCACGTTCAAGACCGGTAGCGGCCTGGTGGCCAACAAGACCGAGGTCAAATACCGCAATGTGGTCATCGGCCGCGTCTCGGAAGTGAAACTGAGCGGCGACCAGAAACGCGTCGACGCCACGATCCAGCTCGACAAACAAGCTGAAAGCTTTACTCGCGCAGACTCGCAATTCTGGGTTGTGCGGCCGCGCATCGGCGCCGGTGGTGTTTCGGGCATCGATACCTTGCTGTCGGGCGACTACATTGGTGCCGACATCGGCCAGGCCGATGCCCGCTCCAAACACTTCACCGGGCTGGAAAACCCGCYGCCCATTACCTATGGCGAGCCGGGCAAACGCTTCATGCTGCACACTCAGGACCTCGGCTCGCTGGACATCGGCTCCCCCGTCTACTACCGCAAGATCCCCGTCGGGCAAGTGGTGGCGTATGAACTGGATGCCGACGGCAAAGGGGTGAACATCGAAATCTTCGTACACGCACCCAACGATGCCTACGTTACCGAAAATACCCGGTTCTGGAACGCCAGCGGTATTGATGTAAATGTCGGCGCCAACGGTTTTGCGGTTAAGACCGAGTCCCTGTCGGCCCTGTTGGTGGGCGGCATCGCGTTTCGCGCGCCGGAATACAGCCCCAACGATCAAGTGGCAGCCGAGGATAATGCCTTCGACCTGTTCGAGGATGAGCATACCGCCCTCGCCCCGCCCAACGGCAAGGCGCAGTACCTGAGCTTGCGTTTCGATCAGGCATTGCGCGGGCTCAAGGTTGATGCACCGGTGGAATTCCTCGGCATAGAGATCGGCCGGGTGGTGGCGGTCAATCTGGATTTCGACGTGAAGAACCGCAGCTTCCCGGTCAATGTCGGCATCGTGATCTACCCGCAACGCCTCGGTAAGGCTCATCTCAAATTGCTCGAAGCCTTGAAGCATGACCCCAACGACGAAGCCGCCAGCGTGCGCCTGATCGGCTCCTTCATCGAAAACGGCCTGCGAGCCCAGGCCCGTAACGGCAATCTGTTGACCGGCCAGCTGTACATCGCGCTCGACTTCTACCCCAAAGCTGAAAAAGTCGTGTTCGATCCGACCGCCCGTCCCGTCGTTATTCCCACCATTCCCGGCAGTCTTGAGCAGTTGCAGGAAAAACTCGAGAGCATGGTCAACAAGATCAACCAGCTGCCCATCGAACGCATAGCCGGCAACCTCGACAGCAACCTCGTCGAACTGCGCAAAAGCCTCGCACAATTCAACGCCAAGACCCTGCCCGGCGTGCAAACCACTCTGGCGGACGTCAGCAAGACCTTGCAATCGGCCAGTTCGACCCTCGCCGAAGATTCGCCACAACGGGAACAACTGAGCCAGACCCTGGACGAGCTTGGACGCATGTCGCGCTCGTTGCGTGAACTCTCGGATTACATGGGACGGCATCCGGAATCGCTGATTCGCGGCCGCCCCGACAATGCCCCGCCGATGGATCTGCAAGGGCCACCGCGCAACTGACCACAGGAGCTACCCCATGGCATTTTCGCTGAAGATCACGCTGGTCACTGCGTTGTTGCTACTCGCCGCTTGCCGCAGTGATCCGATTCAATTCCACACCCTGACCCCGGCTCAACCGAGCGGTGCAAGCGGCGGCGCGGACATCCAGATCGAAAGCATCACCGTGCCGCCCCAGGTCGACCGTCCGCAGATCGTCATTCGTCAAGGCAACGCCGGCCTGGCAATCCTCGAAACACAGTGGTGGGGCGCAAGCCTGTCGGAAGAACTGCGCAGTGCCCTGGTCGATCAACTGGTCAACAGTAACCCGCAGCGCAAAGTGTCGTTGCGCCTGGAAGTTCAGCGTTTTGACTCGATACCCGGTCAGTACGCATTGATCGACGTGAAATGGCGCCTGCGCAAACTCGGCGAAGGCGATGCTGCATTGGTCACTTGCCGCAGCACTTTGCAGACCCCGTCCGGCACGAGTATCGATGAGTTGGTGGTGGCTCATCAGAACAATGTGAAGCGCTTGGCCGCCACCATCAGCCAGGCTACCGCCAGTACATCGAGAAGCTGCCCGGCAGCAAAATAACAGTCATCAGGCGCCTTCCAGCTCAATGGTGAAACAACTGCCGTTGGGCTGAAGGCTGCTGAGTTCCACTCGTCAATTCTGATGGGTCACTGTACGTGGTGTTCAAGACAAGCGTTGCAACAACCAACTAAATAAGTACCGAAATATTTCTACGCAAAATTTTCACATCCCTTTCACTACTCCGACACCTGCCTTGAACTAGTGTCTTTCCATGGTCCTTCGAGCGTTGTTACGCCGGGTTGTATTTGAAAGTTATTCTCTATTGCGTACCGACGGGTAAACAAAACGTGGTTAATCATGTATCGCGCAAACAGCCAACAGCACGAATCGTTACGTCGCGGCTCGGCAAACTGGTCGCGACAACGGCCGCTCTGGTTATCGCGGCACTCGTCACGGGGTTTGTYTGGTGGCCCAGATCTCCGATCAACCTGGCGACCGCCGGGGTCGAAGCGACCAACAGCCTGGTCGATCGCTGGCAAGCCGGTGAAGTGGTGGTACTGGTTCGCCATGCGGAACGCTGCGACCAGTCCAGCAATCCGTGCCTTGGCCCCGCCGACGGCATTACCCGAGTCGGCAGCGAAGCCGCCACGGCCGTGGGCCAAGGCTTTATGCAGCTGGGCATGACCCAGACCGATGTGCTGAGTAGCCCAGCCACCCGCACGGCGCAAACCTCGCGCTACATGTTCGGTAAAGACGCGGTGACCCAGGAATGGCTGGTCAGTTGTGGCAAAACCCTGCGTAACGATGTGGTGGCGCACAAGCAAGCCCGTCGAAATCTGGTGCTGGTCACGCACAGCGGTTGCATCAGCGACTTCGAAGCCCAGACCGGTTTCGAGCACGCGACGACCAGTAAGTATGGCAGTGCCTTGTTCGTGCAAATTGCCGCCGACGGGCAACCTCAAGTGCTCGGCATTGTGAATGCCACTGACTGGCAGACACTGTTGCACGGCAAAGCCTTGAAACAATAATCGCGGCAAAAAAAGTCGAAGCCGAGAAAGCGTTTTTGCTCGGGCGGACTATAACTAGTCCGTAACCATTAGATGGCTGACGCAACTTCTGTAGTTCACATCGCTATTGTGTTGCTTTATGTAAGAAGTTCCGCTAGTGCACGCGTGCACCTGGCGGAACAACATCCTTCTGCGCCAAGGTCGAGTCATGACGTCCAATAACTTGTTGCCCCACCCCGACGGCTCTTTATTGCGTGGCACCGCGCGTGCGCTGCCCATCACCGAACGCTGGATCGTGCCCGGCTTGCTGCTGGCGTACGTGGTTTTCTACCTGCTGCCGCTAGTCACCCATGGTCTATGGATTCCCGATGAAACCCGTTATGGCCAGATCAGTCAGGAAATGCTGCTGAGCGGTAACTGGGTGTCCCCGCACTTCATGGGTATCCGCTACTTCGAGAAACCCATCGCCGGTTACTGGATGATCGCCATCGGTCAAGCGGTATTTGGCGACAACCTGTTTGGTGTGCGTATCGCTTCGGCGCTGAGCACCGGGCTGAGCGTCTGGCTGACTTACCTGATTGCTCGCCGATTCTGGAATGATCCGGGCAAGAGCTTTATCTGCACCTTGCTCTACATGAGCTTCGGCCTGATCGCCGGACAAGCCGGATACGCCAACCTCGATCCGCAATTCACGCTCTGGGTCAACTTGAGCCTGGTCGCGTTGTGGTTTGCCATCGATAGCCATTCCTCCCGCGGCAAACTCGGCGCTTGGGCGCTGTTGGGTTTTGCCTGTGGCATGGGCTTCCTGACCAAGGGCTTTCTCGCCTGGTTGTTGCCGGTGTTGATCGCCCTGCCCTACATGATTTGGCAGCGACGCCTGGGCGAGCTGTTGCGTTACGGACCACTGGCGGTGGTCGTGGCGACGGTGGTCTGCCTGCCGTGGGTGCTCGCCATTCACCATCAGGAACCGGATTTCTGGCGGTTCTTCTTCTGGCACGAACACATTCGCCGTTTCGCTGCCGATAACGCGCAACATGCTCGCCCGTGGTGGTTCTATCTGCCGCTGCTGGTCGCTTCGAGCCTGCCGTGGGCCGCCTTGTTGCCGACGACGTTGGTTCAGGCCTGGCAGCAAAAGCGCCAGCCCGTGATCGGTTTTCTGTTGCTCTGGATGCTGTTGCCGCTGGCGTTCTTCAGCTCGAGTAGCGGCAAACTGCCGACCTACATCATGCCGTGCCTGTTGCCTTTGGCGTTGCTGATGGGACACGCAGTGATGGAGCTGTTGAATCAGGGGCGTGGCCGGATCATTCGCATCAACGGCGTGATCAACGTCGTCATCGCCACCTGCGCCCTGATCGCCCTGCTTTATCTGCAAGCCACCAAAGAAGTCTACGAAAACACCGAGATGTTCGCCCTGTCCCTGGCGTTCATCGTGTTGCTCGGCTGGATCATCACCAACGCCTTGCAGGTGCTGCGTCCATTGATGTTCTGGGCCATGCCTGCACTCGGCATCTGGCTGCTGGTAGCGTTGTTGCCGGCAGCGATGCCGTCGAAGATCGTCAACAGCCAAATGCCTGACCAGTTTATCGCTGAGCATCTGGATGCCTTGAGTCAGACGACATCGTTGCTCAGCAACGATCTGGGCGCGGCGTCAGCTTTGTCGTGGCGACTGAAGCGGCCACAGGTCGATCTTTACAACACCATCGGCGAGCTGAAATATGGCCTCGATGATCCCGCCATGGCGTCACGTAAAGTCACCATGGACAACGTCGGGCAATGGATGACCGAGGCTCGCAAAAAAGGCGCGGTCGGTGTGGTGATGCGGGTTAACAGTGTCGTGGAAATGCAGGAAGTCGAGATGTTGCCCATCGATGGCAAGCGCTATCAGCGCGGCCAACTGGAGATTCTGATATTCCCGCAGAGCCAACCCTGACGCCGTCCGTTCTACAGGAAACCCGTCATGAAGTTTTGGGCAAGTGACAGGGGCGCGTTGGCGCTCCTGCTGGGTGTGTCTGCGCTGATTTTGTTGTTGGGTCTGGGCACGCGGGAGTTATGGGGGCCGGAAACCCGCTGGGCCAACATCGCGTTGCAAATGCTCCAGAGCGGTGACTATTTCGATCCCTACCTCAAGGGCGGGCCGTATTACGACAAACCGCTGCCCTCCTACTGGCTGATCACGGCCACGGCCTGGCTGACCGGTGGTTTGGGACACTGGTCATTACGCTTGTCTTCGGTGATTGCCGCCTGGTTGAGCATCTGGCTGGTGTACTTGATCGGCGAGCAGCTGATGCGCAAAGGCACCGGGTTGATTGCCGGCTGGATGCTGGCGACCACCTTCTATTTCGCGTTCTGGGCACGGGTCGCCACCGCCGACATCCTCACTGTCTGCGGTGTGCTGGCGGCGGTATGGTGGTATTGGCGCGGGCCGCAAGACACGCGTTTGAGCCGTTACCTGGTGTTTTTCCTGCTGTTGTCCCTGACCTCATTGTTCAAAGGCCTGATCGGCTTCATTCTGCCGGGCTTGCTGCTGTTACCGCATGTGGTGCAGGACGGTCGCTGGAAAAGCCACCTCAATCTGCGGCTGTGTGCTGCCCTGGTCATCGCCGGGGCGTTTTACATGACGCCGTTCATATTGTCGCACCTCTACGGCGCGCCGACTTATGGCGAAAGTGGCCTGGGCCTGGTGCTGCGGGAAAACGTCGTGCGGTTTTTCCAGCCCTTCGACCACATCGGACCGATCTACACCTATCTGCTTTACCTCCCGGTCTACACCCTGCCATGGGCGCCTTGCTGGATGCTGGGGTTGTGGTTTGCGCTGCGCTACTGGCGCACCGTCGAACCCAATACGCGCTGGCTGGTTTGGGGGTTAGGTCTGTTGATGCTGTTTTTCACGGCCAGCGGCAGTCGACGCAGTTACTACGTGTTGCCCCTGGTGCCCTTCGCCCAGTTGCTGGGCGCCTGGTGGATCACCCGGCGAATGGCCGAGCGCAACGCCACAGACAGGTTCGGTAGTCGCCGATTGAAAATCGGTTTCGGCCTGACCGCTGTGTTGTTGATGGCGATACTCGGTGTGTTCTATCCCTGGACCAACGGCGGTGGCGGCGTGGTTCAGTTCGGTGAGACGGTCAGGCTTGAGGCCAGCAAACGCGCACCGCTCAATACATGGCGCATGGTGATGATCGAGGTGGACAACAAAGTGCCGATGTACCTGCAAACCGGCGGCGCCCCCTTCTATTACGTGCAGCAAACCCAGGACTTTCCTCGCACCGGCGATACCGCCGCGCTGATGACCTGGCTGGACAACACCAGCGGCCAGCACTGGGACCCGCAGCGCACCATCGTTATCACCCAGTACCGCAACGGTGATGCGGTACCGCTGGGCTACCTGAGTGCCGACCATCAGGTCATCACCACCACGCCCACCAACGGCGAGCGCATATTCCACGGCCGTGAAGACCAGAGCGTGGCGTTTATTCCCCGGGGCGAATAAATGTCAGCGCAGGCTTTTGCTCACCACGGCGCCGGTTCGGGTTTTCCGTCGACAGTGAAATGACATCTATTAACGATTTTTTTGACGTTTTTTTCTCATTTGGCGCTCTACATTCGCGGCGACTCAAACATGCAAATGATTCGCATTGTTCCGATAATGAATCCGCGCGTGTTGACTAAAAAAAACAGGAGCCGTCGACAGAATGATTTCCCGCATCCCTTCGTTCCTTAAAAACGCATTGCTGACCACCGCTTTCCTCAGCGCCGGTCACGTGTATGCCGCTGCTCAGGCTGACGGTATCGTGGTCTACAACGCTCAACACGAAAGCCTGACCAAAGCCTGGATCGAAGGCTTCACCAAGGAAACCGGCATCAAAGTGACCGTGCGCAATGGCGACGACACCGAGATGGGCAATCAGCTCGTGCAAGAAGGTGCAGCCTCCCCGGCCGACGTGTTCCTGACCGAAAACTCCCCGGCGATGGTGCTGGTCGATAACGCGGGGCTGTTTGCACCGGTTGCGCCGAGCACGCTGGAACAAGTGGGCGCGGCCTATCGTCCGGCGCATGGCAAATGGGTAGGGATTGCCGCACGCTCCACGGTGTTCGTCTACAACCCGAGCAAGCTGGCTGAAACAGACTTGCCAAAATCGCTGATGGACCTCGCAGCACCGAACTGGAAAGGCCGCTGGGCCGCTTCGCCGGCCGGTGCCGACTTCCAGGCCATCGTCGCTGCCGTGCTGGAACTCAAGGGTGAAGCCGCGACCCTCGACTGGCTGAAAGCCATGAAAACCAACTTCACCGCCTACCGGGGCAACAGCGCCGTGCTCAAGGCAGTCAATGCCGGTCAGATCGACAGCGGCGTGATCTATCACTATTACAGCTTCGTCGATCAGTMCAAGACCGGCGAGAACAGCAAGAACACCTCGCTGAACTACTTCAAACACAAGGACCCAGGGGCCTTTGTCAGCCTGTCTGGTGGCGGCGTCCTGGCCTCCAGTCAACACAAGGAACAGGCCCAGGCCTTCCTGAGATGGATTACCGGCAAAGACGGCCAGGCGATCCTCAAGAACGGCAACTCGTTTGAATACGCCGTGGGCAAGAATGCAGAGTCCAATCCGAAACTGGTGCCGCTGCAGCAACTCGACGCTCCGACTGTCGACGTCTCGAAACTCGACAGCAAAAAGGCGGTTGAGCTGATGACCCAGGCCGGGCTGCTCTAATTGTTGCCTGAAACGCTACCGGCAGAGGTCGCTGCGGCGTCCTCTGTAAACTTGCGCGCACGCTCTCGCGGCGTCTTCTCGGGCCGTGGCGGCGCCTGGGTGATAAGTCTATCGGTGCTGATGTCGTTGTTGGCGTTACTGCCGATTGCTTTCGTGATCGGCGTATCGGTGCAGACTGGCTGGGCGACGCTTGTGACGCTGGTATGGCGCCCACGCGTCGGCGAGTTGCTGATCAACACCGTGCTGCTGGTGGTGCTCACCATTCCCTTGTGCATCGCACTGGGGCTGGCGCTGGCCTGGTTGACGGAACGCACCAACTTGCCGGGGCGGCGCTGGTGGTCGCTGTTGGCGACGGCGCCGCTGGCGGTGCCGGCATTCGTGCACAGCTATGCGTGGGTCAGTCTGGTGCCACCGATTCATGGGCTGTTTGCCGGCGTTCTGGTGTCGGTCATCGCCTATTTCCCGTTTCTTTACCTGCCGATAGCAGCGACTTTGCGCCGGCTCGATCCGGCCATCGAAGATGTCTCCGAGTCGTTGGGGCTCAAGCCCTGGGCAGTGTTCTTTCGCGTGGTGCTTCCGCAATTGCGCCTGGCCATCTGCGGCGGTGCCTTGCTGGTGGGGCTGCACCTGCTGGCCGAGTACGGTCTGTACGCCATGATTCGCTTCGACACCTTCACCACGGCCATCTTCGATCAGTTCAAGTCCACCTTCAACGGGCCTGCCGCCAATATGCTGGCCGGCGTCCTTGCGCTCTGCTGCCTGGCCATGCTGACGGCCGAGTCGGCTGCTCGCGGCACGGCACGCTACGCCCGGGTCGGGTCGGGAAGCGCGCGCGAACAAAGGATCGTGCGCTTGAAGTTGCGCACCACCCTACTCGCGCTCACGCTGCAAGGCATGACCTGCGTGCTGGCACTCGGTGTGCCGTTGATCACCCTTGGCAAGTGGCTGATCGCCGGTGGCGCGCAAGTCTGGAACCTCAGCGAATTGCTGCCAGCGCTGGAGCAGACGCTGATACTCGGGGCCGCCGGCGCGCTTATTACCACCTGCGCGGCCATCCCGATCGCCTGGCTGTCGATTCGCTCCCCGGGCCCGTTGCAACGTGTGCTGGAAAGCTGCAACTACATTACCAGCGCGTTGCCGGGGATTGTCGTGGCGCTGGCATTGGTGACCCTGACGATTCATTTTGCCCGGCCGATTTACCAGACCACCATCACGGTGCTGCTGGCGTATTTACTGATGTTTTTGCCCCGCGCCCTGGTGAGTTTGCGCGCAGGCATCGCCCAGGCGCCGGTGGAACTGGAGAACATGGCACGCAGCCTCGGCCGTTCGCCCGGTCGGGCGTTGTGGCTGATCACTCTGCGTCTGGCCGCACCCGGTGCGGCCGCTGGCGCTGCGCTGGTGTTTCTGGCGGTCAGCAATGAGTTGACCGCTACCCTGCTGCTCGCCCCCAATGGCACGCGCACCCTGGCCACCGGTTTCTGGGCAATGACCAGTGAAATCGACTATGCCGCCGCGGCGCCCTATGCCTTGCTCATGATTCTGCTGTCGCTTCCGTTAACCGGACTTCTTTACCATCAATCCAAACGCACGGCTGGCCGATGAACGCTCTTGAACTCCACTCGATCTGCAAGTCCTACGGTTCTCAACAAGCCCTGGAGAACATCAGCCTGTCGGTGCCGACGGGAAGCCGTACGGTGATCGTCGGCCCGTCCGGTTCGGGCAAGACCACCTTGCTGCGAATGATCGCCGGTTTCGAGTTCCCGGACTCGGGCAGCCTTGCGCTCAATGGTCAGACACTGGTCGACGCCACCCGCGAGGTGCCCGCGCATCAACGCTTGATCGGCTATGTTCCGCAGGATGGTGCACTGTTCCCGCACATGACCGTAGCCGCCAACATCGGTTTCGGGCTAGCGGCCAAGGGCGTTGCCAAACAGGAACGTGTCGCCGAGTTGATGGACAGCGTGGCACTGGATTCGAGCATGGCCAATCGTTGGCCGCATGAACTCTCCGGCGGCCAGCAACAGCGTGTCGCGCTGGCCCGGGCCCTGGCGCAACAACCACGGCTGATGTTGCTGGACGAGCCGTTTTCGGCACTCGATACCGGTTTGCGCGCCGCCATGCGCAAATTGGTCGCAAGGCTTCTGGCTGACGCCGGTGTCACGACCATTCTGGTGACTCACGATCAAAGTGAAGCGTTGTCATTCGCCGATCAGTTGGCGGTGATGCGTCAGGGCCGGCTAGTGCAATCCGGACATCCGCTGGACCTTTACCGCTATCCCGCCGATGAACAAACCGCCCTGTTTCTCGGGGATGCCGTGGTCATGCCGGCCAGAATTGAAGCGGGTTGGGCTCATTGCGATCTGGGTCGCATACCGGTCAACAACCACAGAAACAACCGATCAGCGCAAATCATGCTGCGCCCCGAGCAACTTCAGCTGATCAGCGCGCCCCACGGTCTGGAGCAACAGGACGGCTGTCGCGGCGTGGTCACCGAATGCGATTTCGGCGGTAATACCTGCACATTGACCGTGGAATTGCAGACGTTGAACGCTAATGAGCGTCCGGGGCGTTCATTGCTGGTGCGCAGTTCCGGCATGCACGCGCCACCCGCTGGCAGCGAGGTTCATGTGTCGACCATCGGCCACGCTCATGTACTGGGCGAACCTTAAGGAGCATCTGAAGAACGCGGGGCGCACCTTTGGATACGCGCATCTTGCCAGCAAAGCCCGGTGTTCGCCTGCATACACGCCGGGCACTCAAGGCACGCTGCTATTTCATTCCGATCAGGCCTTTAGCCTGGCTTCGGCTGTCGGAACTCAGGTTGTTGGAGGACATTGCATTATTCAGTGCATTGGTGGCCACGCTCAGCGCCGATTGCATGCCTCTGATGGTGGTCGTCAAAAGGTCTCGCTTCCGTTTCATTTCATCTTCAGGCAACGTCTTGTCGCTCAAGAGCTCCATTAACTCCTGATTTTTCTCAGCGATTTTTTCCTGAAGCTTACGGATGTTTTTCAGGACTTCCTTGACGTCCTCGGGCAGGCCGGATTGGTCGATATCCGCATTCTTTTCACTTTCCAGTTTTTCCAGGCCTTCTTTCGATATCTGAACCTTGGTAGTGGCAGGCGTAACACTTGTGCTGGCCGGGCTGTCTATCACAGAGGTTGACGTCGAGGTCACGACCTGAATATTCATGATCGGTGGGGTGTCGAACGGTGTGATTTTCATCGAGGTTCCGGTTCCTGGGCGTTGGTGGATTCTTGTTAAACCAGGTATCGGCTCGCAAAGACTGGGCTTTAGCGAAATGTATCCACTATGTACAAGTATGTATCTTGCGTGGGTGGGCGTAGTCAGGCGTCCAGACGATGGCCTGGACACGTCTCGTTAGCGGGGATCCATGATTGAGTCCTTGAAGCCACAGCTGGAAATGCTCTCTGCATGGGCGGCGGCCAATAAACAAGCAATCGAGCAGGCACGCACAACGTTCGATCAGCAAAGTTCTCCGGCAGCTACTGCCGAAGAAACTTTGCATACTTGAACAGAGCCTGATATGGCGAGTGATCAGTCGTGATGCACCTCGCCGACAAACGTCAGTAAGGTAAACAGGCCGCGCTCGGCGCTGACGTCGTTGGGCGCGCTGCGGTATTCGCCTATCAGCTTGATACCGTGCCGTTGGAAAATACGGTGTGCACATTTCATCGTAAAGCGCTGTGGTGACCACTTTGGTGATGGAACCTTCCGGTGGAGCCAAATATACATAGATGTATCTAAAATATAGATACGTTCACATTTTTTCGAGCGGAGTCTAGGGAAACTCTAAAGAAGACCTCCAAATTTGGCAGAATGCCTGATCTCAACCGCCGAGACGCCTGATGAAGCAGATGACCTTCGCCGACGCCGAGTACGCTGGCAAACGCAAGGAAACCCGTAAAGAGCGTTTCCTGATCGAGATGGATCAGGTCGTGCCCTGGAAGGGATTGATCAATCTGATCGAGCCTCATTACCCCAAGGGCGACGGTGGCCGTCCCGCCTATCCGTTAATGGCGGTGCTGCGCATACATCTGATGCAAAACTGGTTCGGCTACAGCGATCCGGCGATGGAGGAAGCGTTGTACGAAACAACGATCCTGCGCCAGTTCGCGGGATTGAGTCTGGATCGGATTCCCGATGAAACCACCATTCTCAACTTTCGGCGCTTGTTGGAAAAACACGAGCTGGCAGGCGGGATTTTGCAGGTCATCAACGGCTATTTGGGTGATCGTGGTTTGATGCTGCGCCAAGGCACCGTGGTCGATGCGACGATCATTCACGCGCCGAGTTCGACCAAGAACAAGGACGGCAAACGCGATCCTGAGATGCATCAGACGAAGAAAGGAAATCAATACTTCTTCGGCATGAAAGCGCATATCGGCGTCGATGCCGAGTCGGGTTTAGTCCATAGCCTGGTAGGCACTGCGGCGAATGTAGCGGACGTGACTCAAGTCGATCAGTTGCTGCACGGCGAGGAAACCTATGTCATTGGTGATGCGGGCTACACCGGCGTGGACAAGCGTGCGGAGCATCAGGATCGTCAGATGATCTGGTCGATCGCCGCACGCCCAAGCAGTTACAAAAAACATGGCAAGGCCAGTTTAATCACACGGGTATACCGCAAGATCGAGTTCGCGAAAGCCCAGGTACGAGCGAAGGTTGAACATCCATTCCGCGTGATCAAGCGCCAGTTTGGTTATACGAAAGTCCGGTTTCGCGGGCTGGCTAAAAACATCGCACAACAGACCACGCTATTTGCCCTGTCGAACCTTTGGATGGTGCGAAAACGGCTGCTGGCTACAGGAGAGGTGCGACTGTAATGCGGAAAAACGCCTTGGAAAGGTGCTGCTCGAAGGGAAATCGATAAGTTAAAAGCGGGAAAAGTCTGATTATCTGATCGAGCGAGCTTTTTTGAACATCAGGCCACGAGGGCATAAAAAATCGATGCCTACTTCAGAGCTTCCCTAAGCTTTTGAATCGATAACGGGTAAGAAACGAAATCGCCCTGAATATAACAATTCAAAAAAACAACTAAGCAATACAGCACAAGTCCATCAAGGCGGACACTTTTGTACGCCTTCTCCCACAAAAAGTGCGATGAGCCGGTAGAAGCCTGAACAGCGCCTGTATGGGCTTGAAATAAAACGAATCACCTACCGGTTTTTCATGTTCCTTTCACAAAATCGCGCTTACCCTCAACGGACCGGAGATGGCGTCTTGATGGCGTCCAATCCGCGGGCATGACAAGCAAAGTCAACCGATGTAATTTGTCACAAATTACTGGCAACTGCTTGATGCAGCGTTTGTTTTAGCGTCTACGCTGATGTTGGATCCAACGTTCAAGCCTGATAGTCTAATTTTTTTCAGTTCCGAGGTGCCCATGAGTCAGGCGTTTCTCCCCTTCTCTCGCCCGAGTATCGGCGACGAAGAAATTGCTGCGGTAGAGCAAGTACTGCGCTCTGGCTGGATCACTACCGGGCCGAAAAACCAGCAACTGGAAGAACACTTCGCCAACTATGTCGGCTGTCGGCATGCCGTCGCATTGTCCTCGGCCACCGGTGGCATGCACATTACTTTATTGGCGATGGGTATCGGTCCCGGCGACGAAGTCATCACACCGTCGCAGACCTGGGTGTCCACCGCCAACATGATCTGCCTGCTCGGTGCGACCCCGGTTTTCGTCGACGTTGATCGCGATACGCTGATGAGCGACGTGGCGAGCATCGAAGCGGCGATCACGCCTCGCACCAAGGCAATCATTCCGGTGCATTATGCCGGCGCGGCATTCGACCTCGATCCGCTCTACGCTCTGGCCGACAAACATGGCATCGCCGTCATCGAAGACGCGGCACACGCGGCGGGCACTTTCTACAAAGGTCGGCATGTCGGCGCCCAAGGCACGGCGATCTTCTCGTTCCACGCGATCAAGAACATGACCTGCGCCGAGGGCGCGATGTTCGTCAGCGACGATGAAGCCTTGGCCAATCGGGTACGCATGCTCAAGTTCCATGGCCTGGGCGTCGACGCCTACGACCGCCTCACCCACGGCCGCAAACCCCAGGCCCAGGTGATCGAACCCGGCTTCAAGTACAACCTGGCCGACATCAATGCAGCCATCGCCCTGGTGCAGCTGGAACGCCTGGACGCGATCAACGCCAAGCGCACAGAGCTGGCCCAGACCTACCTGCAACGCCTTAAAGGCCTGCCGGTGCAACCGCTGGCCATTCCGGCCCATGCGCAACAGCACGCCTGGCACCTGTTCATCCTGCGCATCGACGCCGAACGTTGCGGGCTGGATCGCGAGGCGTTCATGAAGGCGTTGCAGGAGCAGAACATCGGCACCGGTATTCACTTCATCGCCACCCACCTGCACACTTACTACCGGCAGCGTTTCCCCAACATCTACTTGCCCAACACCGAATGGAACTCGGCGCGGCTGTGTTCGATCCCGTTGTTCCCCGACATGACCACCGATGATGTCGATCGTGTCGTCGGCGCCATTGAAAAAACACTGGACAGAAGCCTGTGAAACCTTATCCGATCCGTTGCGTATCAATCGTCATCCCGGTCTACAACGAGCAGGACAGCCTGCCCGAGTTGCTCAGGCGCACCGAAGCGGCGTGCCAGCAACTGCACCATGACTACGAAATTGTGTTGGTCGACGACGGCAGCCGCGACGACTCGGCGCAAATCCTCGAGGAGGCGGCCAGTCTCGACGGCAGCCCGGTGGTGGCGGTCATTCTCAACCGCAACTACGGCCAGCACGCGGCGATCATGGCAGGGTTCGAACAATGCAAGGGCGATGTGGTGATCACCCTCGACGCCGACCTGCAAAACCCGCCTGAAGAAATCCCGCGGCTGGTGGCTCAGGCCGAACTGGGCTATGACGTGGTCGCCACGGTGCGCAACAACCGTCAGGACTCGGCCTTGCGTCGCTGGCCGTCGAAGCTGATCAACCTTGCCGTGCAACGCTCCACCGGTGTTGCCATGACCGACTACGGCTGCATGCTGCGCGCCTACCGCCGCACCATCGTCGACGCCATGCTCGCCTGCCGCGAACGCAGCACGTTCATCCCGATCCTGGCCAACAGCTTCGCCCGCCACACCACGGAAATTCTGGTGACCCACGCCGAGCGTGAACACGGCGAATCCAAATACAGCCCGATGCGCCTGATCAACCTGATGTTCGATCTGATCACCTGCATGACCACCACGCCGCTGCGATTGCTGAGCATCGTCGGCTTCGCCATGGCCGGCCTCGGCGTACTGTTCGCCATTGCGTTGATTGTGCTGCGCATGGCTTTCGGCGCCGGTTGGGCGGGCGGCGGTACGTTCGTCCTGTTCGCCGTACTGTTCGTTTTCACCGGTGGGCAATTCATTGGCATGGGCCTGCTGGGCGAGTACCTGGGCCGCATGTACAGCGACGTCCGGGCACGTCCACGGTTCTTTATCGAAAAGGTTTTGCGCAGCACCCCCTCTGCTCCTGCCCCCGTTATCACCGTTGACGGTCTCACTTCCACTTCTTCAGATCAGGTTCTCTCATGAGTGCAAAAGCTGTTGTCTTCGCTTATCACGATATTGGCTGTGCCGGCATCGAATCCCTGCTTGCCAGCGGTTTCGAGATTGCAGCCGTGTTCACCCATCCCGATGACCCGAAGGAAAATGCGTTCTATGGCTCGGTTGCGCAACTGTGCGCCCGTAAAGGCATCCCGGTGCATGCCCCGGAAGACGCCAACCACCCGCTGTGGATCGAGCGCATCAGCAAACTCAACCCCGAGTACCTGTTTTCGTTCTACTACCGCAACCTGCTGAGCGAACCACTGTTGGCCACGGCCAGCAAAGGCGCCTTCAACCTGCACGGCTCGTTGCTGCCTCGCTACCGTGGCCGCGCACCGGCCAACTGGGTACTGGTCAACGGTGAAACCGAGACCGGCGTGACCCTGCACCGCATGGTCAAACGTGCCGATGCCGGCGCAATCATCGCCCAGCAACGGGTGGTGATCGAGCGCGCCGACACCGCGCTGACCCTGCACGGCAAATTGCGCCAGGCCGCCAGCGATCTGCTGCGCGACACCTTGCCTGCATTGCTTCAGGGCAAAATCAGCGAAACCCCACAGGACGAATCCAAAGCCACCGTGTTTGGCCGTCGCACCCCGGCGGACGGCAAACTGGTCTGGAGCAAACCGGCCGAAGAACTGTTCAATCTGGTCCGCGCCGTGACCCAACCTTACCCGGGCGCGTTCTGCGCCGTGGGCGAGCACAAGTTGATTGTCTGGAGCGCGGATGTCGTCAAGGGCAACGAAGGCCAGGCACCGGGCCGGGTTATCAGCGTCGATCCGCTGCGAATCGCCTGCGGCGAAGACTCGCTGGTGATCAACGCCGGCCAACGCAACGACAACGGCCTGTACCTCAGCGGCCCACAACTGGCCAACGAGCTGGGGCTGGTCGACGGTTCTGTGCTGCGTGGCGCCGAATCGGGCCGTGCACCGCGTCGCACCCGCGTGCTGATCCTTGGCGTCAACGGCTTCATCGGCAATCACCTGTCCGAGCGCCTGCTGCGTGACGACCGCTATGAAGTGTACGGCCTGGACATCGGCTCGGACGCCATYGAGCGCCTGCGCAGCCATCCGAACTTCCACTTCGTCGAAGGCGATATCAGCATCCACTCGGAGTGGATCGAATACCACATCAAGAAATGCGACGTGGTCCTGCCGCTGGTGGCGATCGCCACGCCGATCGAATACACCCGCAATCCGCTGCGTGTATTCGAACTGGACTTCGAAGAGAACCTGAAACTGGTTCGCTACTGCGTCAAGTACAACAAGCGCGTGATCTTCCCGTCGACCTCCGAAGTCTATGGCATGTGCCAGGACGCCAACTTCGACGAAGACAGCTCCAACCTGGTGGTTGGGCCGATCAACAAGCAACGCTGGATCTACTCGATCTCCAAGCAGCTGCTTGACCGAGTGATCTGGGCTTACGGCCAGAAAGGCCTGAACTTCACCCTGTTCCGCCCTTTCAACTGGATGGGCCCACGCCTGGACCGTCTGGACTCGGCGCGTATCGGCAGCTCCCGGGCCATCACCCAGTTGATCCTGAACCTGGTGGAAGGCACGCCAATTCGCCTGTTCGACGGCGGCGAACAAAAACGCTGCTTCACCGACATTGCCGATGGCGTCGAAGCCCTGGCGCGGATCATCGACAACGACAACGATGTCTGCAACGGCCAGATCATCAACATCGGCAACCCGGACAACGAAGCCAGCATTCGTCAGCTGGGCGAAGAACTGCTGCGTCAGTTCGAAGCTCACCCGTTGCGCGACAACTTCCCGCCATTCGCCGGTTTCCGCGATATCGAAAGCAAGGCCTTCTACGGTACTGGCTATCAGGACGTTTCTCACCGCAAACCGAGCATCGCCAACGCCAAGCGTCTGCTTGACTGGGCACCCACCGTGGAGATGAAGGAAACCATCGGCAACACGCTGGACTTCTTCCTGCGCGAGGCCATGCTCGAAATCGCGGACAAAAAACGTTGATGCAGGCAGGCCTTCGAATCGATGTCGACACCTACCGAGGCACCCGTGAAGGGGTGCCGCGGTTACTCGAAATACTCGATGAAGCACAGGTCAAGGCGACGTTTTTCTTCAGCGTCGGGCCAGACAACATGGGGCGCCACTTGTGGCGCCTTATCCGTCCGCAGTTTCTCTGGAAGATGCTTCGTTCCAACGCTGCCGGCCTGTATGGCTGGGACATTTTGTTGGCCGGCACTGCGTGGCCAGGCAAACCGATCGGTCGCGACCTCGGGCACCTGATGCGTCAGGCCCAGGCGGCCGGGCATGAAGTCGGCCTGCACGCCTGGGATCACCACGGCTGGCAGGCCAATGCCGGACGCTGGAGCCAGGCGCAACTGATCGAGCAAATTCGCCGTGGCGTCGACAGCCTCAGTGACATCCTCGGTCAAAAAGTCGAATGCTCGGCATCCGCCGGTTGGCGGGCGGACGAGCGTGTGATCGAAGCCAAGCAAGGTTTCGGCTTTCGCTACAACAGCGATTGTCGAGGCCAGCACCTGTTCCAGCCGATCCTGACCAATGGTAGTCTGGGCGCACCGCAGATTCCGGTGGACCTGCCGACCTTCGACGAAGTGGTTGGCCCGACCGTTGCGGCCAAAGACTTCAACACCTTCATTCTTGAGCGGTTCTCCCCGCAAAAACTCAATGTCTACACTGTCCATGCCGAAGTAGAAGGGATTCTGATGGCCAACGATTTTCGCCAATTATTGGCCGATGCTCGCCAACGTGATATTCATTTCCAGCCCTTGGGCAATTTGCTTCCCGACGCCCCCGCCATCCTGCCAAAGGGCCGGGTCGTGCGCGGCACTCTTGAGGGGCGCGAAGGCTGGCTAGGGGTTCAAGGCGCATGAGCAAACCCTGGGCATTGCCGTTATTACTGGTCGTTCTGGCGCTGGCGTACCTGCTGCCGCTCGGCTCTCACGGCCTGTGGATTCCCGACGAAACCCGTTACGCCCAGATCAGCCAGGACATGCTCCTGAGCGGTAACTGGGTGTCGCCGCACTTCATGAGCCTGCGTTACTTCGAAAAGCCCATCGCGGGCTACTGGATGATCGCCATCGGCCAGGCGCTGTTTGGCGATAATCTGTTTGGCGTGCGTATCGCCTCGGTGCTGAGTACCGGGCTGAGCGTGTTGCTGTGTTATCTGATCGCTCACCGGCTGTGGAACGAGCCGCGCAAGAGTTTTGCCTGTGCGCTGCTGTACATGAGCTTTGCGATCGTCGCCGGGCAAGCCGGCTACGCCAACCTCGATCCGCAATTCACCTTCTGGGTCAACCTGAGCCTGGTGGCTTTGTGGTTTGCGCTGGACAGCACCAGCCGTGGCCAGCGTCTGCTCGGCTGGACAGTACTGGGGCTGGCCTGCGGCATGGGTTTCATGACCAAAGGCTTCCTCGCCTGGGCGTTGCCGGTATTGATCGCCCTGCCCTGGGTGCTCTGGCAGAAACGCTGGCGGGAACTGCTGACTTACGGCCCGGTGGCGATTGTCGTGGCCATCGCGGTGAGCCTGCCGTGGGTCCTGGCGGTGCACGCGCAGGAACCCGATTACTGGCGGTTCTTCTTCTGGCACGAACACATTCGCCGCTTCGCCGGGGATGACGCCCAACACGATGCGCCATGGTGGTTCTACCTGCCGCTGCTGGTGGCGTTCAGCCTGCCATGGGCGGCGTTGCTGCCATCGGCGCTGAAACAGGCCTGGCAGACCCGGCGTCAGGCCAACATCGCTTTCCTGCTGCTGTGGCTGCTGATGCCCTTGCTGTTTTTCAGCCTGAGCAACGGCAAGCTGCCGACCTACATCATGCCCTGCCTGCTGCCTCTGGCGTTGTTGCTGGGCCATGCCCTGGCGGACCGACTGAAGCTGGAACAGGGCCGGGTGCTGGGGATCAATGGCCTGCTGAACATGACGCTGGGCCTGATCGTCCTGATTGCGCTGGTCTATCTGCAACTGAAAAAGCCGCTGTACACCCACGAACTGCACAACCTGGTATTGGTGTTCATCGGGTTGATCGGCTGGATCATGGCCAACCTGCTGCAGGCCTTCCGTCCCTTGCAATGCTGGGCGGCACCGGCCTTTGGCAGTTTACTGCTGATCGGCGTGCTGCCGGCCGGCATGCCGGATTCGGTGGTGGCGAACAAGATGCCCGACCAGTTCATCCTCCAGCACGCCCCGGAACTGGCGCAAACCGACAAGCTGTTGAGCAACGACCTGGGCGCTGCCTCGGCCCTGGCCTGGCGCTTGAAACGCCCGGAAGTGGCGTTGTACAACACGATAGGCGAATTGAAATACGGCCTCGACTATCCTGATCCAGATGCAATGCAGCAGCGGGTCGATCTCGAGCAAGTGCAACAGTGGATGCGCGAAGCGCGTCAGAGTGGTTCGGTCGGCGTGGTGATGCGGGTCAAAGGGGATGACGAACTGCAAGAAATCGAACTGCTGCCCAAGGATGGCAAACGTTATGAACAAGGCAACCTGGTGATCCTGATCTTCCCTCGGGATGCATCATGAGCCTGTTGCTGCTACTGACCGCCTGCCTGCTGACTTGCCTTGGCCAGATCGCCCAGAAGTACGCCGTGGAAAGCTGGCGTGGCAAGACCTCGGGCTGGGGCGAGAAACTGCGTTCGCCCTGGCTGTGGCTGGCGCTCGCCTCTCTGGGGCTGGGTTTGCTGGTCTGGCTGCTGGTATTGCAGCGCCTCGAAGTCGGTATCGCCTATCCCATGCTCAGCCTGAATTTCGTGCTGATCACACTGGTCGCCCGTTTCGTCTTTCACGAAGTCATCGACCGCCGTCACTGGTTGGGCGTGGCCCTGGTGATTGGTGGCGTGGCGTTGCTGGGGCAACACGCATGAGCCTGCGTCGCGGAATCGCCTTTGCCATGGGCAGCGTGGTGCTGGGCACCGCCGCGCAGCTGGGCATGCGCTGGAGCATGACTCGCTTGCCACATCCCGAACAGTGGTTAGCGGCCTTGAGCAGCGGCAGTGTCGATATGCCCGCTGTGATTGTCGTGCTGGCCGCCATCCTCGCCTATGCTGTGTCGATGCTCACCTGGCTCGCCGCCCTGCGGGATGTACCCCTGGGTCGGGCCTATTCGCTGCTGAGCATCAGCTACGCGCTGGTGTATGTGCTGGCCGCCAGCCTGCCGCTGTTCAACGAATCCTTCAGTCTTTCAAAAACCCTGGGAGTGGCGCTGGTCATCCTGGGTGTCATCACTATTAATTCTCGACCTGCTCGCGCGCCCGAACTTAGGAGTGCATCATGAAAATCAGTGTATTTGGTAGCGGTTACGTTGGTCTGGTGCAAGCCGCCGTCCTGGCTGAAGTCGGCCATGACGTAGTGTGCATGGACATTGACGAGAAAAAGGTTGCGTTGCTGCAACAAGGCCACGTCAGCATCTTCGAGCCGGGGCTGGCCAGCCTGGTGCGTGAAAGCCTGGATGCCAAGCGGCTGCACTTCACCTCGGACGAAAAGTTCGCGGTGCAACATGGACAGGTACTGTTCATCGCCGTCGGCACGCCGTCCCGGGAGGATGGTTCGGCGGATCTGCAATACGTGTTGTCCGTGGGTGAAGCGGTGGCGCGTCATCGTGAACAACCGGTGATCCTGGTGGAGAAATCCACGGTGCCGGTGGGCACCGGCGATACGCTACGCGCCCATATCGACCAGTACCTGCTCAAGGCCGGCCGTCAGCTGCAGTTCGATATCGTTTCCAACCCGGAGTTTTTGAAAGAAGGTTCGGCCGTGGCCGATTGCCGGCGCCCGGACCGCATCATCATCGGCTGTGAAGGCGATGAAGTGCGCGAGGTGATGCGCGACCTCTATGCACCGTTCAACCGCAACCATGACCGCGTCATGTTCATGGACCTGCGCAGCGCCGAGCTGACCAAATACGCCGCCAACTGCATGCTGGCGACCAAAATCAGCTTCATCAACCAGATCGCCGAACTGGCCGAACACCTGGGGGCCGACATCGAATCGGTACGGCTGGGCATCGGTGCCGATTCGCGCATCGGTTACCACTTCATCTATCCCGGCTGCGGTTACGGCGGCTCGTGTTTCCCCAAGGACATGCGCGCGCTGATTCACAGTGCCGAAGAAGCCCATTGCAACAGCGACCTGCTGCAAGCGGTGGAGGCCATCAACGAGCGGCAGAAACACAAACTGTTCGAACGCATCAACGCCTTCTACAAGGGTGATTTGCGCGACAAGACCTTCGCCGTTTGGGGCCTGGCCTTCAAGCCCAACACCGACGACATGCGCGATGCGCCGAGCCGGGTGCTACTGGAATCGCTGTGGGCTGCGGGGGCCAATGTACGGGCGTTCGACCCGGAAGCCATGCAGGAAACCCAACAGCTTTATCCTGACGAACCGAAGCTGATGCTCATGGGCACGCCGGAATCAGTCCTTTCGGGCGCCGACGCATTGATCATCTGCACCGAATGGCAGCAGTTCAAGGCGCCGGACTTCGACCTGATCCAGCAACGCCTGAATGCACCGGTGATTTTCGACGGACGTAACCTGTACGACGCAGAGCGCCTGGCCCGCAGCGGTTTCCTGTACTTCCCGATGGGCCGCGGTGAATCCCGCAAATTGCCAATTCCCCTTCAGCAATGGCCATCGGCCTCAGTCGTCGCGTGAGTACGGTATCGCCCGGCATTCGTCGGCAGTCCTTAGGGTTCGGGCTGCTGACACTGATGCTGTTCATCGCCGGGGCGTATCAGCAAACGGCGATCGGTTTCGATTCGCGGTTCGTGCTGTTCGCCCAGGAGATGCTGCGCCACGGGCCGTCGTTTTTCCCGACCACCTACGGCCAGCCTTATGCCGATTACTCGGCGCTGTCGACATTGTTCGTCTGGTTGCTGTCCCTGCCATTCGGGCAGGTCAACAGCCTCACCGCCTGGTTGCCGAGCGCCATCGGCGCCGCGGTGATCGTCACGTTGATGTACCGGCTGCTCGCGCCCTGCTCCACACGCTGGGCGCTGCTTAGCATCGCGTTGCTGTTGCTCACCAGTACGTTTGTCACTGAAACCCGTGCCGTGTCCCAGGACCTGATGCTGGCGGCCGTGGCTTTTTCGGTGTTCTACCTTGGGTACGCCGCCGATCATTTCGCCATGCCCCGTCGGTGGCCGCTTATTTTTGCGTTGCTGCTGTTGGGCTTCGGAGTTCGCGGGCCGATCGGGCTGGTGATCCCCACCGGCATGTTGTGCAGCTACTACCTGCTCAATCGCCAATGGTCGCGGTTGTTCGGTTTTGGCCTGTTGGCGGCCGTGTTGCTGGTGGTGTGCGTCGGCGCACTGCTGTGGCTGGCCGAAGCCAGTGGTGGAACGGCCTTCATGCATGACGTGGTGCGCATGCAGTTCATGGGACGTATGGACGGCAGTGAAGGCGTCAGTGGTTCGCTGTATTACTTCACCGCTTCGTTTGGCAACTATGCGCTCGCTTATCCATTGGCACTGCTGGTATTGGCCGCGGTCTGGCTGACGAATCCACGGCAGGCAGGTCCGGCATTACGCTTGTTGCAATACTGCACGGCGGCCGGGTTGATCGTGATGATTGGCTTATCGATTCCCCAGGCGAAAAAGGCCCGTTACCTGCTGCCGATGCTGCCCATGGCGGCGATCATTGCGGCGTACCCGTTTCAGGTGGCGCAAGGTCGGGTATTCGGTTGGTTGCGGGGTTTGATGCAAGGGCTTTGGTTGGTGATACCGGGGGTGTTGATTGTCGCATTGCTGATCATTCAGCGGCGTCTGCCAGCACAACCTCCTGCCTTTGTGCCGGTATTGATCGTGCTTGCGGCCCTGCAAGTCATCGCGCTGGCGGCTTGGTTCCGCGCTCACTGGCGAGCCGAGGTGCTGGCCTGTTGCGCTGTTCTGGCGCTGTGGTCGGTGTACATTCTGGTGTTTGAACCGGTCGAGCGTCAGCTTTACGACACGCAAACCTTCAGCCGAGCCGCGTTCGCAGAAGTTCAAAAAGCCCCGGCGCCGTTGGTGCTGCACGGCATGGGCAAAGACGCCAAGGCGATCAAGTTCATGGTCAATATCGAGCAGGACTTGCAACCGGTGTTCACCGAATCGATTCAGGAGCTGGAAGCCCTCTCGGGGCCGGCCTGGCTGATGATGGACCGAAACGACTACAACGCCTTGCAAGGCACTCCGCTGGGTGCCCAGCCACCGGTATTGAGCGGACGTTTCGATAAAAACGATTTCGTATTGCTGCACACACCTCCCTTGTAGGAACTGTCGCAGGCTGCGATCTTTTGATGGTTTCGATGTTGCTGAAGAGAAAAATCAAAAGATCGCAGCCTTCGGCAACTCCTACGTAGGCATACATTGTCCGTTAGTTACTGTTAACCACACTTGAACGCCTACGTTTGAGGTCAAACCGGCGCCTTCAAATCCACCCCCAGCGCCTGGGCAAACGCCTTCACCAACGGACTGCGCACAGTGTTGTGGCGCAGGATCAGATTGAACGGCGTGACGATGTTGATCAGGTCCGGACGCACCGCCCGAAACTGTCCCTGAACCACTAGGTTTGCCGCGTAATGCTCGGGCAGAAAACCGACGAAACGCCCCGTCTTGACCAACAGCGCCACGGCTTCCACTTGAGTCGCCGAGGCGGAAAAGCTGTCGTAGCGGGCAAAATTCAGTTTGTCCCGATGAATCGCGTAACGGTGGTTGATGCACTCGTAATCCTGCAGCACATTGCCGCCCATGTCCGCCTCCGGCACCGAGAACAGTGGATGACCGACAGCGCAATACACGTACGAGCGTTCTTCATAAAGCGGGAAGTAATCGAACTCTTCTCTTTTTTGATAAACCGGCACGATCCCGGCCACTAGCCGCCCCTCGACCACACCTCTTTCCACTTCATCTAACTGCGATGTCTGAAGTTGAAATCTTACTTTCGGCGACTCTTCATTTATTCTTCTAAGCGCCGCAACTAACGGAGAATTGGAGTCGGTAATTGTATTATCAATGACGCCCACCCCAAGGTCGCCAATAAGTTCATTCTGCGCCGAACTAAGCCGATCACGAAAGTTATCGACCGAGGCAAATAAATCGATCGAGGCCTGATACACCAGACGCCCTTCTTCGGTCAGGTGAAACCCTTCCCGCCCCCGGGTACACAGGCGCATGCCAATACGAATCTCAAGGTCGGAAATCTGTTTGCTGATGGCCGCCAAGCCCACATTCAGCTCATTCTGCGCCGCACTGAAGCCACCAGCTTCGACCACGGCCTTGAATACTTTGAGCAGTTTGAAGTCCAGACCGCTGAGGGCCAGCGGCGCCCGATATACCGTTTTTAGCGGCGGGTTTCCGGAATTGGAAAGTGGGGTTTCCATAATGCTTATTTACCTCTGTCGCCCTATTCAACAACCTGTGTCCAACAACAAAAACAGTGCTGGCTAATAATAATGAACACAGAAAACAAGGCTTGGCAACCGTTAATAAATCCCGCCGATCAGTGCCAACTCACTGATTTCGAACTATTAAAAGCTGACACTTCGATCAGCTCTCGCCCTTTAGCAACTGCCCTCTTGAACACTGCTTGGCCATGACCACACCCGAATAATTTCCGGGAAGTGTTTCAGGCTCTGCACACCGATATCAGTTCGCGTTACCGACGAGGAAAACAACAATGTCTCAAACCACCGACCGTCTCTGGGGTGCCCGCTTCAAGAGCGGTCCGTCCGAAGCCCTGGCGGCGCTGTCCCGCTGCCCCGAGCGCTACTTTCGCCTCACCCCGTACGACCTCGCCGGTTCCAAGGCGCATGCCCGGGAATTACAGCGCGCCGGCCTTCTGAGCGAGCAAGAAACCCAGACCATGCTCGACGCCCTGCAGCGCATCGGTGATGACTTCCGTGCCGGCAGCATCGCGCCGACCCTGGACGACGAAGACGTGCACACCTTCATCGAGCGCCTGCTGACCGAGCGCCTCGGCGCACTGGGCGGCAAGCTGCGCGCCGGCCGTTCGCGCAACGACCAGACCGCCAACGACCTGCGGCTGTTCCTGCGTGATCACGTCCGTACTTTGGCCGTTGAAGTGCTGGCCTTGCAGCAAGCACTGGTGGAGCAGGCCGAGCAACACGTCGAAAGCATCTGCCCGGGCTTCACTCACCTGCAACAGGCCCAGCCGATCGTCTTCGCTCATCACTTGCTGGCCCACGCCCAATCGATGTTGCGCGACGTGCAGCGTCTGGTGGACTGGGATGCGCGCACCTCGCTGTCGCCCCTGGGTGCGGCGGCCATGGCCGGTTCCGCCATCGCTCGCCTGCCCCAGCAGTCGGCCAAGGAAATGGGCTACAGCGGCGTGTGCGAAAACTCCATCGACGCCGTGGCCAGCCGCGATCACGTCGCCGAGTTCCTGTTTATCGCCAGCATGCTCGGGATCAACATTTCCCGCCTCGCCGAAGAATTCTGCCTGTGGTCGTCGCGGCAATTTCGCTGGGTCGCGCTGGACGATGCCTACGCCACCGGCAGTTCGATCATGCCGCAGAAGAAAAACCCGGACATCGCCGAACTGGCCCGGGGCAAGGCTGGTCGCTTGATCGGCAACCTGACCGGTCTGCTGTCGACGCTCAAATCCCTGCCGCTGTCCTACAACCGTGACTTGAGCGAAGACAAGAACGGCGTACTCGACAGCGTCGACACCCTGCTGCTGGTGCTGCCGGCCATGGCCGGGATGGTCGCGACCATGAAGGTCAACGTCGAAGAACTGCGCCGTCAGGCACCGCTGGGTTTCACCCTTGCCACCGAAGTCGCCGACTGGTTGGCGGTGCGCGGCGTGCCGTTCAAGGAAGCGCATGAAATCACCGGCGCATTGGTCCAGGCCTGCGAGAAACACGACATCGAACTGTGGGAAGCCTCGCCGGCGCTGCTGGCCGAGATCGATCCGCGCCTGACACCTGAGGTGCGCGACAGCCTGACCCTCGAAGCCGCCATCGCCGCCCGCAGCGGCTGGGGCGGTACCGCGCCRCAACAGGTGCGYGAACAGATCGGCCGACTGAAAACCGCCCTTGTCGCGCAGCAACAGTGGACCGAGAACTATCAGGGCTTCCGTCTCTGATCCAGGGCGAAAACCCTGCGCGAGCGCTGCAACTGATAAACCACACACGCCGCCCGTATCGAGGGCGGCGTACGGAGAACCAACATGAGCCAGACACAGGCAGAACGACTCCAGGCGGAGCGCAAACTGGCGGAAAACCAGTTCGATATCACCCAGTATCAACACGTGCCACGGCGTTATTACGGGCGGATTTTTTTCGCCACCGTCATCGTGATCGCGATTATCGGCCTGGTACGAGCCTTCGCCGAAGGCAAGATCGAATGGTCGTACATCGGCCAGTTCCTCACTTCGCAAGCGATCATGTGGGGCTTGCTCAACACCATCGTCATGGCGGTGCTGGCGATGGCGCTGGGCATTGTCTTCGGGGTGATCACGGCGATCATGCGCATGTCGGCCAACCCGATACTGCGCTATGTGGCGCTGACCTACACCTGGCTGTTCCGTGGCACGCCGCTGATCCTGCAGCTGTTGCTGTGGTTCAACCTGGCGCTGATCTTCCCCACCATCGGCATTCCCGGCCTGTTCGAAATGGACACCGTGAGCCTGATGACGCCCTTCGTAGCCGCCCTCCTCGGCTTAAGCATCAACCAGGGCGCCTATACCGCCGAAGTGGTGCGCGCCGGCCTGCTGTCGGTGGACACCGGCCAGTACGAAGCCGCCAAGTCGATCGGCATGCCGCGCCTGCAAGCGTTGCGCCGGATCATCCTGCCCCAGGCCATGCGGATCATCATTCCGCCGGTCGGTAACGAATTCATCGGCATGGTGAAAATGACCTCCCTGGCGAGCGTCATCCAGTACTCGGAGCTGCTCTACAACGCGCAGAACATCTACTACGCCAACGCCCGTGTGATGGAGTTGCTGATCGTTGCCGGTATCTGGTACCTGGCCACGGTCACCGTGCTGTCCTTTGGTCAAAGCCGTCTGGAGCGTCGTTTCGCTCGCGGCGCCGGCAAGCGTTCTTGAGGAGCCCCACATGAGAAGCATCGTCAAGGCCGTGAGCCTGAACAAGTATTACGACCAGTACCACGCGCTCAAGGACATCAACATCGAAGTCGAGCAAGGCGAAGTGCTGTGCATCATCGGCCCGTCCGGCTCCGGCAAAAGTACCCTGCTGCGCTGCGTGAATCAGCTGGAAAAAATCGACAAGGGCGGTCTGTGGGTCGACGGCGAGCTGGTGGGTTACCGGATCGTCGGCAACAAACTGCACGAGCTCAACGAATCGCAGATTGCCCGCCAGCGCCTGGCCACCGGCATGGTTTTCCAGCGTTTCAACCTGTTCCCGCACATGACTGTGCTGCAAAACATCATCGAAGGGCCGTGCCAGGTGCTCAAGCGTTCGCCCAAAGAAGCGCACGAAGAAGCCGTGGAACTGCTCGCTCGCGTCGGCCTGGCCGACAAGCGCAACAGCTACCCGATCGAACTGTCGGGTGGTCAGCAACAACGTGTCGCCATTGCCCGTGCATTGGCCATGCGCCCCAAGCTGATGCTGTTCGATGAACCCACTTCGGCACTCGACCCGGAACTGGTCGGAGAGGTGCTGTCGGTGATGCGCGATCTGGCGCAAACCGGCATGACCATGATCGTCGTCACCCATGAACTGGGCTTCGCTCGCGAGGTTTCCAACCGCATGGTGTTCATGGACGGCGGGCAGATCGTGGAGGCTGGAAGCCCCGAAGAAATACTAATAAGTCCGCAAAACCCACGCACCCAAAGCTTCATTTCTGCCGTTCGAACCTAAGGGCCGTGCTTGGAAAACAAGAGCCGCCTAACAACACTCATAAGAGAACGACCATGAAGAACCTAGTAATCCCAGCAGTACTTGCCAGCGTCCTGGCATCCGGTTTCGCCTTCGCTGCCGAGTTGCCGGCCAGCATCAAGGACAAGGGCGAGATCGTTGTTGCGATCATGCCGAACTACCCGCCGATGGATTTCAAGGACCCGGCCACCAACACCCTCACCGGCCTTGACTATGACCTGGGCAACGCCCTGGCCGAACGTCTGGGCGTGAAGATCAAATGGCAGGAAACCGGTTTCGAGCAAATGATCAACGCGCTCACGACCGACCGCGTGGACATGGTGCTGTCAGGCATGACCGACACCGCCGAGCGTCAGGCCAGCGTGACCTTCGTCGATTACTTCACCAGTGGTCCGCAGTTCTACACCTTGCAGAAAAACAAGGACACCAACGAGATCGTCGACTTGTGCGGCAAGAAAGTCGGCACCAGCCGCCGTACCACCTTCCCGGCGGAAATCGCCGCGTGGAGCAAGGAAAACTGCGAAGCCGCCGGCAAACCTGCGATCAACGTGATCGGCACCGAAGGCTCGGCCGACGCCCGTGCGCAATTGCGTCAGAGCCGTATCGACGCGGCCATGCAAGGCAGCGAAACCCTGCCGTACCTCAAGACCCAGGAAAAGGACATGTACAAAACCGTGGGCCTGCCGATCTCCAAGCAGTTCTCGGGCATGGGTGTGAGCAAGAAAAAACCTGAGCTGAGCGAAGCGGTGAAAGTCGCGTTGCAAAGCATGATCGATGACGGCAGCTACCAGGCGATCCTGAAGAAATGGGACCTGGAACTGGGCGCGATCAAGACCGTGACCATCAACGCCGGGAAATAACACGGTTCGTAGCAGCTGCCTCGCGGGCTCGGCAGCTGCTACGGGTGTTTCAACTATTAATTCTGGAGCGCCACACGATGTCCTCCTCGCTGCAACCCACCTGGCCCGACCAGCACCTGGCCTGCCTCGCCCTGGCCTTCGACCTCGATGGCCCCACCGGCGATGCCATGCTCAACGGCTCGATCTGGCGCAAGCCCGAGTATTTCGGTTTCGGCGGTTACGGCCCCTTTCGGGCGCTGCCGCGGATTCTCGATCTGCTGGATGAGTTCCGGATCCCGACCACGTTTTTCGTTCCGGCCTGGGTCGTGGAGAACTGGCCGAAACAGTGCCAGGCGATTGTCGAGCGCGGGCATGAGGTGGCCTATCACGGCTACAAACACGAATCTTTTTACGCCCTGACGCTGGAGCAGCAGAAGGACGTGATGCACAAATCCCGCGAGGTGTTCTGGAAGTACCTGAACATCCGCGCTGAAGGTTTCCGCACGCCGTCCGGCGATTGGCGGGCTGAAACGCCGGCGATGCTGGTGGAAGCCGGCGTGACTTATTCCAGCAGCATGCGCGGCGATGACCGGCCCTACCTGGTCAAGGTGCCGGGCTTCGATACGCCGCTGGTGGAAATCCCCGGGCGCTGGGAAATGGACGACTACGCCTCCCTCGCCTACACCCGCGCGCCGGACTTCCCGTCCGGGTTGGACCGTACCGCCAGCTACGCACTGACTCTCGATAACTGGTGCCGCGAGTTCGATGGCGCCATGGCTGAAGGGCTGTGCCTGACCACCCTGTTCCACCCCAAGATCACCGGCAAACCGGGGCGCATCCTGCTCCTGGAAAAACTCTTCGAACACATGCGCCAGCGTGACGACGTGTGGTTCGCCACCTGCCGCGATGTCGCCCAGTGGTGGCTGAAGGAGCATCACCATGGCTGATTCCATTGTCTGGCCGAAAGGCTACCGCTGCGCCGTGGTGCTGACCGTCGATTACAACGACATCCACGGCATCCTTACCCAGGCGCCGGAAGTCGCCGGGCGCGACAAGACCTTGTCGGTGTGGCGCTATGGCACCCAGCGTGGGGTTGAGCGTTTGCTTGGCGTGTTCGCAGAACTGGGGGTTTCCAGCAGTTGGTTCGTGCCCGGCATCGTCGCCGAGGAAAACCCACAACACCTCCGGGCGATCCAGGCCGGCGGGCACGAGATTGCCTGCGCCGGCTATCGCCATCAGCAGTACGACAACCTGACCCTGGCCGAGCAAAGCGCCGAAATCGCCAAAGGCTGCGCGGCCTTGAGCGCGTTGACCGGTCAGCGGCCGACAGGCTTTCGCATTCCGGCCGGCAATGGCGCACCGGGCTTCATCGAGGTGTTGCGCGAGCACGGTATCCGTTGGTCCTCGTCATGGCGCGGCGATGATTTGCCCTTCGCCCACCCGACGGCGCCCGAGGTGATCGAGTTGCCGCTGCATTACGAACTGGAAGACGAGCCCTATTTCGCCTTCAACCTCAGCCCGGCGGTGCCACCGGCGCAATCGCGCATCGCCTCTTACAGCCACACGCTGGGCAACCTGCAAATGGACTTCGCCGGGTTTCACCGGTTCGGGCTGTGTTACGTGCTGCGGCTGCACCCGGAAATTATCGCCACACCGGGGCGGATCGGTGTGTTGCGTGAATTGCTGCAAAGCATTCAGCAGCACGACGACGTGTGGATCGCCACCGGTGCCGAAGTGGCTCAGTGGTGGGCAGAGTCTGCTGCGCCGGTGACCGAGGATCACCCGGCCGCTGTGTACGAGCGTCATTATCGGGATTACGGCGTATGAAAGATCAAGATCAAAAGATCGCAGCCTTCGGCAGCTCCTACGATGGGGTGATTCGAATGGAGCGGTTGGCACGGTTTTGCGTTGATACGCGGTTTGAAGACTTACCCGCCGCGTTGGTAGAGCAAGCCAAGCGACACATCCTCGACACCTTCGGCGCAGCCCTGGCCGGGGCCGGCAGCGATGTCGCCAGACAGGCGCATCAGGTGTTCAAGGGGGAAACCGGCAGCACGTTGGTCTGGGGCACCGGTCAGCGAGTCGGCGCGGCGCAAGCGGCCATGCTCAACGGTATCGCCGCGCATGCCCTGGAGCTGGACGATACCGGCGGCTGCGACCATTCCGGCGCGGTGGTGCTGCCGGCGGTGATGGCGGCGCTGTCGATGTCAACGCTATCGGTTTCTGAAGCGTCAATTGATGGTCGCGAACTGATCACTGCGGTGGTGATCGGCTACGAAATCGGCCGTCGTGTGCTCGAAGCCTGCGGCAGTTACTCGGCCCATAACGGCGCCGGTTGGCACTCCACGGCGACGTGCGGAGTGTTTGCCGCGGCGGCGGCCAGTGCACGGATTCTGGGGCTGGATGCACAACAAACCTTGTCGGCACTGGGCATCGCCGGCAGCTTCAGCGGCGGTCTGTGGGCGTTTATCCATGACGGCTCGCAAAGCAAAAGACTCCACAGCGGACGTGCCGCCGAAGGTGGATTGCTGGCCGCGCGGTTTGCTCAACAAGGCATCACCGGCCCGACAAAACTGTTCGATGACGTCTGGGGCGGTTTCCTCAAGACCCTCGCGGCGGACACCGCCGTGCCCGAGGCGTTGAACGCCGAACTGGGCCACGTATGGAAACTCGCGCGCTGCTCGATCAAGCCCTATGCGGCATGCCGTGGGACCCATTCGGCGATTGATGCATTGGGCTTGTTGCTGGATCAATTGCAGGCCAGCGCCGATCAGGTCGAGGACGTTCAGGTGTCGTTGTGCGGATTCCTTCAGGACATGTGTGGCGGTCAGGACGTCAGCACATTGCCGGCGGCGCAGATGAGTCTGCGATATGCCCTGGCGGCCCGGCTGGTCCATGGGCATTGCCGGTTGGAAGCCTACGACGATGAACAGCGCCGCCACCCGCGGATTGCGCACTGGATGTCGCGTATTCGCCTTGAACTCGACCCGCATCTGTCCGAGGATGGCGAGCCTGTCGTCAGCGTGCGGACCGTGGACGGTCGGCAAGCGAGCCTGTGCGTCGAGGTGCCCTTGGGGGCGCCGGGCAATCCGCTGAGTGACGCGGCGCTGGAGGAGAAATTCTTCAGCCTGGCCGGGCGGGTAATACCACGACAGCAGGCAAAAGAGCTGCTGGAGCAGTTGTGGCGGCTGGAAGAACTGGAGTCGGTTCGGGCGCTTGATCGGTGGCTGAGTTGAGTCTGGCGTTGCGCGTCGAACACCACAGAATCTGAATAAGGACATTTGCCCCACCGTGGCCACTTACTCCCTCGTTATCCGCCGGCTGATGATCTGTTCGCTGACCATCGTCGTCAGTCGCGCCATCACCAGCCCGTTGCTCACGCTGTTCCTGAGCACCAAGCTCGGCCTCAACCAACAGGACGTCGGCCTGCTGCTCGGGATTGCGGTGTTCATCGCCACCCTGCTCGCGCTCTATGGCGGTTACATCATCGACCGCCTCGAAAAGCGGCGGCTGTTGATCCTGGCCATGCTCTCCAGTGCCATCGGCTTCGTGCTGCTGACTTTTGCCGAAAACCTCTACCTGACCACCGCGACCCTGGTGATCACCGAAACCGCCTCGGCGCTGTTTCTGATCGGGTCCAAGGCAATCCTCAGCGACAACCTGCCCGTGGGCCAGCGGGCCAAGGCCTTTTCGCTGCGCTACACCCTGACCAACATCGGCTACGCCACCGGCCCGATGCTCGGTGTGGTGATTGCCGGCGTATACCCGATTGCCCCGTTCCTGATCGCCGGCGGCATCGCGTTCTTCAGCATTTTCCTGATGAGCGGCATTCCCAAAGACCCGGCCCAGACATCCGCCATCGGCCAGCCCCAAAGCTTTCTCAAAACCCTGGTCACCCTGAAAAACGACCGCACGCTGATCATGTTCACCTGCGGCTGCCTGCTCAGCACCGTGGTCCACGGGCGTTTTACCTTGTACCTGTCGCAATACCTGCTGGTGACCCACGACTCCAAACGAGCGCTGGAAACCATGGCCGCCCTGCTCGCCTGCAACGCCATCAGCGTGATCCTGCTGCAATACCAGATCGGCCGGTTTCTCCAACGCGAACAACTGCGTTACTGGATTGTCGGCGGCAGTAGCCTGTTCATCCTCGGCTTGATCGGTTTCAGCCTGGCCGACGGCCTGGTGAGCTGGTGCATCGCAATGTTCATTTTCACCCTCGGCGAAATGATCATTTACCCGGCCGAATTCCTCTTCGTCGACACCCTGGCCCCGGAAGAACTGCGCGGCAGCTACTACGGCGCACAGAACCTAGCAGCCCTCGGTGGCGCGCTGAGCCCGATGATCTGCGGTTTCCTGCTGATGCACACGCCCGCGCCCACCATGTTCTACGCCCTGAGCGCGTTGACGGCGATGGGCGGTTTTCTCTGTTTCATGAGCGGTCGACGCGTCGCGATACTGCAAAAATAATGCATTGAAGCTGCATTAATATGAATTTGTCAGCATCGGCAATGATCGGCACACTGTGCGCCGTTCCTCCCCAATAGTTGGAACCACTTCAAGGGCTTTCCGGGTATCCGGACAAGCCTTTTTTTTGCCCTGGTTTTTGTCAAAGGATCGATGTTCGTCATGCTCGCTCACTGGTTGCCCGCCGCCATCAACACCCGCCCCACCGAATGGAGCCGCGCCGCGATCGGCATGGCCCTGGGCACGATGTTCAGCGTCTGGCTGTGCGGCCAGGTGTTCGGCCTCGAGGTGGCGCTGCATCTGATGGGTCCGTTGGGCGCGTCGGCGGTATTACTGTTCGCCGTGTCCTCGGGTGCGCTGGCCCAGCCGTGGTCGATTCTTGGCGGTTACCTGTGTGCGGGAGTGGTCTCGCTGCTGGTCGCTCACGTACTCGGCCGCACCCTCGGCAGCGCCTGCCTCGCGGCGGGCATGGCGCTGATTCTGATGTGCTGGCTGCGTTGCCTGCACCCACCCGCCGGGGCGCTGGCGCTGCTGATGGTGCTGGCAGACCCGGCGACCATCGCCATGGGCTGGAAAGCCCTCGGCCCGGTGATGCTCAGTGGCTCGACGATGCTGCTCAGCGCGTTGGCGTACAACAACTTCACGCGCATTCGTTACCCCAAACGTCCCGCCGAACCGGCCCCGCTAATGCCCGCGGCCGACAGCCAGGCGATCACCGCCGAAGATCTGCGACGGGCACTCGCCGACATGGAGGCCTTCTACGACGTTACCCCCGAAGACCTCGAGCAGTTGATTCATGCCAGTGAGTTGCATGCCAAGCGGCGCAGTATCGGTGAAGTGCTGAGCAGCAGAACCTAAAGGCATCTTTGTGGCGAGGGGGCTTGCCCCCGTTGGGTCGCGAAGCGGCCCCAAAACCTGCTAACGAGTTTTTCCAGGCATACCTCATTGCCCTTATCTGCGACTGCTGCGCAGTCGAACGGGACGGTGCGGCGATCCGACAAGCCCCCTCGCCACAAATTCAAGGTTGATTCAAAACGGTGTCAGGCTGCCGAAGGCTGCGATCTTTTGATTTTGTACTAAGGTAAAAATGCAGAAAGAACCTGCACGTATCTCGGTTGTACAGGGCAAATTTGCACTGTTACGATCCAGCATCGCTCGCGCGCGAGCTTCTCTATAAAGAACAATAAAAGCAGGGAGTTAGTGATGACTGCTCAGGTTTCATCCCCGGGGACACCGTCCATGGATGCCACGCAAAACGAAGTGTTGGCCGAGGTTCGCAATCACATCGGTCACCTGACCCTCAACCGCCCCGCCGGCCTCAACGCCATTACCCTGGACATGGTCCGCAGCCTGCAACAGCAGCTCGATGCCTGGGCACAGGATCCGCAGGTGCATGCGGTGGTGTTGCGCGGTGCTGGCGAGAAAGCCTTCTGTGCCGGCGGCGATATTCGCTCGCTGTACGACAGTTTCAAAAACGGCGACACCCTGCACGAAGATTTCTTCGTCGAGGAATACGCCCTCGACCTCACGATCCATCACTACCGCAAACCGGTCCTGGCCTTGATGGACGGCTTTGTCCTGGGCGGCGGCATGGGCCTGGTGCAAGGCGCCGATTTGCGGGTGGTCACCGAGCGCAGCCGTCTGGCGATGCCGGAAGTGGCCATCGGTTATTTCCCGGACGTCGGCGGCAGTTACTTCCTGCCGCGCATTCCCGGTGAGCTGGGCATTTATCTCGGCGTCAGCGGTGTGCAGATCCGCGCCGCCGATGCGCTCTATTGCGGCATGGCCGACTGGTATCTGGAGAGCGCCAGCCTGGGCGAGCTGGACGAGCGACTCGACCATCTGGAATGGCACGACACCCCGCTCAAGGACCTGCAAGGCGCGCTGGCGAAACTCGCCGTGCAGCAACTGCCGGTAGCGCCGCTGGCGGCGCTGCGGCCGGTCATCGACCACTTCTTCGCCCTGTCCGATGTGCCGAGTATGGTGGAACAACTGCGTGAAGTGACCGTCGCCGATAGCCACGATTGGGCCACGGCCACCGCCGACCTGCTGGAAAGCCGTTCACCGCTGGCCATGGGCGTGACCCTGGAGATGCTGCGGCGCGGTCGGCACCTGAGCCTGGAGCAGTGCTTCGCCCTCGAACTGCATCTGGATCGCCAGTGGTTCGAACGTGGCGACCTGATCGAAGGCGTGCGCGCCTTGCTGATCGACAAAGACAAGAACCCGCGCTGGAACCCGCCGACCTTGCAGGCGCTGGACGCCGAGCACGTCGCGAGTTTTTTCACCGGGTTTGACCAGAGCGGGAACTGAGCCATGCACGATATCGAATTGAGCGAAGAACAAGTGATGATCCGCGACATGGCCCGGGATTTTGCCCGCGGCGAAATCGCGCCCCACGCACAAGCCTGGGAAAAGGCCGGCTGGATCGATGATGGTCTGGTGGCGAAGATGGGTGAACTGGGGCTGCTGGGCATGGTGGTGCCCGAGGAATGGGGCGGCACTTATGTCGACTACGTTGCCTACGCCTTGGCGGTGGAAGAGATTTCCGCCGGTGACGGCGCCACCGGTGCACTGATGAGCATCCACAACTCCGTGGGCTGCGGGCCAGTGCTCAATTACGGCACCGAAGAGCAAAAACAGCAATGGCTGCCGGACCTCGCCAGCGGCCAGGCCATCGGTTGCTTCTGCCTGACCGAACCGCAAGCCGGTTCCGAAGCCCATAACCTGCGCACCCGCGCCGAACTGCGCGACGGCCAGTGGGTGATCAACGGCGCCAAGCAATTCGTCAGCAACGGCAAACGGGCGAAGCTGGCAATCGTTTTCGCCGTGACCGATCCGGAGCTGGGCAAGCGTGGCATCTCGGCATTCCTGGTGCCGACCGAAACAGCGGGGTTCATCGTCGACCGCAGTGAACACAAAATGGGCATCCGTGCTTCCGATACCTGCGCCGTCACCCTGAACAACTGCACCGTCCCTGAAGCCAATTTGCTGGGCGAACGCGGCAAAGGCCTGGCCATCGCCCTCTCCAACCTCGAAGGCGGCCGCATCGGCATCGCCGCGCAAGCCCTGGGCATCGCCCGTGCGGCGTTCGAAGCGGCGCTGGCCTATGCGCGGGATCGGGTGCAGTTCGACAAGCCGATCATCGAACACCAGAGCATCGCCAATATGCTGGCCGACATGCAGACCCGACTGAACGCCGCGCGCCTGTTGATCCTGCACGCCGCGCGCTTGCGCAGTGCCGGCAAGCCGTGCCTGTCGGAGGCTTCACAGGCCAAGCTGTTTGCTTCGGAGATCGCGGAGAAAGTCTGTTCGTCGGCGATTCAGATTCATGGCGGGTATGGGTATCTGGAAGACTACCCGGTGGAGCGTTACTACCGGGATGCGCGGATCACGCAGATTTATGAAGGGTCGAGTGAGATACAGCGGATGGTGATTGCCCGGGAACTCAAGAACTACCTGATCTAAAAAGCTTCGCGGGCAAGCCTCGTTCCTACAGGGGAATGCATATCCTCTGTAGGAGCGWGGCTTGCCCGCGAAGACGTCCGTGAGGACGCTACATCACTTGCCTTGGAATTCGGCCTCACGCTTGGCAATAAACGCCGCCATCCCTTCCTTCTGATCCTGCGTGGCAAACGCTGCATGGAATACCCGGCGTTCAAAACGCACGCCTTCCGACAGGCTGACTTCAAAGGCGCGGTTGACGCTTTCCTTGATCATCATCGCAATCGGCAGCGACTTTTTCGCGATCAGCGCCGCGACTTTCAGCGCTTCGTCCACCAGCTCGTCCGCCGGCACGATGCGCGCCACGATTCCGCAACGCTCGGCTTCCACCGCATCGATCAAGCGCCCGCTCAGGCACATTTCCATGGCCTTGGCCTTGCCCACGGCGCGGGTCAGGCGCTGGGTGCCGCCCATGCCCGGCAATACGCCGAGGTTGATTTCCGGTTGGCCGAATTTGGCATTGTCGCCGGCCAGGATGAAGTCGCACATTAGCGCCAGTTCACAGCCACCGCCCAAGGCGAAACCGTTGACCGCGGCAATGATTGGCTTGCGGCGATTGGCCACGCGATCGCTGTCACTGAACAGGTCGTCGAGGTAGATTTGCGGGTAGGTCAGCTCGGCCATTTCCTTGATGTCGGCACCGGCGGCGAAGGCTTTTTTCGAGCCGGTCAGCACGATGCAACCGATGTTCGAATCGGCCTCCAGGCCATCGAGGGCATGGTTCAGTTCGCTGACGATTTGGGCATTCAACGCGTTCAGCGCTTGCGGACGGTTCAAGGTGATCAGGCCGACGCGGCCGTGGGTTTCCAGCAAAATCGTTTCGTAGTTCATAGGTGGGCTCCTTCTCAAAGATTGCGCGAAATGACCATGCGCTGAATGTCGCTGGTGCCTTCGTAGATCTGGCACACCCGCACGTCGCGGTAGATCCGCTCCAGCGGGAAGTCGTTCAGGTAACCGTAACCGCCAAGGGTTTGCAACGCCGAGGAACAAACCTTTTCGGCCATTTCCGAGGCGAACAGCTTGGCCATCGACGCTTCGACCAACGCCGGTTTGCCGCTGTCGCGCAATGCCGCGGCGTAATGCACCATCTGCCGGGCCACGGCGATCTGGGTGGCCATGTCCGCCAGGCGGAACGCTACCGCCTGGTGCTCGATGATCGGCTTGCCGAAGCTCTCGCGTTCGCGGGCGTAGTCGCGGGCCGCTTCGAACGCGGCGCGGGCCATGCCCACCGATTGCGAGGCGATGCCGACACGTCCGCCTTCGAGGTTGGCCAGGGCGATCTTGTAGCCTTCGCCCTCCTCACCCAGTCGATTGGCCACCGGCACTTTCACATCCTCGAAGAGGATCTGGCAGGTATCGGAGGCATGTTGACCGAGCTTGTCTTCGACCCGCGCGACTTTATAGCCCGGCGAATCGGTGGGCACGATCAGCGCGGTGATCCCGCGTTTGCCGGCACTCGGGTCAGTCACCGCAAACACAATCACCACCCCGGCGTTTTGCCCGGAAGTGATGAACTGCTTGCAGCCGTTGAGCACGTAGTGATCGCCTTCCAGCCGGGCACGGGTTTTCAGGCTGCTGGCATCGGAGCCGGCTTGCGGTTCGGTCAGCGCAAACGCACCGAGCATCGCGCCGGCGGCCAGCGGTTTGAGGAAGCGTTCTTTCTGGTCGTCGTTGCCGAACTTGAGAATCGGTACGCAACCCACCGAGTTGTGCACGCTCATGATGGTCGAGCAGGCACCATCGCCGGCAGCGATTTCTTCCAGGGCCATGGCGTAAGCCAGGTAACCCGTATCACAACCGCCCCACTGTTCCGGCACCAGCATGCCGAAGAAGCCCAGGTCGGCCATTTCGCTAATGGCTTCCTTGGGGAAGCGATGTTCGCGGTCCCATTCGGCGGCGAACGGTTTCAGCCGTTCCTGGGCAAACTGCCGGGCCGCGTCGCTGATCTGAAGTTGTTCGTCGTTGGGCAGCATGTAGATTCCTTAATGCCAAGCTTTAGTACAGGCATTCAACGGCCATGGCCGTCGCTTCGCCGCCACCGATGCAGATCGCTGCCACGCCGCGTTTCAGGCCTTTCTGGCGCAGGGCCGAGAGCAAGGTGACGAGAATCCGCGCGCCGGACGCACCAATCGGGTGGCCCAAAGCGCAAGCACCGCCGTGGACGTTGATCTTCTCGTGGGGGATTTCCAGCTTGGTCATGGTCACCAGGCTCACCACGGCGAAGGCTTCGTTGACTTCGAACAACTCGACTTCATCCAGCGACCAGCCGGTTTTCTTCATCAGCTTCTTGATCGCGCCCACCGGTGCCACCGGGAACAGCCCCGGGGTATCGGCATACGCCGCGTGACCGTGAATCACTGCCAGTGGCTTCAGGCCTTGTTTCTCGGCTTCGGAACGGCGCATCAGCACCAGTGCCGCCGCGCCGTCGGAAATCGAACTGGAGTTGGCCGCCGTCACCGTGCCGCCCTCGCGGAACGCCGGTTTCAGCGAAGCGATCTTGTCCAGTTTGGCTTTCGGCGGTTGTTCGTCGTGGCTGATCAGCACTTGCTGTTTGCCGACCGTCACGGTGAGCGGCACGATCTCGGCGTTAAAACTACCTTCCTCGATCGCCTGTTGGGCGCGGGTGGTCGACGCGATGGCAAACGCGTCCTGATCTTCACGGCTGAAGCCATTGGTCTCGGCGCAATCCTCGGCAAAGGTGCCCATCAGGCGGCCCTTGTCGTAGGCGTCTTCGAGGCCATCGAGGAACATGTGATCGAGCACCTGGCCATGGCCCATGCGGTAACCGCTGCGGGCGCGGTCCAGCAGGTACGGCGCGTTGGACATGCTTTCCATGCCGCCAGCGACCACCACGTCGGCGCTGCCGGCGATCAGCATGTCGTGGGCCAGGATCGTCGCTTCCATGCCCGAGCCGCACATTTTGTTCAGCGTCGTGCAGCGGGTCGATTTATCCAACCCGGCGCCCAGTGCCGCTTGCCGCGCTGGGGCCTGGCCGAGGCCGGCGGAGAGCACGCAGCCGAACAGCACTTCTTCGACGGATTCAGGGGCGATACCGGCGCGTTCGACCGCGGCACGAATCGCAGCAGCGCCCAGTTGCGGCGCGGTCAGGCTTTTCAGTTCGCCCTGGAAACCGCCCATCGGGGTGCGGACGGCGCTGACAATAACAATCGGATCGTTGGACAGTGTCATGACAAATACTCCTTATTTGGCGGCCATGCGCAAGGCACCGTCGAGACGGATTACCTCGCCGTTGAGCATGCTGTTTTCTATGATATGCCTGGCCAGCGCGGCGTACTCGCTCGGCTTGCCCAGGCGCGGTGGAAACGGCACGCCGGCGGCCAGTGAATCACGTACTTCCGGGGTCATGCCGGCCATCATCGGCGTTTCGAAAATGCCCGGTGCGATGGTCATCACGCGGATACCGAAGCGCGCCAGCTCACGGGCGGCAGGCAAGGTCAGGCTCGCAATCGCGCCTTTGGATGCCGAATACGCGGCCTGGCCAATCTGACCGTCGAAGGCCGCCACCGATGCGGTGTTGATGATCACCCCGCGCTCGCCGTCTGCATCGGCTTCGGTCTCGGCAATCGCCGCCGCAGCCAGGCGCAACATGTTAAAACTGCCGATCAGGTTGACGTTGATCACCTGGCTGAAACTGGCCAAGGCATGAGGACCGTTCTTGCCGAGGATCTTCTCGCCACGCACGATGCCGGCGCAATTGACCAGCCCATTGAGGCCGCCAAACGCTTTGACCGTCGCCTGCACCGCCGCTTCGGCCGCCGCTTCATTGCTGATGTCGGCCACCACGCTCTGCGCGCCGAGACGTGCAGCCTGGGCCGCGACGGCTTCGGCATTCATGTCCACCAGCATCACCTTGGCGCCGGCGGCCACCAGCATTTCAGCGGTGGCGGCACCGAGGCCGGAAGCACCGCCGGTGACGAGAAAAACCTTGTTTTCGATCTGCATCATTGTTTCCTTGGATTCAAGCTGAAACGTTCTTCGCGGCGGCCTCTTGAGCCTTGGCGATTTCCTGGTTGCGCAAGATAAAGCGCTGCAATTTGCCGCTTGGGGTTTTCGGCAATTCACTGACAAATTCGATTTCACGGGGGTACGCGTGCGCCGCCAGACGCTTGCGCACGTGTTGCCGCAGTTCTTCGGCCAACGCAGGCTCGGTACGGTATTGCGGGCTGAGCACGACGAAGGCTTTCACCAGTTCGGTGCGCTCCGGGTCGGGCTTGCCGATCACCGCCGCCTCGACCACCGCCGGGTGTTCGATCAGCGCGCTTTCCACATCGAACGGGCCGACGCGGTAGCCCGAGGTGGTGATTACGTCGTCGCTGCGGCCGACGAAGCTGATGCTGCCGTCCGGGTTCCACTCGACGGTGTCGCCGCTCAGGTAATAGTTGCCGACGAATGCCTTGGTCGGTGCGCCTTCGTAACCGTTGAACCAGCACATCGGCGACTGGGTACGGTCGATGGCCAGAATGCCCGGTTGGCCGACGCCGAGTTCTTTGTATTCCTCGTCGAGCACTACGATGCGGTGACCCGGCGAGGCAAAACCGGCGGCACCGACGTGCACCGGATGATCGAGACCGTGGTGATTGCACAGCACCATGCCCAGTTCGGTCTGGCCGTAATGATCGTGAATCACCACGCCAAGGTTATCGGCGAACCAGCGAATCACTTCCGGGTTCAGCGGCTCGCCAGCGCTGCTGACGATGCGCAGCTTGCCCTTGATCGAACGGGCGAATTCATCGCCACCGGCAATCAGCAAGCGATAGGCGGTCGGTGAGCCAGTGAGGTTGGTAATCCCGTATTTATTGATCACCCGGCAGGTGCTTTCGAGGGTGAACGGGCCATCGTAAAAGGTGATCGGATGCCCCATCGCCATCGGCCCGGTGACACCGAAATAAATACCGTAGGCCCAACCCGGATCGGCGACGTTCCAGAAGGCGTCCTCGGGGCGCAGGTCTACAGCGTCGCGGGTGTAACTCTGGAACGCAACGATGGCCTTGAGCGGCACCGATAGCGCTTTTGACGGGCCGGTAGTGCCCGAGGTGAACATCAGCAGGAACGGGTCTTCACCGGTCAGCAATACCGGTTCGCAGACGCTGGAGTAGTTGGCCAGTTCCGCCCAGAAACTGAAGTCACCGCGCACGATGCCCTGCCCCTTGGCGCCGCCGACGGTGACGATGGTCGGGCAGTCGGCCACTTCAGCCAGTTTCGGGCGATTGACCGCGTCGGTGACCACCACTTTGGCGCCGGAGCTGCCGAGACGGTGCTCGATGGCTTTGGGGCCGAAGGCGGTAAACAGCGGCTGATAAACCGCGCCGATGCGCCAGGTGGCGAACACAGTGATCAATAATTCGATGTTGCGTGGCAACAGGCCGGCGACCTTGTCGCCCTTCTTCACGCCCTGGGCCACTAGGAAATTGGCGAAACGCGCGGCCTTGTCCTGCAAGTCGCTAAAGGTGTAGGTCGCGCTGCTGCCGTCGCGACCTTCCCAGAACAGCGCAATACGCCCCGGCAAGGCATGCCGGTCGCAACACTCGACGCAGGCGTTGAGCGCGGTCAACGACCCTGTGAGCGCGGCATCGACGGTGTGCTGATAATTGAACTGTGACGTAGCAGACAAGTAATCGCGCATTGCCAGAATCCCTCTGTATTTTTATTAGGTTGGGGGAACCGTAATCAACAGGGAAATACTCGCTCTGCGCGGGGAGCGGGACAATGGTCAAAGCTATCAAGTTGCGTGACTGGTTTGGCCAAGACCGCTAACCACCTCGTTCCCACTCAGAGCGAGGGAACGATTAGCTGACGTCGTTAAGAATCAAACTCCGATAATGCCCAGGATTGGACCCCGACCACTTGCGAAACGCCTTGTAGAACGAGCTGGCATCGGCAAACCCCAAACGGGTGGCGATTTCGGCGAAGCTGATGGCCGGTTCGGCCAGCCAGACGATGGCCAGTTCCTTGCGCACACTGTCCTTGAGCCCCTGATACGTCTGCCCTTCTTCGGCCAGGCGTCGGCGTAGGGTCGAGGCCGACATGCACAGTTGCTGCGCCAGCGCCTCGGTTTCCGGCCAGTGTTCGGCGCGCAGTTGCCGCAAATCGTGCTTGATCCGGCTGGCCAGGCTCTCGGGGTCGCGGTACTTGACCAGAATGTTCGCCGGCGCATGGGCCAGAAAACGATTGAGCTCTTCGGCGCTGCGCTTGATCGGCAAATCCAGGCAGTCGGCGGAGAAAATCATCCGCGTGCGAGGCCGATCGAATCGCAGGTTCTCGGAAAACATCACCCGATAGTCATCGCAAAAATCCGGCTCCGGGCAACGCAACTCGATGGCCAGGATCGGAATCCGCCGCCCCGCCAGCCAACAGGCAACGCCGTGCACGATCATCCAGTAAGTGAAATAGGTGAAGGCGCGGCGCGGCTCATCGTCGTCCTCCAGCAGGACGATTTCCGCCAGGCTTTGCTGGCGAACCAGTTGCGCAGGCAGGCGTTCGAGCATCAACGACAGAAAGCTCAGGCCCGAGGTCAACCCGGCGGCCAGGCTTGGCTGGACCATGGAGCAGCGACAGAGAAACTCCAGGCTGCCGGACTTGAGCTTGCGCGGGTCCATGCCAAAAAACTCATCGTCCCCGCGCCGGGCCAGCAAACGCCACAGGCGCGCATAGGCGGTGGCCGGGACACGGGCGTCAGTGCTGTCCAACAGCGCTGGATCGATGCCGACCTTGTTCAACACCTCTGCGGTGGCAGCGCCCGGGGCGCAACTTTGCAACAGCGCTTCACGCACCAGTTGAATGGCGATGGTGTCTTTTTCCGACATTGACCGGGGTGAGCCTTGTTATTGGAGTGGTGGGCATATTAGCGCACCGCTCGCTCCTAAGGGATGGTGGGATCTTCAGGGTTGTTCAGCTTAGGTTCAGGCAATTAGCAATAGCTACCATATGAGAATGAGTTTCATCATGTTACAAATTGGCACCCTATCTAATTACTCTCCGGTGCTGAATGCTCGTTCCTTTTCTGATCATGCTGCGCGAAGGCATCGAAGCCGCGTTGATCGTTGGCATTATCGCCAGTTACCTCAAGCAGACCGGTCGCGGCCAATGGATGCCGGCAGTGTGGGTCGGCGTATTCCTCGCCGCCGCGCTGGCCCTGCTGGTGGGCGGTGGCCTGGAACTGGTCAGCGCTGAATTCCCGCAAAAGCAACAAGAGCTGTTTGAAGGTGTGGTCGGTTTGCTGGCCGTCGGCATTCTCAGCTCCATGGTGTTCTGGATGCGCAAGGTGGCGCGTTCGATCAAGCATTCGCTACACGTTTCCCTCGATCAAGCGCTGACCGGCTCCAGGCATCAAGTGACCGCGCTGATCGCCATGGTGTTTTTCGCCGTCGCCCGGGAAGGCCTGGAAACGGTGTTCTTCCTGCTCGCCGTGTTCCAGCAAAGCGAAGGCCCGGCCGCACCGCTCGGCGCCCTGTTCGGCCTGGCCCTGGCGATCATCGTCGGCTTCCTGATCTACACCGGCAGCCTGCGCCTGAATCTCTCGGCGTTCTTGCGCTGGACCGGCCTGTTCATCCTGGTGGTCGCCGCCGGGATTCTCGCCAACTCGGTGCAAGCCCTGCATGAAGCCGGCGTGTGGAATCACCTGCAAACCGTGCTCTTCGATTTCAGTGCCACGCTGCCGATGGACGGCCCGCTGGGCTCGGTGCTGGCCGGGATGTTCGGTTACCAGGACGCACCGACGGTCAGCACCCTCGGGGCATATCTGACTTATCTGTTGGTGGCACTGGTGATGTTTTTTCTCCCGGCTCCCGTAGCCACGTCTGCGCAAACACCCTCCTCCGTTTCCAGCCAGTAAGGGCCTTCATGTCAACGCCAGTTCCTCCAGTGGCTTCCCCGCCCCGCGCCTTGCGCTGGGCGGTAGCCGGTTCGGTGATCGTGATGATCGCCGCCGGTGGCCTGTTCTACTACGCCTCGAAAATGGCCGCCGCCAAGCGCCAGAGCAACCACGACCAAGTGCTGGTCACCCTTCACCCGCACAGCTGCGAACCGAATGCGCTGACGGTTCCGGCCGGTCGCACCAGTTTCCGTATCGTCAACCGCTCGGACCGTGCCGTCGAATGGGAAATTCTTGACGGCGTGCTGGTGGTCGAAGAGCGCGAGAACATCGCCCCTGGCCTGAGCCAGGTGATCAACGCCAACCTGTTGCCCGGCGACTACGCCATCACCTGCGGCTTGCTGAGCAACCCGCGCGGCACCTTGCATGTCAGTCCGACCGCCGCATCCGATGCGGCGGCCAAGGCGCGTCCGTCGATGGTGGCGTTCATTGGCCCACTGTCGGAATTTCGCGTGTACCTGAGCAGCCAGAGCATCGCATTGATCAAAGCCGTCGCCGCGCTTGAGCAAGCGATCGAGGCCGGCGACCTGAGCCAGGCACAAGCCTTGTATGTGCCGGCTCGTGCGGCCTATCAACGGTTGGCTCCAGCAGCCCAGCGCCTGGCGGAGCTGGACAACGCGATCAACGCCCGCGCCGATTACTTCGATAAGCGCGAGCAGGATCCGGGCTTCGTCGGCTTCCACCGCCTCGAATACGCGCTGTTCCAACAACGCAACCTCGACGGTCTGACGCCTGTTGCACAACGCCTGAGCATCGATGTCGCCAATCTCAAACAGCAACTGCTGGCCCAGTCGCTGCCACCGGAACAACTGGTGAGCATGCTGGTGCGCAACCTCAACAGCCTCGCCGAGGTACGCGCCAGCAGCGGCGAAGAAGAACGCTACAGCCACTCCGACCTGAACGGTTTCGCCGCCAACCTCGACGCGACCCGCAAAGTCGTCGACCTGTTGCGGCCGTTGCTGAGCAAACCTGCCGCTGAACTACTGGCGAAAATCGACAGCGCGGTACCGGCCTTCGACGCCGAACTCAACGGTTTCAAGGTCAAGGATGGCTACGCCAGCTACGACACCGTCGGCCCCGAGCAAAGAAAGCGCATCGCCGACAAGGCCAAGGTTCTGGCCGATGCACTCGATGGAATCGATCCCGCCCTTGGCCTTTCCGGCCTGTAAGCAGAAGACCTCAGACAGATGAACGACTCAGAACAGTTTTCAGCACAACGCCGTCGTGTATTGATGGGTATGGGAGCCGCCGGTGTGGCGATAGCCGGTTCGGCCCTGAGTTGTCCGGCCATGGCCGCCAGCCCCGCGCAAGTCACCGAAGCACCCAGCAGCGACAAGACCGAGGACCGCCACGCCTTCCACGGCCCGCACCAGACCGGCATCGTCACCCCGCGCCCAACATCCGGCATGCTGGTGTCGTTCGACGTATTGGCCAGCGACCGCGGTGACCTGGAACGGCTGTTTCGCACGCTCAACGAGCGTATCGCGTTCCTGATGCAAGGCGGTCCGGTGGCCCAGGTCGACCCCAAATTGCCGCCGCTGGATTCGGGGATTCTTGGCCCGGTGGTCACGCCGGACAACCTGACCATCACCGTATCGGTGGGCGAGTCGCTGTTCGACGAGCGCTTCGGTCTGGCCGGCGCCAAGCCCAAGCGGCTGATCCGCATGGTCGGTTTCCCCAACGACGCACTGGAGGCCGACTGCTGCCACGGCGACCTTAGCCTGCAGTTCTGCTCCAACACCGCCGACACCAACATCCACGCCCTGCGCGACATCGTGAAAAACCTTCCGGACCTGTTGCTGGTGCGCTGGAAACAGGAAGGCAGCGTGCCTGCGCAAGCCCCGACGAAACCCGGTGTGCCGGCGCAAAGCGCACGCAACTTTCTGGGTTTTCGCGACGGCTCGGCCAACCCCGACTCCAACGACGCCAAGGCCATGGACCGCATCGTCTGGGTCCAGCTCGACAGCGACGAACCGGCCTGGGCGGTCAACGGCAGCTACCAGGCGGTGCGGATCATCCGCAACTTCGTCGAACGCTGGGACCGCACGCCGCTGCAAGAACAGCAAAGCATTATCGGCCGGGTCAAGAGCACCGGTGCACCGATGGATGGTGCGCATGAAACCCAAGTCCCGGATTACGCCAAAGACCCGGAAGGCAAGCTGACCAAACTCGACGCCCACATCCGCCTGGCCAACCCGCGCACCGCCGCAACCCAGGCCAACCTGATCCTGCGCCGACCGTTCAACTACTCCAACGGCGTGAACAAGAACGGTCAGCTGGACATGGGTTTGCTGTTCATCTGTTACCAGGCGGATTTGCAAAAAGGCTTCATCACCGTGCAGACCCGACTCAATGGCGAGCCGTTGGAGGAATACCTGAAACCGGTTGGCGGCGGGTACTTCTTCACCCTGCCGGGTGTAACCGGCGACAAGGACTTCATCGGCCGCTCGCTGCTCAACGCCACACAACCCAAAGCCTCAGTCTGACCCTTACCACTCCACGGAACCGTCCCATGAAAAAGTCGCCCCTCACGTTACTGCTGACCCTTGGTTTGCTCAACACCCCGTTTTCGGCTTTCGCGGCGACGGCGCCACTGGAGTTGGTGGGGCCGATCTCTGACTACAAGATCTACGTCACCGAACAACTGGATGAACTCGCCAGCCACACTCAGCAATTCACCGATGCAGTGAAAAAAGGCGACCTGGCCACCGCGAAAAAGCTCTACGCACCGACCCGCGTCTATTACGAGTCGATCGAACCGATTGCCGAGTTGTTCAGTGACCTCGATGCGTCCATCGACTCGCGGGTCGACGACCACGAAAAAGGCGTGAAGGCCGAAGACTTCACCGGTTTCCATCGCATCGAGTATTCATTGTTTTCAGAGAACAGCACCCAGGGTCTGGACGCGCTGGCTGACGGCTTGAACAAAGACGTGAAAGACCTGCAAACCCGCGTCGCCGGCCTGACCTTCCCACCGGAAAAAGTCGTCGGCGGCGCCGCTGCGCTGCTTGAAGAAGTGGCCGCCACCAAGATATCCGGCGAGGAAGATCGCTACAGCCACACCGACCTCTATGATTTCCAGGGCAACATCGACGGCGCGAAGAAAATCGTCGACCTGTTCCGTCCGCAGATCGAGAAGCAAGACGCGGCATTCATGGCCAAAGTCGACAAGAACTTCGCTACGGTGAACAAGACGTTAGCCAAGTACAAAACTACAGGGGGTGGTTTTGAAACGTATGACAAGGTGAAGGACAGCGACCGCAAAGCGCTGGTCGGGCCGGTGAATACCTTGGCTGAGGACTTGTCGATGTTGCGGGGGAAGTTGGGGTTGAACTGAATATCGGCGTTGTCTGTGAAAAGATCGCAGCCTTCGGCGGCGCCCACAGGCGCGGGGCTGCCGAAGGCTGCAATCTTTGCTTTTGAACCCTACAAAATCCGATACAACAACCGCTCGATCCGCACCCGACTCACACGCTTGAGAAACTTGGCCACCCCCGCCGGGTAATCCGGCAGCGTTTGCAGATCCAGGTAACGCTCAATACGGCGGGTGTGCTGGAAAATCTCTGCCAGTTCCTTGCCACGCGGCTCCAGCAACTCGCCTTTCGGATCATCAATCAGCAACGCATTTTCCAGATCGAGACGGAACGCCCGTGGATTGAGGTTGTTGCCGGTCAGCAAGGTGTAGCGCTGATCGATCCACATACCCTTGAGGTGGTAGGTGTTGTCGCCATCCTTCCACAGATGCAGGTTCAGCTTGCCGCTGTCGATGTTGCGCTGATGACGCTTGGCGAAACGTCGCAGGCTGATTTCGTAGAGGTATGGCAGCGCCGCGATCACCTTGAACGGCTCGCTGGGCGGGATGTAGAAATCGTTGGCGGTCTTGTCGCCGACGATGATGTCGATCTTCACGCCGCGAGCCAGGGCCCGATTGATTTCCCGGGTCACCGCCAGCGGCAGGTTGAAGTACGGCGTGCAGATGGTCAGCTGATGCTGCGCACTGGCGATCAGCTCGCAGATCACCCGACTCAACGGGTTGTTCTTGCCCACACCGAGCAACGGACTGACCGATAAACCGCCCTTTGCCGTGCTGCCCGCCGTGGTGTCGTACGCCGCGTGCTTGAGACGGCTGCGCAGGTCGCCGATGTCGTGGCGCAGACTGCGGGTGGTCGGCAGGTTCGGCAGGTCGAGGCGATGCACCGCTTTGGAGGTGATCAAACCGTGCTGGATCAGGTGATGCATCGAATCGGCCAGCGCCTGACTCTGCAGCAGGTGATAACGGTCGAAGCGGTACTTGTCGAATTTGTGCAGGTAAACGTTGTTCAGGCTCGCGCCGCTGTAGATCACGCAATCGTCGATCACGAAGCCCTTCAAATGCAGCACGCCGAACAGTTCGCGGGTCTGCACCGGCACGCCGTACACCGGCACTTCGCTTTCGTGGGTGCGGGTGGTTTCCTGATACCAGGCCGAGTTGCCCGGTTGCTTGCCGGCACCGATCAAGCCGCGCTGGGCGCGCAGCCAGTCCACGACCACCACCACGTCCAGTTCCGGACGCGCCAGTTTGGCCGCGTGCAGGGCATCGAGGATTTCCTGGCCGGCCTCATCCTGTTGCAGGTACAGCGCAACGATGTAGATGCGCCGGGTCGCCTGAGCGATTTTTTCCAGCAGGCAACGACGGAACTCGGCAGCGCCAGAGAGGATGGTGACGGCATCGGCGGTCAGCGGAAAACTGCGCAATTTAGGCAGCAGAGAACGTTTGAAAAGCAACGGCATAGGGCTCGCAAAGGGTCGAATCCGAAGAGCCTGAGAGCTTACACCATGGATGGGTTTGGGTCTTGTTACTGTCTGTAAAGACCCCGCACCGATCGTTCCCATGCGCAGCAAAGGAATGCATCTCGTGACGCTCTGCGTCACATTAACGCTGGACGCGGAGCGTCCATGGCGGCATTCCCACGCAGAGCGTGGGAACGATCACTGAAAAAAAGTTGACCAAGGAGAACGATCATTCTACTGTTAGCCACATGAACGAAATCACTAGCAACGACACACGCGACATCATTCTGGATGTCACCGAAAAGTTGATCTACAAAAGTGGCATCGCTGCCACCGGCATGGATCTTCTGGTGAAAACCGCCGGCGTCTCCAGAAAAAGTATTTACCGCTACTTCGCCAACAAGGAGGAGCTTGTCGTCGCGGCCCTGCAACGCCGCGATGAGCGCTGGATGCACTGGTACCGGAGCGAAGTCGGCAAGGCCCAAAACCCGGCCGAGCGGCTGCTCAACCTGTTTACCGTGCTCAAGGCCTGGTTCGCCTCCGAAGGCTTCCGCGGCTGCGCATTCATCAATACCAGCGGCGAAACCGGCGACCCGCAAGACCCGGTTCGCCTGGTCGCCAAAGACCACAAACAGAAGCTGCTCGACTACGTGCGCGAGCTCTGTACCGAATATGGCGCAACAGACCCGGAGACGCTGGCCAGACAGCTGCTGATCCTGATCGACGGTGCCATTACCGTAGCGCTTGTGATGGGTGATCACAGTGCCGCCGATAATGCGCAATGCATGGCGCGAAAGTTATTGGACCTGTAACACTTTAAATAAGCCCGACAACTTGCTTGAACGTTAATTTGATAGGGAGACTTAATATGTCTACTGCCGAAGTTCGTCCGCCATTGCCGCCGTTTACCCGTGAATCGGCCATCGAAAAAGTTCGCCTGGCCGAAGATGGCTGGAACTCCCGTGACCCGGAACGGGTGTCTCTTGCCTACACCCTGGACACCCAGTGGCGTAACCGCGCCGAGTTCGCCCACAACCGCGAAGAAGCCAAAGCTTTCCTGACCCGCAAATGGGCCAAGGAACTGGACTACCGACTGATCAAGGAACTCTGGGCCCATGGCGACAACCGCATCGCCGTGCGTTACGCCTACGAATGGCACGACGACTCGGGCAACTGGTTCCGTTCCTATGGCAACGAGAACTGGGAGTTCGACGAGAACGGGCTGATGTTCAACCGTTACGCCTGCATCAACGACCTGCCGATCAAGGAAAGCGAGCGCAAGTTCCGCTGGCCGCTGGGTCGCCGGCCGGATGATCACCCAGGGTTGTCTGACCTGGGTCTGTAACATCACCTCACCGATCGTTCCCACGCTCCTGCGTGGTAATGCCGCCACGGACGCTCCGCGTCCGCCGTGACGCAGAGCGTCACAAGATGCATTCCCACGCGGGAGCGTGGGAACGATCGGCTCAGGTCGCCGCAGAAGTTGGATATGAGTAAGATACCGGCCTTTTCCCGCAGCCCTCTTCTGCGCCCTGCCGAATAAGCCCCATTCCATGCCTTTCGAACTCAGCGTTGACCTCACTACCCTGGCCGTTCTGGCTCTCGTCGCTTTCATTGCCGGTTTCATCGACGCCATCGCCGGCGGTGGCGGTCTGTTGACCACCCCGGCACTGCTGACCGCCGGCCTGCCGCCGCATCTGGTACTGGGCACCAACAAACTCAGTTCCACTTTCGGCTCGGGCACCGCCAGTTTCACCTTCTACCGGCGCAAGCTGTTTCATCCACGGCAATGGCTGCACGCCATCGTCGGCACACTGGTCGGCGCACTCACCGGCGCCATCGTCGCTCATTACTTGCCGGCGCAATGGCTGAACAAGATGCTGCCGGTGATTGTGTTCGCCTGCGGCCTGTACCTGTTGTTTGGCGGCACACCGAAGGCGCCGCTGGACAGCGACGCACCGATCAAGAAAAAGTGGCAATCGAGCCAAGGCTTCAGCCTCGGTTTCTATGACGGCGTGGCCGGCCCGGGAACGGGGGCGTTCTGGACCGTCAGCAGCTTGCTGCTCTACCCCATCGACCTGGTCAAGGCCAGCGGTGTGGCGCGCAGCATGAACTTCGTCAGCAACATTGCCGCGCTGTCGGTGTTCATTTTTTCCGGGCAAGTGGACTGGATCATCGGCCTGAGCATGGGCCTGTCGGTGATGGTCGGCGCCTTCTTCGGCGCGCGCACCGCCATCAGCGGCGGTGCGAAATTCATTCGTCCGGTGTTCATCACCGTGGTGCTGGGCCTGACCGTGCGCCTAGCCTGGCAGCACTGGTTCAGCATGGCCTAAACGCCGTGCCACGTAGACGTCGATGAGGTAGCGGGCAATCGAGCGAGACGCCGGCAACGGCGGCAAGTCGTGTACGTTGAACCACTGGGCGTCTTCGATTTCGTCTTCCTGACAGACAATCTCGCCGCCAGCGTACTCGGCATGAAAACCGAGCATCATCGAATGCGGGAACGGCCAGCACTGACTGCCCATGTACTGGATGTTCTTGACCTCGATCTGCACCTCTTCGCGAACCTCGCGAATCAGGCAATCTTCGGCCGACTCACCCGGTTCGGCAAACCCCGCCAACGTGCTGTAGACCCCGGTGACAAAACGTGGCGAACGGGCCAGCAGAACCTCGTCGCCACGGGTCACCAGCACAATCATGCTCGGTGAAATGCGCGGATAGTGGCGTATATCGCACGGTTCGCAGTACATCGCCCGCTCACGCGGCATTTGGGTCATTACCTGCCCGCAGTTACCGCAAAAACGGTGCTCACGAGCCCAGGTGCCGATTTGTGCGGCATAGCCCAGAACCTTGTAGACGGTGTGATCGCCCTCGAGCATGAACGCCCGCAGGCCTTTCCAGTTACAGCCCGGCACGTCGCTGTGGCTGCGCAACTCCAGCAGGTAGACCGGCTCGCCATCCAGGTGACCGATGCCGTGCTCGGCAAGAATCGACAAGTCCTGCCGCTTGAGCCATTCCCGTGGAAACAGCGCGCCATTGTCATCGAACAAAAAGCCTTCGGGGCTGCGCGCCACGGCCCAGCCGCCGGGTTGATCGGTGTCCAGTACTGCGGTGGTCCAGCGTGAAGTCATTTTTAATCAATCCAGAAATTCGGGTTTCTGTTTGCTCATATGGGCAGCCATGGCCACGCGCAAATCAGTGGATTGCAGCATGGCGGCGTTCCACGTGGCGACGTATTCGAGGCCGTCGTCGATGCGATGGTCGCGCATGTAGCTGATCATCTCTTTGGTGCCGGTGATGGCAATCGGCGACTTGCCGGCGATTTCGCGGGCAATCCCCATCACACCTTCAAGCAGGCTGGCGGTGTCGCTGTAGACGCGATTGACCAGGCCAATGTTACGCGCTTCTTCGGCGCCAAAGGTGCGACCAGTGTAAGCCAGTTCACGCAGCATGCCGTCACCGATGATCCGCGGCAAGCGTTGCAAAGTGCCAACATCGGCCGCCATGCCGATATCGATTTCCTTGATGGAAAATTGCGCATCCTCAGCCGCGTAACGCATGTCGCAGGCCGAAATCAGATCGATGGCGCCGCCCAGGCAATAACCCTGGACCGCCGCCAGCACCGGTTTGCGACAGTTGTCGACGGCGTTGAACGACGCTTGCAGCGCCAGGATCTTGCGCCGCAGCAGGCGCGCATTGCGGCCGACGTCCTTGCCCAGCTCATTGGCCACACCGGCGAGCATCATCAGGTCGATGCCGGAAGAAAAATGCTTGCCGGCGCCACTGAGCACCACCACCCGCACTTCATCGGTATCGTCGATCCACTGGAAAATCTCGATGATCTCGCTCCAGAACGCGGCGTTCATCGAATTGATCTTTTCCGGGCGGTTGATCTGCACATGGGCGATGTTATCGGCCAGTTCGACGCTGAAGGCGGTGTATTGAGACATGGCAGGAATCCTATACCGGGCAGAAAATGAAGCCCGAACTATAACAAGGCATCCGTGCCGGCAGTAAGGCAGCGGTTCGGCCAAATGCGGGACTGACTTCTGGATTTTCAGCGTCTGGACGGGCCTGCTCGCGATTGGCCGCACCACCGAAACTGTTAGAAACCGTCTTGGCGCGTGAACACAGTTGTCACTATGCTTGCGCCTGACTTTCCAAGGAGGAACCCTACCCATGCCGATTTCTTCACGCGCTGCCTTACTGGTCATCGACGTACAAAACGACTTCATTCCCGGCGGTCAATTGCCGGTGCCGGAGGGTGACCTGATTGTGCCCCTGATTAATCGTCTGGGTCGCCAGTTCAAACAGGTCATCATTGCCCAGGACTGGCACCCGCCCGGCCACGCCTCGTTCGCTTCCAGCCACCCTGGGCACAAGCCTTACGACGTGATTCAGTTGCCATACGGTGAACAGACGCTGTGGCCGGAGCATTGTGTGCGCGCCACGCCCGGCGCCGAGTTCCACCCGGAGCTGGACCTGCCCCACGCCCAATTGATCATCCGCAAGGGCTGTAACCCGGACATCGACAGTTATGCGGCGTTTCTGGAGGCGGATCGAACCACGACCACCGGTTTGGCCGGGTATCTGAAAGAACGCGGCATCGACACGGTTTACATGGTCGGGCTGGCACTGGATTTCTGCGTGATGTTTTCTGCGCTGGATGCGCGGGCGGCGGGGTTCAATGCGTTTGTGGTGCTGGATGCTTGTCGGGCGATTGATCTGGAAGGGTCGCTGGCGGCAGCGATTGAGCGGATGCAGGTGGCGGGGGTTGGGTTGATTGAGTCAACCGAACTGCTCGACTGAACGCTCAAAACCTGCGGCGGGGGGCTGCCCCTCGGCATGACTACTTGCACCGCTCCTACATTTGGATCGAGTAAAGCCCGTAAACAGGCGTTAAGCCGGGGTCGGCAACCAAAGCCTGAACCGCGCCCCACCCAGCGGCGATGCTTGCGCGGTGAGCGTGCCGTCCTGCGCTTCCAGCGCTCGGCGGCTGATCGCCAGCCCCAGGCCAAACCCGCCTGTGGCCCGATCCCGGCTGCGATCCAGCCGATAGAACGGCTCAAAGATCCGCTCCCGCTCTTCATCGGGAATGCCAATGCCATCGTCGTCCACCCAGATCTCACAGCCTTTGGCGCACACCTGCACACCAATCTGAATCCGTTTCTCGCAATAGCGCATGGCGTTGCGCAGCAGGTTCTGGATCGCCCGGGCGGTCAATCGCGGGTCCAGCGAGAAGCGTTCGAGCTGACCGTGCAGCAGCACATCAATGACGATTTCCGGTGACTCAAGTTCTTCATCGACACTGCCCAAAATACTGTCGATGAATTCATCCAGCGACACCTCGACCTGTTCCGGCAGTCGAGCCGGATTTTGCAATCGGCTGTAAGACAGTAATTCCAGCACCAGCTCATCCAGTTCGCGAATGTGCGCGACCAGGCCTTGCAGACGTTCGCGGCTGGTGGCCGGCAAGTCGTCGGACAGCGCCAGGGCGAGGCCGAAATCCAGCCGCGTCAACGGCGTGCGCAATTCGTGGGACACGGCGTTGAGCAAGTCGCGCTGCTGGTTGAGCAGGTTTTCAATGTCGCCGGCCATGGTGTCGAACACGTTGGCCAGGCTGCCAATGTTGGAGCTGGGGGATATCTGCGTGCGTTCGCTCAGGTGGCCCTTGCCGAAGCGCTCGGCGGTGCTTTTGAGACGTTCCAGGTCGCGCCAGTGCGGGCGCAGCCACAACAACAGGCAGGCCAGCATCGTCGCACCGATCAGCACGTTGATGCTCCAGTACAACCAACTGACATCCGTGGGGTCCGGTGGCACGACCATCTCCACCACCATCTGCTCGTTCAGCGGTGCCACCGCCAGGGTGCGCCAGCCCCAGTCGCCGATGCGTACCACGTTCTCCCCGCGCTGCAAGCGTTCGCGCTCATCCAGGGTAAATTCGGCATCGTCGTTGCGGGCCAAAATGATGTGCAGCGGCTGGAACTCCTTGTCCATCTCCGCCGCCAGCGCCGGCCACTGCTCGACAGGCACCGTACGAAACTGTTTGACGATCAGCGTTTGCAAACCTCGGGAGTAATCGAGGTTGTAGGTCACAAAACGCTCATGGAAGACCTTGATCACCAGGTCCGGCACCAGGTAGATCGCCGCGCTGAACGAAACGATGGTCACCAGATACAGACGAAACAGGATTCTGAACATGGTTCAGCATTCCCACTCGGAGCGGCTGAACAAGTAGCCCTTGCCCCACACGGTCTTGATCTTGCGCGCCTCGCCGGCGTGGTCGTCGAACTTGCGTCGCAGTTTGGAGATGGCCACGTCCACCGAGCGATCGGTGCCGTTGAATTCGATACCGCGCAGGCGTTGCAGAATCTGGTCGCGGCTCAGCACTTCGCCGGCATGCCGGGCCAGCACCACCAGCAAGTTGTATTCGCCGCTGGACAGTTCGACCAGTTGCCCACGCCAGGTCACGGTGCGCTCGGACAGGTCGATGCACAGGTTGCCCATGAGAATGCGGTCATTAGCGGTCTGCGGTTCGCTGAGGCTGCTGCGACGCAACAGCGTGCGTACGCGAGCCAGCAACACACGGGGCTCGCAAGGTTTGGTGACGTAGTCGTCGGCGCCCATTTCCAGGCCCAGCACCTGATCGTGGCTGTCGTCTCGGGCGGTGAGCATCAGGATCGGCAACGTCGCCGAATCGGCCCGCAGCAGGCGGCAGACCTGCAAGCCGTCGAGCCCCGGCAGCATCAGATCGAGAATCACCAGGTCCGGCGGACTGACCCGCGCGCGTTCGCGTACATGATCGCCGCGGCTGATCACGCTGACGGAATAACCGTTGCGTTCCAGGTAGCTGGCAATCAGTTCCGAGAGTGCGGTGTCGTCTTCGACCAGGAGGATGTTGGGCATGGGTGTTTCCAGAAAATGCTGTGGCGACTGGCGGGGCTTGCCCGCGATGGCGGCATAACCGTCGCAAAAAGTTTCAAGCTGCGAAGGATATACGCCCTCACGCATACGCGAGCAAAACCCTTACACAATTTCACACAGCACCAACAAAGCTTCACCGCTACCCTCATCGACTCCCCGTAGGATGCGGGTAGTCATTATTGGGGTATTTCCATGTCAAAGAACCTGCTTGCCACGCTCAGCCTGATTGCCCTGGCGTTGACGCTGAGCGCTTGTGACCAGTCTTCGACCGCCGAAGAATCGGCACCGCTGGCCACGGTGCGCATCGAAACCATCGAAGCCCGACCGCTGTCGATCAGCAGCGAACTGAGCGGGCGGATTGCCGCGCCACGGATTGCCGAAGTGCGTGCCCGGGTTGCCGGCGTGGTGTTGCAGCGGGTCTTCCGCGAAGGCAGCGACGTGAATAAAGGCGACGTTCTGTTCCGTATCGACCCGGCCCCCTTCAAGGCCGACCTGGACAGCGCCGAAGCCGCGCTGCGCAAGGCCGAAGCCAACGCGTTCCAGGCCAGATTGCAGGAGCAGCGTTACGCCCAGTTGATCGAAGGTAACGCCATCAGCGCTCAGGATTACGACAATGCCCGCGCCAACGCCCGGCAAACCGCCGCCGATGTCGCCGCCAACAAAGCCGCGGTGGAACGGGCGAAACTGAACCTCGGTTATGCCACCGTCACCGCGCCGATTTCCGGGCGCATCGGTCGCGCGCTGGTGACTGAAGGTGCGTTGGTGGGCCAGAACGAAACCACGCCGCTGGCGCTGATTCAGCAGTTGAACCCGATCCACGCCGACCTGACCCAATCAACCCGTGAACTCAACGATCTGCGCCGGGCCTTCCGTTCCGGCCAACTGAAGGAAGTGGGCCAAGGCCAGGCCAAAGCCACGCTGATCCAGGACGACGGCAGCCTATATCCGTTGCCCGGCAAGTTGTTGTTCACCGACATCACCGTCGACCCGGGCACCGGTCAGATCATTCTGCGCAGCGAGTTCCCCAACCCGGACCTCGACTTGCTGCCGGGCAGCTTCGTTCGCGTGCGTCTGGAGCAAGCGTTCAATCAGCAAGGCATCAGCGTGCCGCAACGGGCCATCCAGCGTGACAGCGCCGGCGTTGCCCAAGTGCTATTGCTCGACGCCGAGCAGAGGGTCGGCCAGCAACCGGTAGAGCTGGGCGCGGTGCAGAACGATCGCTGGATCGTCACCCGCGGCCTCAAGCCCGGCGACCGCATCGTCACTGAAGGCCTGCAACACGCGCGCCCCGGTGAAAAAGTCCAGATCGACAACACCCCTCTTCCACTTGCCCAGGTTTCTGGTCAGTAAGCAGGACGCTTTTTATGCCGCAGTTCTTTATCGATCGCCCGGTGTTCGCCTGGGTGGTTGCCTTGTTCATCCTGCTGGCCGGTGCGTTGGCCATTGGGCAGTTACCCGTGGCGCAATACCCGAACGTTGCGCCGCCGAAAGTCGAAATCTACGCCACCTACCCCGGCGCTTCGGCGCAGACCGTGGACGAAAGCGTGGTCAGCCTGATCGAGGGAGAACTCAACGGTGCCGACCATCTGCTGTACTTCGAATCCCAGAGCAGCCTCGGCAGCGCCACCATCACCGCGACATTCCAGCCGGGCACCAATCCGGAAATGGCCCAGGTCGATGTGCAAAACCGCCTCAAAGCGGTTGAGTCGCGCCTGCCTCAGGCGGTCACCCAGCAAGGTTTGCAGGTGGAGAAAGTCTCCGCCGGTTTCCTGTTGCTGATCACCCTCACCTCCAGCGACGGCAAGCTCGATGACGTGGCGCTCAGCGATTACCTGGCGCGCAACGTGATGAACGAGATCAAGCGTCTGGATGGCGTCGGCAAGGCCCAGTTGTACGGCGCCGAACGGGCGATGCGGATCTGGATCGACCCGCAGAAGCTGATCGGCTTCAACCTGACCCCGGCCGACGTCAACGCCGCTATCGTCGCGCAGAATGCTCAGGTTTCCGCGGGCAGCATCGGCGACTTGCCGACCCGCACCACTCAGGAAATCACCGCGACCGTTCTGGTCAAAGGCCAGCTGTCGACGCCTGAAGAATTCGCCGACATCGTGCTCAAGGCCAATCCTGACGGCTCCACCGTGCGCATCCGTGATGTCGCGCGGGTCGAGATCGGCAGCCAGGAATATCAGTTCTCCACACGCCTGAACGGCAAACCGTCCACCGCCGTCAGCGTGCAACTGTCGCCGGGCGCCAATGCCTTGAGCACCGCGACCCTGGTGCGGGCGAAAATGGACGAGCTGGCGCGCTATTTCCCGGCCGGTGTCGAATACAAGATCCCGTACGACACCTCGCCCTTCGTCAAAGTCTCGATCACCAAAGTGGTTTACACCCTCGGCGAGGCGATGCTGCTGGTGTTTGCGGTGATGTTCCTGTTCCTGCAGAACATCCGCTACACGCTGATCCCGACGCTGGTGGTGCCGGTGGCGTTGATGGGCACGTTTGCGACCATGCTCGCGCTGGGCTTCTCGATCAACGTGCTGACCATGTTCGGCATGGTGCTGGCCATCGGCATTCTGGTGGACGACGCAATTGTGGTGGTGGAGAACGTCGAGCGGATCATGGCCACCGAAGGCCTGTCGCCCAAGGACGCGACGCGCAAGGCGATGAAGCAGATCACCGGCGCGATCATCGGCATCACCCTGGTGCTGGTGGCGGTATTCATTCCGATGGCGTTCATGCAGGGCTCGGTCGGAGTGATTTACCAACAGTTCTCGCTGTCCATGGCCACGTCGATCCTGTTCTCGGCATTCCTCGCCCTGACGTTGACCCCAGCGTTGTGTGCGACGCTGTTGAAGCCGATTGCCAAAGGCGAGCATCACGAAAAAGCCGGATTCTTTGGCTGGTTCAACCGGCGCTTCGAACAACTGACCGAGCGTTATCAGGGCTGGGTCGCCTATGCGTTGAAACGCACCGGTCGTTACCTGTTGATCTATGGCGTGCTGCTGGTCGGCCTGGGACTGTGTTTCAGTCGCCTGCCCTCCTCGTTCCTGCCGGTGGAAGACCAGGGTTACACCATCACCGACATTCAACTGCCACCCGGCGCGAGCAAGAACCGCACGGTGCAGGTGGTCGAGCAAATCGAAGCGCACAACGCCACCGAGCCGGGCGTCGGCGACAGCACAGTGATTCTCGGCTTCAGTTTTTCCGGTAGCGGGCAGAACGCCGCGCTGGCGTTCACCACGCTCAAGGACTGGTCGGATCGGGGCAGCTACGACTCGGCGAGTTCCATCGCCGATCGCGCCAACATCGCGCTGAGCCAGATTAAGGATGCCATGGCTTTCTCGGTGCTGCCGCCGCCGGTTGACGGTCTCGGCACCTCCAGCGGTTTCGAGTTCCGCTTGCAGGACCGTGGCGGCCTCGGCCATGCCACGCTGATGAAAGCGCGCAGCGAATTGCTCGCCGCCGCCGAGAAAAGCCCGATCCTGATGAATGTGCGCGAAAGCGCCCTGGCCGAAGCGCCACAGGTTCAGCTGGAAGTCGACCGCAAACAGGCCAACGCCCTGGGCATATCCTTTGCCGACATTGGCAATGTGCTGTCCACGGCGGTCGGTTCGGCCTACATCAACGACTTTCCCAACCAGGGGCGAATGCAGCGAGTGGTGGTCCAGGCTGAAGGCGATCAACGCAGCCAGGTCGCCGATCTGCTGAAGATTCACGTACGCAACAACGCCGAAAAAATGGTGCCGCTGTCGGCCTTCGTCCGGGCCAACTGGACCCAGGGCCCAGCGCAATTGACCCGATACAACGGCTACCCGGCCATCAGCATTTCCGGTGAACCGGCGCCCGGTTACAGTACTGGCGAAGCCATGGCGGAAATCGAACGGCTGGTGGCGCAAGGCCCGGCGGGGTTGGGGCAGGAGTGGACCGGGTTGTCGTTGCAGGAACGCTTGTCCGGCAGTCAGGCGCCGATGCTGCTCGGGCTGTCGCTGCTGATCGTGTTCCTGTGCCTGGCGGCGCTGTACGAGAGCTGGTCGATTCCAACCTCGGTGCTGCTGGTGGTGCCGCTGGGAGTGCTCGGCGCGGTCCTGGCTGTGACCCTGCGCGGGATGCCCAATGACGTGTTCTTCAAGGTCGGGCTGATCACCATCATTGGCCTGTCGGCGAAGAACGCGATCCTGATCATCGAGTTCGCCAAAAGCCTGTATGACGAAGGTCATGACCTGATCGATGCCACGCTGCAAGCGGCGCGCCTGCGGTTGCGGCCGATTGTGATGACATCGCTGGCGTTCATTCTTGGGGTGGTGCCGTTGGCGATTGCTACCGGGGCCAGCTCGGCGAGTCAGCAAGCCATTGGTACCGGAGTGATCGGCGGGATGATCACGGCGACATTGGCGGTGGTGTTTGTGCCGGTGTTTTTTGTGGTGGTCATGAAGTGGGTTGTTTGTTTAAAGAAAACCAACTGAACCATTCACTATTGATAACGGTATTGTTATGCCAAAAAACCCTCGTGAACTATCAGAACTGATAGTTCACGAGGGTTGGACTCCTCTTTACGCTGGGTTCAACAATCAACGACGTTGTTGCCCCTCAACTAAGGAGTCTCCAAATGGATGATTTAACCAGAAACTCACTCGGGATCACTACCGGAACATTCACCGCAAAGATAAAAGAGCTTCCTGAGCCCTATGTGGGCTCACCTACCAAAATGAAGCTGTATCTGGATCCCCAGGAAAATCGTTACATTGCAATGGCAACCCAAGATCTGGAGCAAACGCTCTACCTTTATCGAAGTATCGTTTTGCGCATTCCTGATCAAGGAGATGTAGTGAATCGCATCTACAAAATTGATAATGTGTACGAAAACCTAGACACCGCAAAGGCCACCTTTTGGATGCACAACGAAAGTTTGTTCACCCCCTACATTGCCACCTCGGGTGAAGTTGTCGTAACCCTCAATGTAGCGGCTCAAGAAGCCACCTGCACTTTTCAGTTCAATGCGTTCTCTCCGTCAAAAGAGGAGCTGACAGTCACCGATGGCGCAGTTGAACTTAAGGGCTTCGATCCAAGCCGCTCCGTGTTGGGCGATGACACAGCGATCGGTTCATTCACGGCTGACATTTCAGGGCACATCACACATCAGTACGAGGCCAACAATTTTACTTTTGCCGAACGACCTGCCAACGAGGTGATATTTCCAAAGGAGCACTACCGTGCGTGGTCCGGTTACTTTGATAACGTAGGCATTCCAAATCGTTGGCGGCACAGCGTGACTATCTACATTGCCAAAGATCTTGGCCCCGGCACGTATGAACTGAATAATGACAGGAACAAGATTTATGTTCTTTATATGGACAGTGTCAGCGTAGTCGGCTACGACGCGATTAGCGGTTCCTTTACGATAACCTCAATTACAGGGGACTCATTGGAAGGCACCCTCGATAATGTCACGGCCGAATCTTCGGCCGGAACTATCGCGATCAAAAACGGGAAATTTAGTTTCGAGCGCGTAAAGCGTCAGGCCTGACTAACAGGGCTGCGATGACCTTCAAAGCCCCCGCACTTGCCGCACCACTCACACCAGGGCTAAGGTGCTGAAAAGCCCCTGACCGTGAACCCCCATGCCCTTCCTCGCCCGCACCCACCCTCGCCTGTCCGCCGCCGCCACCTTTGGCGTCGCGGCAGGCATTCTGGCTCCGGCCGATTCGATCCTCGGCAAAATCCTCATCGGCTGGAACGCCGGGGTCTGGACGTATCTGGCCCTGATCATCTGGCTGACCATGCGCGCCAAAGCCGACGATGTGAAACGCATTGCCGCAGTCGAAGACGAAAACGCCGGGCTGGTGCTGTTCACCGTGAGCATGGCCGCGCTGGCCAGCCTCGCCGCCATTACCCTCCAACTGGCGGGAAGCAAGGATCTGGACACTTATCACCGGCTGTTTCACTACGGCTTCACCGGGCTGACCATAATCGGTTCATGGTTGTTGATCGGGGTGATTTTCAGCCTGCATTACGCGCGGCTGTTCTATACTTGGGAAGGCAAGGAACCTGCGCTGCGATTTGCCGAGGGGCAGCTGAAGCCCGACTATTGGGACTTTTTGTACTTCTCGTTCACCATCGGCGTCGCCGTACAAACAGCAGACGTGGGCGTAGCCACCCGCGGCTTGCGCAAAATCGTACTGGCGCAGTCGTTGATCGCTTTCTTGTTCAACACGGCGATTCTCGGGTTTTCGATCAATATCGCGGCGGGTCTGTTTAGCTGATGACTGCACAAAAAATGCCCCGGCAGTCTCGGGGCATTTTTATTAGGTCACTTCATTGAAACAACGCTCATCAGAAGAAATAGCTCACTCTCAAGCTGCCGCTCCATTCCTGACTGACGGTGGTGCCTTTACTGCCACCGACCTGGCCGGAAACCTGCCAGTTGCGTTGAGCCGGCGACCATTTCAAACCTGCTCCGTACTCAATCGAGCTACTGGCGCGGTCATCATCGAAACTGTTGTCGTTTATCTTGACCTCATTGCTCTTCACAAACTCGTGATTGAACGCCGTCATCAGGCTGGGCTCGAGCCGGCTGCCGTTGTCCAGAGTGATGACGCGCCCGCCGCGGACACCAACCTTGCCTTGCACTGAACGCATGGTGTCGCTTTTTACTTCCAGGCCGTTGTCGAGCCGATACTTGTCGCTTTGAGTGACACCGGTCGATACCTGTACTTGAGGCTCGACAAAGTAGTCGTTCTTCAAGCGAATATGCTTACCGACGGCCACCGAACCACTGGCGCCCAAGGCTTTGTAATCGCCCTTGGCCCGAGTGCCATCACTCATGGTGACGTTGGCCTTGTTATCGAACTGGTTGATCTTGGCCATGACATTGACGAACACACCACTCTCAACATCGAACGTGCTGCCATAGACGCCGGCATTCACACTGTCGACGGTGGCGCTGGAACCGTACTTGAGATCCATTTTGGTATGGCTTGTCCCGACGAATCCACCCACTACCCACGGCCTGCCGCCCAAATCCACAGTTGTGTCGGCACCACCCGTAATACCGGTCTGATTCTGGGTGTAGCCATCACCATAGGCGTTATCGACATTGTACTGGTTGCCATAAGTGCGAACCCAGACACTGTTGCTGAGGTTTTTTACCGAGCTGTCGTTCATCGCCCGCATCGACGCTTCGGGTCGGACGTTCAGACTGCGGTCGCCCAATTGGTCGCTAAGCATGGCCGCTTCAGCATTCAGCACGCTGCGCGCACTCCCGGCGAGGGCCAACGCCGTATTACTTGAAGTACTGACGGTCTTCTTGTCCGGATTCAGATACAAGCCCTGGCCTTCCTTCGCAAGCCTGTAGACAAATGTGCCGGCGTCCACGGTGTCACGATTACCCAACGAGAAGCTCGCGTCGCCGGAAGCGATATTACCGACCTTCACCGGCTCGGCAGTGACCGGCGTGGTGCCGGTGGCGGAGATTTGCAGTTGATGTTGTCCGCTGGCGTTGCCGGTGACGTTCAGGAAATCTGTGTTGCCGTTACCCAGGTCGGTGCCCATCACAAAGGTGCCCTTGCCGGAAAGATCACCCACGTTCAGTTGCTGAAACTGCTCGTTCGTCCCCATGCGAACCACGCCATCATTCAACGCGAGACGTTGCACGGAGCTATCGCCCGTCATTACCCATTGYGCTGAGTTATTGATATTCAGATTGGCGGAGTTTTTGATTTGGCCGGTCAGTACCGAGCCGTTGTCCAGCAGCACGCTGCCATTGGTGTCGGTGAGCACGTCTCCAGTCATCCTGCTGCCGTTGTTCAGCGACAAGCTGAAGACGTTGTCGATATTGCCGTTGACCACCGATCCATTGTCGAGACTGACCATGGCTCCAGTACCTGCGACCGCTTGCACGTCGCCGTTCAAGGTGCTGCGTGTATCAAGCCTGGTTTGGGTCACGTTCTGTAAATTGCCGTTCAGAATCGAGGCGTTTTGCAATGTGACCTTCGCTGTGCTGCCAGACTCAACGATAATATTGCCCGCCAAGTCGCTCCGATCCACTTTAAGATTGACCGCGGCACCATCGTTGACTTCGAGCATCGTGCCATTGGCCCCGACCAGTCGGGAGCCGTTGAGTACGTCTATGTTTGCCGTGATTCCCGCACGATCCTGAAAACCCACAACGATGGCCGAACCGGATTTTCCTTCGATGGTTGAACTATCCAGCGTCACCGCGGATGTTCTCGCGAGATCAACTATTTCTCGCCCGACTTCCAACCCGTTCAACCCTCCAATAATGGTGCTGCCAGCCGCATTAAGATCGGCGTGACTCAATCGAACACCATAACTGGTTGCATCAGTGGCTTCTATCGATGAATTCAAGACGTTCAATTGACTGAAACCGGTCATAAGAGCGCCACCGTTTAACGCTGTTACAGAGCTGTTGTTCGTCAACGTGACGGTAGAGCCAATTTGCCCGGCATTATTCCTGATGAGTTGCAGACCGATGTCGTCACTGGTCACCGTACTGTTCGTCAGGTTTGCTGTGCTGTCGCTCAGCCTTATGGCAAAGCCCCCCCCTATACGATCAACTGACGCATTCGTGAGATTGAACGTTGAATTGAGCCTGCCATCCAGGCGTTGTGCGCTTCCACCAACGGCGTTGAACAATGCACTTTCAGCCCCGATGATCAGCGTCTCGGCGCCGTTGGAGATGAGCGTAGAACCCGCGTTCAGCGTCCAATCTTCCGGGGGCAGGGAGTTGTCAATGGTGTGGGTCTGGCCTGCAGGAACGCTACCGCCATGCGCAGGTGCTCCGAGAAACATTAACGATGAGAGCGCCGATAATGCGTAACCTTTGACGTTTTTTTTTGAACACGAAGAAAACCTGGACATATGGGGGCTCTTACATTGAGTTGTCGGCAATATCGGGTGAAGCACGATTTGAGCGCCGGGAGACTACAGACCAACCCCACTCTTATATGTAGGAAAAGTCCCTATCCGAGTCGGATATTCCTTCATGACTCGTAAGAACAACCGCAACCTGACTCACTTAGACTCCCTGTGAGCCAGGCACGGTCATTTCGTCATGGATTATGCGGTGCCATCGCAGAACAAGCTGCTGGTGTTGCGTACGTTAACCCTGTGCAGTACTTCCGGTGATTTGTAGAGAGTTCCCGCAATCGTAGTTTCATACCATACATACACGTAGTTATAGTCAGGTGTACCAGGTGGCGGTACGATTGGGCCTTGCAGTGTCTTGATATACGTAAAATTCACATCAAAGATGGTTTGCGCCGTGCCACTAACTTTTTTTGTCTCCACGTGCGGAATGCCAATGGGAGTGGTCATTGCAATGTCTTCATAGCCATCAGCATGAATAGTTATTGATTGACCATCAGGCAAGGAACTTTGTTCTTGCGGTACTGCCACTCGCCATAGACGCTCGCCCCCCACCAGATCAAAGCTTGGGCAACTGACGACGCGATCGGAATTGTAGGTTCTCGCGACATGCTCAAGAAGTTTGACTTCATTTGCTTCAAAGTTAACCCGAGTCGGAGTTTTTTGCACAACGGTAGCGTCAACGTCCAGATAGCGGATGTCACAGTAAGCGTCCTTGGTGCCAGTACCATGGGCGGCAACTCTTGCAAAGTCTACCTCGAGAGAAGTTTCGGTATCAGTCGGCTCGATTTCTTTATCCCCCATAAACTCTTTGTTGTACCAAAAATTGACTATTGCAGTTCGGGTGAGAGGATCACCAACGTCCATTTCCCATAGTTTGAATGTAAACGTAACTGGTTTGCCGAAATCACCCGGTACAAGATGATTTAGGGTGCCGGTGTCGCCAGTAACCTCGACCGGGGGCAGGTTGTCACTTTCTAGATCCGGCGCCGGTATCAAACCAATCGGCGGATAATCGGCGTTCATATAGACTATTGTTACTTGGTTCGAGTCCTGGGTTGGCGCCGTTCCATCTTTGTAGGTGTAAGTCAGTTTCCCGGCCAACTCTCCGAGAGTTGTACCGTAAGCGGCTTTATAGGCATCGAATGTCAAATCGAATTCCAGGCCACCCGAAGCAGCCAATTCCTTGCTGCCAACCACTTCATTTTCAAGCTTCACTTCAATCATCGCGCGCACAGCAGCATGGGTTGGCTGCTGCAAGATGATCTTCACATTCCTGGGAACCGGGTTGAAATGCTTAAGAGTCAACGTGGTATTTCCGTCCGTTCCTGTATCAGGAACTGTGAGGGGGAAAAATACCACTGCAGGCGGTTGACGAACCTCAAGATCTCTCCTGGGCGTTGAGTCGATACTTCTAAATCCCGCGACATCAGTAATAGTGTTGAGCTGATAAAGTGTCGTGTTACCCAAGGCGCGTAAAGCGGCGACACTGACAACAAACTCGTCATTCGCATCCAGTTTCCCCTCATAAATCGGGGTTTGGGATGTGGAGGCTAAAGCTCTCGAGCTCAAATAAAAATGATGAGTATCATCGGCATGTCGAAAAGGATAAGTGGTGACCACCTTGCAACGCAGACCGCCCGGGTTCGAGTTGAACCAAGCCCCATCAAGAACCCCAGAGGGCGGCGCATTCACATAGGTAACGGGTGGAACAACCCCTCTACTTGAGGGGGTCTTCGTAGCATAGGGCCCACGATACCTGGCCCGCAAAAGAGTCGGCGCTGTAGAGTGGTCATCGTTGCCATCGCCATCGAGAACCTTGAACTGAACAGAATATTCAGTTGGAGCCTCAGGCGTAGTCAGCTCAGGAATGTCTGCTTTATTCAGGCGATACATTAAAGGTACGTTGACGCCTTCTAGAGGTTTTGAGTCCAGCAGTTTTGTGGTCCCGTCGGGCAAGAGCAATTCGAGTGTTGCACTACCGCCTCCCGCCGCATTGTTCAAACCATCAAGTTCGACTTCAATATACCCCCTGTCATCATCAGATTTTTTAACGCGACCATCCACGGCCAGATTTTTAACCACGGGTGGATCAGAAAGTATTCCGATACCAACATTTGAACTTTTTGCGCCAGCAGGGATTTTCTCTTCGATGGTCATTTCACACGCTCCATGATAAAAACAGACAGACAGCTCTTTTTACAAACACTTGCCAAAACAACTAAAAACTTTCCAGCTCATCTACGACCGAACAAACTTCCCGCCCAATTGACAAGCCCCGTCAACCAAACTGCATCCAGAAACATTCAAGCATCGTAATAACAGGGCAGTGATTCGCCGGAAATAACACGATCAATCTTGATCAGTGCTGGCTCGGACTCTGCGATCAACTTTGCCGCTCGATAGAAGCGGTAAATCACGATTGCCGAGGCATTATTTTCCAATGGTTTTATATGTTTGAAAGGAATCAACATATTGAAGCCTTGCGAGTTATCCTCTGTGCTCAGACTCTTCGAGAAACTACCATATGCTTCTTCAACTTCTCCAACACCATTCAAACTAAGATATCCCCGCCACGTCACTACGCATAAATCGCCTGACCTACCGATCAACTGGGGCAAAATGTGTATCCATCCCCCGCCGCTGAGTGCGGGACGAGTCAAGCAATTCCAATACCCCCAGAGAGTGGCATTGAGAAAATTCGCTTCAGGCAGTTTTTGAACAGGCAACTGCGTATGATCGATGGTCAACTTTCTCGGAGGCGCGATATCCGGGTTAGAGTCCGCGTCATTCACCAAATAAGAAATCCAGGCGACCCCATCTTTACTCAATAATGCAGCGCTTAGCGGAATTTCGATTTCACGTAAATTTATCGGATTATATAAATTGTCGTGAATTGTATTTTTAACTCCATCCTGCTCGAAAAACACCTGCAAGCGGTCTGGGTTGTCAGGATCCACTGAGTATTCCGCCCATCTTGGGACTCTGCCAATCGTTCCCTTATGCAGTTGTGGAAGAGGAATATTTCCGTCTACATCAACCGGATCGACGCCATCCACCTTGATGATTTCTGCTAGAACACCATCTCCTATTGACGTGAAGGAGCCAATGGAAGATGTGTTTTCATCCGCGGGCAATGACATTTATTCCTGACCTCGTCATCGTACTTTCGCAAGGGAAATCGATTAACGCAAAAAGCCACTCGTTGGGAGAATTAAACGTTCGATTTCCTAGTCTGCCTACTGTCAAATCTGATAGTTCTGACGACCACCTGTCGGATACACAGGTTCTTCACTCTCGCTACCGAACGAACCTTCACTTGACGCCAACAAAGAAATTGGTGTCTCCTGAAACCGGTTTCAGACAATAAGAAGACTCAACCGTGAACGACTTCTCCGCCGCCCAACGCAGTCGCGTCACCATGCTCGACGTCGCCGAACAAGCCGGCGTCTCCAAGGCCAGCGTCTCGCGCTTCATCGGCGACGACCGCGCCCTGCTCTCCGATGCCATTGCCTTGCGCATCGAAAAAGCGATTAACGAATTGGGCTACCGCCCGAACCAGATGGCCCGCGGCTTGAAACGTGGGCGCACGCGTCTGATCGGCATGTTGGTGGCCGATATCCGGAACCCTTATTCGATTGCCGTGATGCATGGCGTGGAAACCGCCTGCCGTCGGCACGGCTACAGCCTGGTGGTGTGCAACACCGATCGCGATGACGAGCAGGAACGTCAGCACCTGGCGCTGCTGCGCTCGTACAACATCGAAGGCTTGATCGTGAACACCCTCGGCCACCACGTGGATGAGTTGCGCGAATTGCAGCGGGAAATGCCCATGGTGCTGGTGGATCGCAAGGTCGAACAGTTTGATAGCGATCTGGTGGGGCTGGACAATCCTGCCGCCGTTGAAATGGCCCTCGCCCACCTGGAAGAGCGCGGTTATCGCGATGTGCTGATGGTGACGGAGCCATTTGACGGCACCAGTTCACGGATCGAGCGGGTCAGCAGTTTCAAGGCGCAGATTGCGCAACGCCCGGCGCTCTCAGGCACGGTAGTTGAAACCGGCAGCGATCTGACCAGCCGCTTGAAAACCTTCCTGAACACTCCCGGCCCTGGCCCGAAAGCGCTGTTTTGCGCCAACGGCATCGCCGCGCTGGCCGGCACCCATGCGTTGCGTGAATTGCAGTGCAACCTGTTCGAGGATGTCGGGCTGATCGCCCTGGATGATCTGGATTGGTATCCGTTGGTGGGCAGCGGGATTACCGCCCTAGCCCAGCCAACCGAGGACATTGGCGCGAGTGCGTTCGAGTGCTTGCTCAAGCGTTTGCGTGGGGATGACGGGCCGGCGCGGACCCTGGATTTTCCGGCGCGGTTGATCGTGCGTGGGTCGACTCTTGGGCATTTTCGGTGACTGAAAGAACGGCACATCGACCACTGATATTTCTTTGAACATTTTTTTGAACATTTTTTTTGAACAGAAATGAAACCGGTTTCAGAGGTGATAACAATGAACAAACCACCCGTATCCATCAGCCTGTCCAGCTACGGCGCCGAGCTTGTGCGCCAACGTGGCCAAGGCAGTTTCGTCGAGGTGTTGGCCGCGTCCGGTGCCACGCACATTGAATGGCGCGAAGAGCTGCTGACCCTTGAAGACCCCGCGCAATTGGCCGACGCCACGCAATCCCGGGGCCTGGAAAGCGTGTATTCCTCGCCGCTGGAGTTGTGGCTGGCCGGGCAATCGGCGCCCAACCCGGAACTGCTCTCGACCCTGCAACGCGCTGAGGCATTCGGCTCACAATGGCTGAAAGTCTCCCTGGGCTATTTCACCGACAACAACGACCTGCAAACACTGGCGCATGTGTTGCAGCAGAGCCCTGTGCAATTGCTGGTGGAAAACGACCAGACCTTGCACGGCGGTCGCATAGAACCGTTCCAGCGCTTCTTCGCCGACGTCGAGCAGCATCAGTTGCCGATCAAAATGACCTTCGACATCGGCAACTGGCAATGGCAGGACCAATCCGCCGCCAGCGCCGCGCGGTTGCTCGGCCGATATGTTGGCTACGTGCACTGCAAAGCAGTGGCGCGCCGGGCCGACGGCAAACTGGTGGCGGTGCCACCAGCGGCCAATGACTTGCATCTGTGGCAACAATTGCTGCGGCACATGCCCCAAGGGGTGATGCGCGCGGCGGAGTATCCATTGCAAGGCGATGACCTGGTGCAACTGACCACCGAACATGTCGCCACCCTCGCCTGTCTCGGCCAATTACGTCTGGAGAACGCGCATGTCTGAGTTCGATATCCTGTCGTTCGGCGAAACCATGGCGATGTTCGTTGCCGAGCAGAATGGCGATCTGGCCGACGTCGGCCACTTCCACAAGCGCATTGCCGGGGCGGACAGCAACGTCGCCATTGGCTTGTCGCGGTTGGGGTTTAACGTCGCCTGGCTGAGCCGGGTGGGCGCCGATTCTCTCGGCCGGTTCGTCATCGATACGCTGAAGAAAGAAGGCCTGGATTGCAGCCACGTCGACATCGACCCGGCGCACCCCACCGGGTTTCAACTCAAATCCCGCGCAGATGACGGCAGCGATCCGGTGGTCGAGTATTTCCGTCGCGGTTCGGCGGCCAGTCACTTGTCGGTGCAGTCGATTTCCCCGTCGCTGCTCAACGCCCGGCACTTGCATGCCACCGGCATTCCTCCGGCGCTATCCGCGTCGGCCCGGGCAATGTCCTTCGAACTGATGACCCGCATGCGCGATGCCGGGCGCAGCGTGTCGTTCGACCCCAACCTGCGGCCGAGCCTGTGGGCCAGCGAACAACAGATGATCAGCGAGATCAACCGCCTCGCCGCCCTCGCCCATTGGGTACTGCCGGGCTTGAGCGAAGGACGGTTGCTGACCGGTTTCGAAGACCCCGCCGACATCGCGGCGTTTTACCTCGACCAGGGCGCCGAAGCCGTGGCGATCAAGCTTGGCCCGCACGGCGCGTATTACCGAACCCACCAGGACGAAGGTTTCGTTGCAGGCGTGCCCGTGGCAACGGTGGTCGATACGGTCGGTGCCGGCGACGGGTTTGCCGTCGGCCTGATCAGCGCCCTGCTGGAAAACCACAGCGTCGCCCAAGCCGTGCAGCGTGCCAACTGGATCGGCAGCCGCGCGGTGCAGAGCCGGGGGGATATGGAGGGGTTACCTACCCGAGCCGAAATGTATGCCGACTTGCCCGCGATGAGGTCTGCATAGTCACCACCGCATTTAAACCGTTACCTGCTGCGACAAAAACAACAAGCTCAGGAGCATCACTATGAAAACCGCAACACTGGCCACCCGCCGCTGGTGGTACATCATGCCCATCGTGTTCATCACCTACAGCCTGGCGTATCTGGACCGCGCCAACTATGGGTTCGCCGCCGCCTCCGGGATGGCCAAGGACCTGATGATCACCCCGGGGTTGTCTTCCCTGCTCGGCGCACTGTTCTTCCTCGGCTATTTCTTCTTCCAGATTCCGGGCGCGATCTACGCCCAGAAGCACAGCGTGAAAAAGCTGATTTTCGTCAGCCTGATTCTCTGGGGTGCCCTGGCGACCTTGACCGGGATCGTCTCCAACGCCTACTGGCTGATCGTCATTCGTTTCATGCTCGGAGTGGTCGAAGCGGCGGTGATGCCGGCGATGCTGGTGTACCTGTGCCACTGGTTCACCCGTGCCGAACGCTCGCGCGCCAACACCTTCCTCATCCTCGGCAACCCGGTGACGATGCTGTGGATGTCGGTGGTCTCGGGCTACCTGATCCAGCATTTCAGCTGGCGCTGGATGTTCATCATCGAAGGCTTGCCGGCAGTGTTGTGGGCGTTTATCTGGTGGCGTCTGGCCGATGACCGTCCGGCTCAGGCCAAGTGGCTCAACGACCAGGAAAAGCAGGACCTGGAAAGTGCCTTGGCCGCCGAACAGGTGGGCATCAAAGCGGTGAAAAACTACGCAGAAGCTTTTCGCTCGCCAAAAGTAATCATCCTCGCCTTGCAGTTCTTCTGCTGGAGCATCGGCGTCTACGGTTTCGTGCTGTGGCTGCCGTCGATCCTCAAGGCCGGCGCGCAAATGGACATGATCGAAGCCGGCTGGCTGTCGGCATTGCCGTACCTGGCGGCAGTGATCGGCATGCTGTTGGTGTCCTGGGGCTCGGACAAACTGCAAAAGCGCAAACGCTTCGTCTGGCCGCCGCTGCTGATCGCCTCGATTGCGTTCTACGGTTCCTACGCGCTGGGTGCTGAACATTTCTGGTGGTCCTACACCCTGCTGGTGATTGCCGGTGCCTGCATGTACGCCCCGTACGGGCCGTTCTTCGCCATCGTTCCGGAAATCCTCCCGGCCAACGTGGCCGGTGGTGCGATGGCGTTGATCAACAGCATGGGCGCGCTCGGGTCGTTTGGCGGCTCTTATCTGGTCGGTTACCTGAACAGCTCCACCGGATCGCCCGGTGCGTCTTATCTGCTGATGAGCGGCGCGTTGCTGGTGTCGGTGGTGCTGACGATTTTCCTCAAGCCCGGCGCCAGTGACCGGGTCGTGGCCAAAGCCGCCGCGCCCCGGCCGGTGCCGGCTCATTCCTGAATGGATGTTGATATGAAAAAGCAGGTTGTGCTGTACAAGAAACTCTCGCCGCTGCTGATGGCGCGCTTGCATGAGCAGACCGAGGTGACACTGATCGACAGCCTCGACGCCGAAGGCCTGGCCAAGCTGCGCCAGGCCCTGCCCCGCGCCCAAGGGTTGCTTGGCGCCAGTCTGAAACTCGATGCCGGGTTGCTGGACCTGGCGCCGAACCTGGAAGCGATTGCCAGTGTGTCCGTCGGCGTCGACAATTACGACATCGACTACCTGACCGAACGGCGGATCCTGCTCAGCAACACCCCCGATGTGTTGACCGAGACCACCGCCGACACCGGTTTCGCGCTGATTCTGGCCACCGCCCGACGCGTGGTGGAACTGGCGAACATGGTTCGTGCCGGCCAGTGGAACCGCAACATTGGCCCGGCGCATTTTGGTAGCGATGTACACGGCAAAACGCTGGGCATCATCGGCATGGGGCGGATTGGCGAAGCGTTGGCGCAGCGTGGGCATTTCGGTTTTGGCATGCCGGTTCTGTATCACAGCCATTCGCCGAAACCGGCGGTGGAGCAGCGCTTCAATGCGCAATACTGCAGCCTGACCGAGTTGTTACAGCAGGCCGACTTCATTTGCCTGACCTTGCCGCTGACCGCCGAAACCGAAAAGCTGATCGGCGCCAGGGAGTTCGCCTTGATGCGCCCGCAGAGCATCTTTATCAATATTTCACGGGGTAAGGTAGTGGACGAAGCGGCGTTGATCGAGGCGTTGCAGCAGAACCGGATTCGCGCCGCCGGGCTGGATGTGTTCGAGCGCGAACCGCTGAGTAATGACTCGCCACTGTTGCAGTTGAACAATGTGGTGGCGACGCCGCATATCGGTTCGGCGACCCATGAAACGCGGGAGGCGATGGCGACTTGCGCGGTCGAAAATTTGTTGGCGGCGTTGGCGGGTGAGCGGCCGGTGAATCTGGTGAATACCGGAGCGTGGAAGGGGTAAGGAATTGATCGTTCTCACGCTCGCGTGGGAACGATCATGAAATGGCTTGATCAGGCCCGTCGCATCTGCAGCAAATCCGCCGCACAGGACGCAATTCGCCGACACGCCTCCGCCAGCTTCACCTGGTCCACCACCAGCCCGATGCGTATGTGCCCCGCCGCACTCGGCCCGAAGGCTTCGCCGGCCAGCACCGACACGCCATAACCTTCCAGTAGCCGCTCGGCAAAATCCTGGGCGCCGAGCCCGGTCTGGCGCACATCGAGCATCACAAACATCCCGCCATCGGGCTTGATCGGCCGGATACCGGGGCAACCGCTCAACCTCGCGCACACCAGATCGCGTCGCTGGCGATACTCCTCACGCATCAGTGCCACTTCCGGCAAATCCTTATCGAGTGCCGCTTGCGCGGCTTTCTGAACGAAATCCGGAATGCCGAACAGCATGCACAACGACAGATGCATCACATGATCGGCCAGTGGTTTCGGGCCGATCATCCAGCCTACCCGCCAGCCAGTCATGGCATGGGATTTGGACAAACTGTTGAGGGTCGCGGTGCGCTCGGCCATACCCGGCAGGCTCGCCGGGCTGATGTGCTCGCCCTCATACAGCAAGTCGCTGTAGACCTCGTCGCTGATCAGCCAGAGGTCATGCTGCACACACAGCGCCGCCAGTTCCTGCCAGCTTTTCAAGGAGAGGCTGGCGCCGGAGGGATTGTTCGGACTGTTGAGCAGAATGACCCGGGTTTTAGCGGTGATCAGCGCCGCGACATCCGCCGGCTTGACCCGAAAGCCGTTCTCCGGACGCACCGCCACCGGCACCACGCTCGCCCCGCAGGCGCCGAACACGCCTTCGTAGGTGACGTACATCGGCTCGGCGACGATCACTTCGTCACCCGGATCAAGCAGGCACTGCGCAACCGAATACACCGCGCATTGAGCGCCGGGCAGCACGATCACATGGTCGGCGTCCACCTCCTGGCCGCTGCGCTGCCGATGACGGCTGGCGATGCTGCTACGCAGTGTGCGGCTGCCGCGTACATCCGAATAATGGGTGTCGCCGGCCAGCAGGCTGTCGATGGCCGCGTGGACGATCGGCAGCGGTGTATCGAAATCCGGGTCGCCGACCGACAGCAGCAGCACGTCGACGCCCTGCTCGCGCAATTCCAGCGCTCGATCGTGAATCTTCCAGGCTGCCGCTCCATCACCGTCGATTCGTTGGGTCAAGGCTGAATAGCGCATGTACTTCTCCTAACGCGCGAGTTCCAGTTTCAACCCTATCTCAAATCACGAAACGCGCCACCATTGCGTTCAAATCTACCGCCAGTCGTGACAGTTCATGGGTGGCGGCGCTGGTCTGGTTGGCACCGGCGGCCGATTGGGTGGCCAGGTCGCGGATGTTGACCAGATTGCGGTCGACTTCACGGGACACCTGGGCCTGTTCTTCCGAGGCGCTGGCGATCACCAGGTTGCGTTCATTGATCAGCTGAATCGATGAAGTGATCTGTTCCAGGGCGACACCTGCCGCACGGGCCATTTCCAGGGTGCTTTGGGTGCGCTGATTGCTTTGCTGCATCGACGAAACCGCTTCACCGGTACCGTTCTGAATGCCGGCCACCATTTTCTCGATTTCCTGGGTCGATTGCGCAGTGCGATGGGCCAACGCCCGGACCTCGTCCGCCACCACCGCAAAGCCACGCCCAGCCTCCCCGGCACGGGCCGCTTCGATGGCGGCGTTGAGGGCCAGCAGGTTGGTCTGCTCGGCGATGGCGCGGATCACGTCCAGCACTTTGCCGATGTCGCGGCCCTGAGCGGCCAGGCCTTCGATCATCAACGCGGTGTTTTGCACGTCGTGGGTCATGGTCTGAATCGCGTCGACGGTTTCCACCACCCGGTCACGACCCTCACGGGCAGCGGCGGTCGACTGGTTCGAGGCTTCGGAGGTCGACACCGCGTTGCGTGCCACTTCTTCCACGGCGGCGGTCATTTCGTTGACGGCAGTGGCGGCCTGCTCGATTTCGTTGTTCTGCTGTTGCAGGCCACGGGACGCTTCTTGCGTCACGGTGCTGAGTTCTTCGGCGGCGGCGCCCAGTTGCGTCGCGGAGCCGGCGATCTGCTCGATGGTCTTGCGCAGGTTCGTCTGCATGGTGGCCAAGGCGCCGAGCAAACGGGCCGGTTCGTCCTTGCCGTCGATGGCGATGGCTTTGGTCAGGTTGCCGTCGGCAATGGTTTGCGCAGCCTGCACTGCACGGTTCAACGGCTCGACGATGCTGCGGGTCAGCAGCCAGGCCAGTAGCACGGTCATCAGGGCAGCAAGCACCGAGACCACGATGATGCCATTGGTAGCAAAGGCGTACTGGTCGTTGGCCTCGGCGTCGGCCGCGGTCGCGTCAGCCTTGTTGATGGCGATCAGCGTGTTCAACTGCTCGCCCATCTGGTCGGTGCCTTCCTTGATCCGGGTGTTGATCAGGTTGCGCATTTCATCCGGTTTGTTCTGGCGCGAAAGCTCCATCATCTCGCGCAGGGCTTGCAGGTATTTGTCCAGCGTGGCCGAGAATGTCTTGAATAACGCCGCTTCTTCACCGCCGGCCGGCAATGCCGCATAACTTGCCTGCGCTTGCTTGACCTTGTCAACCAGCACCCCGATTCGGGTTTCGGCTTCTTGCAGGCTCGCGGGCTCACGGTTCACCAGAACCCGGAACGAGAGAATACGCAGACGCAGCACGTTTTCGGTCATGACACCCAGGAAGCCGACGCTGGGTAGCTGATTGCTTTGCATGTCCACGGAGGCCTGGCGGATGATCGTCATGCGGTTCACGGCAAACACACCCAGCACAATGACCAGCAGGGCAATGAAGGCGAAACCGAGGAAAGCTCGAGGCGCGATATTCAGATTACGCAGTGACATAGGATGATCTCGGTAATTGAGGCGGCGAGCATCCTTGCGGTAATCACTGGCGGGCGGGCGATGGCGCGCACCTTTCAGTTTGGCGCCACTGTTGTAATAGGTTTGTGTACGCCTATTGGCTGTATCGGCCGGGGTTTAGGATTTTTGCAGGGGGCTGGAGAAATATTTTTCAAACGTGTAGCAGCTGCCGAGCCTGCGAGGCTGCTGCTACTGGGAATGGTGTCAGTTCTGGATTTTGCGGGCGGCCACTCGCCAAACCCGCGCGATATCGCTGGCGCGCTCACGCAGCAATCGCGGCGCCTCGGCGCAGGCCTGCTCCAGGGTCATCGGCCCGCTTGCCAATGCAAACGCCGCGTCGATGCCATGCTCGTACAGAGCTTGATACCCCTCGCCCAAGGTGCCGGCCATGACGATGACCGGCACGCCGTGCTGCCGTGCAATGCGTGCCACGCCAAACGGGGTTTTGCCGCGCAATGTCTGGGCATCGAAACGGCCTTCGCCGGTGATCACCAGGTCGGCGCCTTTGACCGCTTCGGCCAGCCCCACCAGTTCGGCGACCACTTCCACACCGGCCTGGAATTGCGCGCCGAGAAACGCCTTCGCGGCAAACCCCAGACCGCCCGCCGCGCCACTGCCCGGTTCATCGCGCACGTCTTTGTCCAGGGCTTGCGCGCAGTGCTCGGCGAAGTGCCCAAGAGCGAGGTCCAGTTGCTGGACTTGCTCGGGCGACGCACCTTTCTGTGGGCCGAAAATCGCTGACGCCCCCTGAGGGCCGCACAGTGGATTATTGACGTCGGCGGCGATGTCGAAACGCACGCCGGCCAGACGCGGATCAATGTCGCTCAAATCGAGACGGGCCAGTTGCGCCAGCGCCAGACCACCCGGCGCCAGGGTTTGGCCCTGGGCATCCAGCAGTTTCACCCCCAAGGCCTGCATCGCCCCGGCGCCGCCGTCGTTGGTGGCGCTGCCGCCAATCGCCAGAATCACTCGTTGCGCCCCGGCATCGAGCGCAGCGCGGATCAATTCGCCGGTGCCGAAGGTGCTGCTGGTACAGGCATCGCGCAGGTTCGGCGGCACCCGTTGCAGGCCACTGGCCTCGGCCATTTCGATGAGCGCGGTATGACTCTGCGGCAACCAGCCCCAGGCCGCATCGACCGTGGCGCCCAACGGCCCGCGAACACGGGTGCGGCGCAGTTCGCCGYCGCACGCGGCCAGAATCGACTCGACCGTGCCTTCGCCACCATCAGCCATCGGGCACTTGAGCAATTGTGCATCTGGCCAAACCTGCGCCAACCCCAGCGCAATGGCCTCGGCCACACCCTGGGCACTCAGGCTATCCTTGAACGAATCGGGGGCAATGACGATCTTCATGCGAATTCTCCAGTTCCAATGCGTCCATGCTGCCAGCAGGCCTGAACAATAACGCCGGTCCGCTGCACAAGCGGTCGTGAGGATTATTGTTCAATTTCACAAAACCCCACGTCGTTTGCGTGTCAGTCAGTTTGTGGCAGGAGCTGGACGCCGAGGTAGAGCGCGAGCATTCCGTCGAGCTTCAGCGGGTCGACGCCGCTGAGTTCGGCGATTCGCTCCATGCGGTAGCGCAAACTGTTGCGGTGGATGCCCAGGGCGTCGGCGCAGGCCTGGCTCTGGCCGTCGTGTTCGCACCAACTGCGCAGGGTTGCCAGCAATTGCCCGTTACCGTCCTTGGCGATGACTTTGCGCAGCGGCCTCAGCAGTTCATCCAGCGCATCGTCGTCGCGGTGCCGCCAGAGCATCACCGGCAGCCGATAACGGTTCAGGATCAACAAGCGCGAATGCGGCAACACATCGCGCCCGTAAGCCAGCAAATCGCCGACCCGCCGATAGCAGCGACGCAACCCCGACAAGCCGTCGGCCTGCCCGCCCACGGCAATGCGCAAAATGTTCCAGCCCAGGCCATCGAGTTTTTCCAGCAGCCGTTCATTCTCAACGGTTGGCGTCGCCGGGCGGCACCAGAGCAACGAAGATTTGGCCGAGCTCACGCACCAACTGTCCGGGTAGCGCGACATCAACCAGGCGCTGAGCGTTTCGACGGTCTGGCTCGGGCCGTGTTCGATGCCCAACTCGAACAGATACGGCACCCGTGTCAGCTGCGGCTTGAGCCCCAGTTGCTGCGCTTCGTCCAGTAACCGTGGCGAATCCCCCGCTTCGCTCAACAGCAATGCCAGCAGATCGTCGCACCGTTGGCGCCGCCATTGCTGCTCGGCCTGCTGATTGCGCTGGGCCACCAGCATCTCGGCGGTCATGCGCACCAGTTCGGCGTAGGTGCGCAATTGCTCCGGTTCGCCGGTAATGCCCAACACACCGATCAAACGCTGATCGAGCAACAGCGGCAGATTGATGCCCGGCTGCACGCCTTTGAGATGGATCGCCGTTTGCGCGTCGATCTCCACCACCCGCCCGTTGGCCAGCACCAGTTGTGCGCCTTCGTGACGGGTGTTGATGCGCTCCGGCTCGCCGCTGCCGAGAATCAGCCCCTGACTGTCCATGACATTGACGTTGTACGGCAGGATGGCCATCGCCCGGTCGACGATGTCCTGGGCCAGGTCGTGATCGAGTTCGAACATAGCGCGGATCCTTGAAAACGTGATGGGACGGGTTGTTCACCCGCACAGGCCAGGGTCGCAAACCCTGTGCTCAGGCACAAAGACAACCACCCAAGGGGTGGCCGAGACTCACCGGGCGACCAACGTTACCCTTGCGTCGCAAAAAATCATAATAAAGAGAGAGCCCGCCATGTCACAGAGCGCCACCGCTACCCTGGCCAACGCTGACGACAAGAACGCCGTCTACAAACGCATTACCCTGCGTTTGATCCCCTTCATCTTCATCTGCTACCTGTTCAACTACCTCGACCGGGTGAACGTCGGGTTTGCCAAACTGCAGATGCTCGACGCGCTGAAATTCAGCGAAACCGTGTACGGCCTCGGCGCCGGGATTTTCTTTATCGGCTACGTACTGTGCGGTGTACCGAGCAACCTGGCCCTGAGCAAATTCGGCCCGCGCCGCTGGATCGCGCTGATGATGATGACTTGGGGCGCGCTCTCGACGTGTTTGCTGTTCGTCACCACACCCACCGAGTTCTACACCCTGCGCCTGTTTACCGGTGCCGCCGAAGCCGGGTTCTTCCCGGGTGTGGTGCTTTACCTTTCGCAGTGGTTCCCGACCTTCCGCCGTGGCCGCATCATGGCACTGTTCATGTCGGCGATCCCGGTATCCGGTTTGCTGGGCAGCCCGTTTTCCGGCTGGATCCTCAATCATTTTGGCGCAGGCCAGGCGGGTCTGGCGGGCTGGCAGTGGATGTTCCTGCTGCAAGGCATTCCGACCGTGATCCTCGGTGCCCTCGCCTATTTCCTGCTCAGCGACAGTTACGCCAACGCCAAGTGGCTGACCCCGTACGAGCGTTCGGTGCTTGAAGCCGACCACGCAGAAGACCTGGCCAGTAAACCGAAAACCACCACTGACTCCTTGCGGGCAGTGTTCAAGAACCCGGCGATCTGGGCCTTTGGATTGATCTACTTCTGCATCCAGAGCGGTGTTTACGCGATTAACTTCTGGCTGCCGTCGATCATCAAGAACCTGGGTTTCAGCGACAACCTGGTGATTGGCTGGTTGAGCGCGATTCCGTACCTGTTGGCGGCGGTGTTCATGTTGATGGTCGGGCGTTCGGCGGACTTGCGCAAAGAACGTCGCTGGCACCTGGTGGTGCCGATGCTGATGGGTGCGGTCGGTCTGTTGATTGCGGTGAACTTCGCGACCACCCCAGCCATTGCAATCCTCGGCCTGACCCTCGCCACCATGGGCGCCCTCACCGGCTTGCCGATGTTCTGGCCGGTGCCGACGGCGATGCTCAGCGCCGGTGCGGCGGCCGGTGGCTTGGCGCTGATCAACTCCATGGGGCAGATGGCGGGTTTCCTTAGCCCGTATCTGGTGGGTTGGGTCAAGGACAGCACCGGGTCCACCGATGCGGCGTTGTACCTGCTGGCGGGTGTGATTGTGTGTGGGAGTTTGCTGGCGTTGCGCATGACCCGGACGTTGCGGGTTTAAGGTTCAGTGAAAACAAAAACGGCCCTCCCGGGCCGTTTCTCATTCCATGCATTCGCAATTGCTTCTGTGGCGAGGGAGCTTGCTCCCGCTGGGTTGCGAAGCGACCCCAATCCCGGTGATCGCGGTTTTTCAGACATACCGCATGCCCAGGCTTTGCGACTGCTGCGCAGCCGAGCGGGACGGTGCGGCGATCCGACAAGCTCCCTCGCCACAAGGAGTGCTCTCACTACAGACTTTCGTCAGCCTTGCGGATCGAGGTTATCCAGCACCCGGTTGACGGCCAGTTCCCCAAGCATGACCACCGATTGAATCCCCAGCATCATGTTGCGATGCGGCATGTCCATCAGCCCGGCGAACTCACTAAGCATCATGCTCGCTGACGCCAGGGTTTCGCAGGCGTTGACCAGCAGGGTTTCGTTATCGACTTTCTCACCGACATGGTAAATGGTGCTGGGTTTGCGCTTGGTGGCTTTGGGGGTGGGCGGTTTGAGGTAATGGTCGAGGGCGCGCTCGGCGGCTTCGTTGAGTTTTTTGGAATCGGGGGTTTCGTAGGGGGAAACGTCGTCCGCTTCTGGTGGATTTGGCGTTGGTTTGAACATAGATGAAACTCCTAAAGCGCTTAAAAGGAGCCATCACCCTCGCTACCAAACGATGGGTGGAGGCCATACGCAGGTTGGTAGACCGGGCTCTAGGAAAACGGCGCACCCGAAGGTGCCCTGCGCATGACCACCATAAAGACGAGACGAAAAGGCTCGGCAAAAGGCAGTGCTTTGCAATTAGAGACCCGGGCTACCAAACCCGATCGCTGTTTTTCAGCGACGGGGAAACGATAAAACCCAGGCCCAAGGCGCACAAGCCGGCGGATTCTGGCGCAGTCGTAGGCAGCGGCGCAAGAATATGTAGCCTTAGTGAGTATCTGGAAATGTCTTTTAAACATCGTCCTTAAACGCCCACCAGACTCCCCGCCTTGGCATCCAGCTCAATCACCAAACCACCCGGCATCTGCACGAAAATCTGCCAGATCCCGTCCTCCGGCACCTGCGCCACCTGATACGGCAAGCCACTGGCCTGCACCCGCTGCAACACCGTCGCGGCCTCCTCATCGGTGCGAAAGGCAATGTGGCTCAACGCCGTCTCATCGAACGTCGGCTGTTCGATCACATGCACCAGCGCCTGCGCATCCTGATACAACCAGCGTCCGGGGAACGGAAACGGCGGACGGCGTCCCGGCGCCAATCCCAACAACGAACCGAAGGCCTCCTGCAACGGTTGCCCGTCGGGGGTGTTGAAGGCCAGATGATCAAAGTGCCAACTCATAGCAACCCTCCTCCGTCGACGTCGATGACGGTGCCGCTGATGAAGCCGTTTTCCATGGCCAGAATAAACGCCGCCGCCAGATCTTGCGGGGTGCCGACCCGGCCCACCGGCAATGCGGCGGCGGTACGGGCAAACATCGCGGCGCGTTGCGCTTCGTCCATGCCGGCGTAAGCCTCGGTGTCAGTTACGCCAGGGCTTACAACGTTGACCCGGCGCGGTGCCAGTTCCTTGGCCAGTTGCTTGCCCAAAGCCTCCAGCGCCGCATTCAAGGTGGTTTTGATGAACTGCCCGGCGACGAATTTGCGCGACAACAGACCCGAGGTCAGCGTGATGCTGCCACGTGCGCTCAGGTATGGCAGCGCGACCTGGATCGCCCGCAGCGCGCCCCAGAATTTGACATCGAAGGCCTGTTGGGCGTGCTGCAAATCGCTGTCAGCCAACGGTTTGGCACTCACACTCGGACCGGCCGTGATCACCAGATGATCGAAAGGGCCGATACGCTCGAACAGCTGTCGCAACGACGATTCATCAGTGACGTCCGCCGCTTCGTGTCGAGTCTTTGCATCATGGTCGACCGCTGGCTGGCGGCGACTCACCGCCACCGCAAGGGCTCCACGCTCGGCTGCGGCCCGGGCGACGGCTGCGCCTATTCCGCTGCTGCCACCGATCACCACGACGGTCTGATTGTGCAAGCAAGCGTTGAGTTGTGTCATGAGCCGATCTCCGGTCGAGTTAGGGAGATTCAATCTTCTCCGGTTGCCAATCGAAGAAAAATCCCGGTAAATCAGAAGGATCTTTAAAGGATTTTTACCAATGAGCTCGATTCTCGATCTGGAGATCTTCGTTCGCACCGCCGATTCCGGCAGCATTTCCGCCGCCGCCCGCGCCCTAGAGCTGACCCCCGCCGCTGCCAGCATCGCCCTCAAACGCCTGGAAACCCGCCTCGGCATTCGCTTGCTGGCCCGTTCCACGCGAAGCATGCGCCTGACCGAAGAAGGCCGGCGCTACCTGGATAGCGTGCGCCTGGCACTGGCCGCGCTGGCCGAAGGTGAGCAGGCGCTCAAGCAACAAACCCAAGGCTTGAGTGGTGTGCTGCAACTGGCCGCGCCATCGGACTTCGGGCGCAACGTGCTGTTGCCGTGGCTCGACGACTTCAAACGCGAGCATCCGCACATTCAATTTCAGCTACTGCTCAACGATCGCCATGCCGATCTGTTCCGCGAGACGGTCGATGTGGCTCTGCGCTTCGGTGTGCCGAGTGACTCGACGTTGGTGGCGCTGCCGATTCTGCCGCAGCATCGCCGCGTGGCCTGCGCCAGCCCCGAGTATCTGGCCCGGTGCGGCGTGCCGTTAACCCCGGCGGAACTGAGCGAACACAGCGCCCTTCTCTACCTGCGCAATGGCCGACCCTACAACCATTGGCGTTTCAGCCGTGGCGATGAGGTGCTGGAGGTTGATGTGCACGGCGACTACCTCAGCGACGACGGCGAAGTTGCCCGCCGCTGGGCCTTGGCCGGGCATGGCATCGCCTACAAGGCCTGGCTCGACGTCGCCGCCGATGTGCAGGCCGGGCGGCTGGTGACGCTGTTCGATGACTGGCAAGGCGAAAGCGTGCCATTCAATTTGCTCTGCCCGCATCGGGTGCAGGTTTCGGAGCGGGTCAAGGTGTTGCAAACGTTCTTGCAGGAGCGTTGTGAGGCACTGCGTCGATAATTCAGATTGCTCCGCGCAGCGGTTCTGGTATTTGATTAGGGCTTTCTGACCGGTAAAAGGATTTCGTCATGAGCTATCGCACGCTGGGTCATTCGGGTTTACAGGTGTCGACCCTCACATTGGGCACCATGATGTTCGGCGAACAGACCAGCACCGAAGATTCCCTGCGGATCATCGGCAAGGCCTGGGACCAGGGCATCAACTTCATCGACACCGCGGACGTGTACACCAATGGCCGCTCCGAAGAGATCGTCGGCGAAGCGATCGCCAGCCACCGCCACGAATGGGTGCTCGCCACCAAGGTCGGCTTCGGTCCGGTGGACGGTGTGCCGAACCGCAGCGGTTTGAGCCGCAAGCACCTGTTCAATGGCATCGACGCCAGCCTGACGCGGTTGGGCACCGATTATCTGGACATCTATTACCTGCACCGCGAAGACCACAACACGCCGCTGGAAGTCACGGTGTCGGCCATCGGCGATCTGATTCGTCAGGGCAAGATCCGCTACTGGGGCCTGTCGAACTATCGCGGCTGGCGCATCGCCGAGGTGATTCGTTTGGCCGACAAACTCGGCGTCGACAGGCCGGTGATCAGCCAGCCGCTGTACAACATCGTCAACCGTCAGGCGGAAACCGAGCAGATCACCGCCGCGCAAAACTATGGCCTCGGCGTGGTGCCTTACAGTCCGCTGGCGCGCGGTGTGCTCAGCGGCAAGTACGCGCCGGATGTGACACCGGACGCCAACAGCCGCGCCGGTCGCCAGGACAAACGCATCCTGGAAACCGAATGGCGGGTTGAGTCTTTGCGCATTGCCCAGCAGATCCAGCAATACACCCGGGACCGTGGCGTGGGCATCGTTGAGTTCGCCATCGCCTGGGTGCTGAACAACAGCGCCGTCACCTCGGCCATCGTCGGCCCGCGCACCGAAGAACAGTGGGACGGGTACACCAAGGCGCAGGCGGTGAAAATCACGGCGGAAGATGAAGCCTTTATCGATTCGCTGGTGACACCGGGGCACGCGTCGACGCCGGGGTTCAATGATGTGAGCCATTTTGTGCCGGGACGCAAACCGCGTTCGGCTTGAGGTTTGTCGCGGGCAGGCTCGATTTGTGTCCATCCCGGTCGTGTCCGGTCGTGT
>NZ_JBFTZE010000022.1:0-108170 GCF_056406935.1 Pseudomonas sp. P1_A1 | reverse complement strand
ACGACTGCTGCGCAGCCGAACGCAGCCTCGCAGGCTCGGAAGCTGCTACAGATTGCATTACGGAACATATGCCGGATGGAGTGGCAAGAGAGGTGTTACTGGAGGGGGGATATAGCGAGGATCAACGGTTACAACATGCCGACAAATTGCCAGGTGCCTAACGCCTTTTCAACGTACCCAGTACCTTGAAATAAATAACCCCATCAACACGCCGATACTATTTGCCAGCATGTCGTAGGGCGAAGCCGTGCGCAGCGGCATCAACCCTTGCGCAAGCTCAATGAGTACGCCGGTGAGCAAACACCCCAAGGCTGTCCAGACAAACTTCACATTGGGGAAAGCCAGACGGCAACTGCATGCAAACACCAGAAAGCCGATCCAGTGATGGATCTTGTCCTCTTCGGCGAACAACTCCGGGATCGGCTGAGCGCGCAATCCCGCGAACAGCAGAATCACAGTCACCGCGGCAAAGACCAGACCCCGGAGCCAGAATGGCAACTCGACCAAGCCTTTGAGCCACGTGATCATTCGGTAATTTTCTCGAAGTTGTTGTAGAACAAGCTGCTGTCACGCCCGTCGGTCATGGTCTGTAATGAGTAGGCACGGTTCAGGCGCGCACCACCATCGCGAGTCAGTGGCGCCCAGACGATATTCGCACGACGCATGGTCGAGGTACTCATCAACTCGTCGAACGGGATGGAAATGTAGATGCCTTTGTCAAAGCTGCCCTCGCCATATTCCGCCTTCGACGCAGTGGTCAGGGTGACCCAGCCGCCAAACTTCACGCCGTTCTTGAACTCCCGCGACAAGTCGACGGTGGTACCCCAGTCCCGTGCCAGGTAACGCCCGACACTGACAGCTGCAAGCATGTCATTGGGCAATTCAGTATAGCTGGTGACATGACCCGTTATGGTCTGGTAATCGCGCAGGCCAAAGCCCTGATCAAAATCCCGCTGGCGCACGAAATTCAGATCGGCGCCCACCGACCAGCGTTTCCCGTTAGGTCGATACAGCACTTCGCTGCCGACCCCGGCATACATGGATTCCAGATAGCCGCCATAGACCATGCCATACCAGTCCCGATCCAGCTGCGCCGCGTGATTGAACTGGAACGTCGGCATCGTCACATCGGAGGTGGTCAGGTACTGACGTAAATCGGTGCGCACTCGCGGCAACCCGCTCGGTGCGTCGTAGGTGAACTTGTCGTAGTTGTTCAGCAGGTTGGCGCTGAGCAAGCCGCTCCACCAGGTGTTGCGGGTGAAACGGTACTCCGCGTCGGCATCGGCGGTGAACTGATAGAGCAAGCCGTTGGGGCCACCGATGTTCTGTTTGTAGCCCAGCCCCAAGCCATAGCTGAACGGCTCCAGCGCCTGGGTGTAGAGCGTGGTTTCGCGGTGCGCAGTCGCCGGATTGACCTCGGTCGTACGGTGCAGATCTTTCAGTGGCTGATCGTTGTTCACCACCGCACGGAAGGTTTCCCGCGGCACGCTGGTTTCTTCGATGGACATGTCATAACGCTGATTCACCAGGGTGAACCAGTCGATATCCTGATTGACGCTGTTATCGAGAATCCGGCTGGCTCGCCCGACGGCCTTGGCCGAATAAAAATAGCGAGACTGCTCGCCATACACCATCAACTCCGAACCGCGCTGGGTGATCCGTTTAACCTTATAACCAGCATTTTGCTGTAACCGATTGGAGACATCGGCCCAGTTGACCTGGTCGGCCGGAGTTGATGGTGCCTGCGCCGGCAGAGGCTCGGCGGGAGGGTCATAGGTCTTCACCGGTGCCTTGCGGCTGACAAAGTTGGTGTGCAGGGTGATGCCGAACATCGCCGTATTGCCACGCTCCCAACCGGCGCTCAGGTCGACGCTGTCGGCCAGCTTGTAGACCACACCGAAGTTGATCGGCAGGTCTTGCTTGAGTGGGTTGTCCAGTGGCTCATTCTTGTAATCGTTGCCCTCGTACTCGATCTTCAGGCTCAGTGGTTCCCAGGGCGTTTGATAGGCAATCCCGCCAAACAACGAAGGGTGGCCCCTGAAGTAAGCGTTGGTGTTCACGTCCCCTGCCCTGGCGACCACTGCAGTGCTCTGCGGGCGGTCGTTGAACTGGCTGCCCAAAACCGAAAGCGGGTTACTGAAATCCCCTCGATTACCCAGATAACCCCAGGCAATGCCCAGGCTGAAATCGAGGTCGCCATAACGTTTGTTGGCGACGAAATACTCGCTGGAAAACAGCCCGGTACCACCGATGTCCCGCGCACCGATGGCGACCTGCGGTGCCCAGTGACTTTCTTCCCAAAGCCGCGCCTTGACGTCGATGGCCTTGTCTTTGAAGCTCTGATCACCACTCAATTCTTCGGTGCCGTACCTGCGGTTGGAGATTGCGGTGTAACGAAACGATCCCTCCAGCCAATCAAGTGGCTGCAAGGAAAAACTATAGCGCGAATAAGGGTCGGTACGACTGGCCGTGACGCTCAACTCCCCCGCAGGGGCCATGCGCGCGGTGGGGGTCTGTAACAGACCAACGCCACCAAAATCACTCTGGGTGTAGCGCGGTTCACCGTGAGCTAATCCGCAGGGCAGGAGCAATGCAGCAGCAAAACGTAACTTCAACGGGCACTTCAAGGGGCCACCTCAGCCAGCGGTTGAGTGGCGAGAAACTCGGCCAGTTGTTGATTGAGCTCAGGGGTCGGCGTCTCGAGATCGTCGCTCCTGATCGGCACCAGAATCTTGCTGCCGGGCGCCGCCACGACGCCGTCCTCACGATTCCAAGCCGCCACGCCCAGGCGCCGCACCTGGCCGTCAGGCTGGATCAGCCACAGATAGTCGCCCTCGGCGTCGCCAAGAATGGCGCAGTCACGGGCATAGGCACGCACTTCCTGCAGGGCTCGGTAAGGCACCTGACAAGGCTGCGCGATCGCCCCGAAAACTTCCACGGTGGACGGCCGCTGGGGGTAAATCAGATGGTCGCCATCATCCAGCAGCGCGTTGCGGGCGAACCCCGTTTCCACAGCGATCGGATCGAGCACCGCGACCTGACGTCCGGTGACCGGCAGTTGCGCGACCTGCTCATATAGGCGCGCACTCAATTCTGCTCGCGTGTTTTTGCCATCGAGCAAGGCGCCCCGTTGCAGCAGTTTCAGATCGAACAGAACACCTGCCTTCAAGCGCGTCTGCTTGTCCACTAATGAACGGTGCAGCCACGCCGCGCCCAGCCAGTAACTTTCGGCATTGGGTTGGGCATTACGAATGACATCCAGCAAGCGCGCACCGGGCTTGATTTCGAATTGGCCAGGGCTACGCACGTCACCGCTGACTGTCACGGCCGCCTGGCCCACGCCCGGGCCGATCAACAGCAGGCCAAGCAAGAAAAGGTTTGAACACTTCACCGGGCAGCTCCCCGATCACGGCGCACCTGCACGATTTTCAGAAACAGTTGCGGCGTCAGATGCTGCTCGCTGCGCAGGATGAAACCGTCCTGGGGGTCAACCCAGTAGCGGTTGGTGGCGCGGAAATTCAGGGTGGGTGCATCCACCTGCTCGTCAATGCGCAGCAAGGCGTATTCCTTGTCCAGAATGCTGATGGTCTCGATGCCATGGGGACTGAAACGGCTGTTGACCGCGATACCGATGCGGTTGCCGTTGTAGATGTCGATCCAGCGCGTGCTGGTATAGCCGTCGGGCAAATGCTGAAGGCCGCGCTTGAAGGGCGACTCTTCATTGAAGCGAGTGCCATCCAGGGAAACGCCCAGCCCGACAGTGCGCACCACCAAACCGTCGCGCATCATCAGCACTTGCTTGCCAGAAGCAACCCAGAACTGCAGATCGCCCCGCCGACGAGCCATGGCCATCACGCCCTCACTGGAGGGGGTGGTGACCAGGATCTGCGGATACGGAACGGCGTCGACCTGAGCACGGGTCAAGTTGATGGAGGCAGTCCCCGCGACGGATGTTTCAAGGGTGTCCCAGGAGGCCTTCATCAACGGGTTACACCCGCACAACAAGAGCGCCATCGTCAGACTGGCGAAGATAGGCAAAGTTTTCACGGCGGGATAGAGCCTTATCTGCTGTTGGCTTCGCTGAGGTTATTGAGAGAGCTGGCGCCGGTCCCCAGGACACTGGCCGTAGGCAGAAGCTGGCTGATCAGACGGTTCCAGCGCGTCACGCCGGCCGGGCYGACATAGACGATGTCTTGCGGTTGCAAGTCGAAACGGGTGGCCAATACCAGGGCCGAAGGGGATTCGGCATCGAGCTGGAACACCTTGGCCGGTTCGGTTTCCAGGTGGTCGGCACCGCGAATCACGTACACCGCGTTGCCGTTGGAGGTGGTCTGATTCAAGCCCCCCACTGTGCCCAGCGCATCGGTCAGGTTGATCGATTTGCCTTTGAAGCTCAGCGCACGAGGCAAGTTGACCTCACCCATGACATAGATCCGCTTTTGGTCGTTATAGGGCAAGTACAATCGGTCGCCGCCCTTGAGGTAAACGCCCTGCAGCTGTGAGTCCTGGCGATTGAGGGTGTCCAGGTCGAGCTTGTACTTGCGCCCGTCCCGGGTCAGCGTCAGGCCTGACAGGTCTGCGTTCGAGGGGTCCACACCGGCCGCGCCAACAGCCTCCACCACGCTCAGCGGCGTGGTAGTGATTGGCTGCTGGCCAGCCTTGAGCACCGCACCGGAAATCACCACGGTCTGGCTGGCAAAGCGCAATACGCTGACGTCGACCTGAGGGCTTTCGACAAATTGCGACAAGCGCTCGGCAATAAAGGCTCGCAACTCTTCGATGGTTTTACCGGCGGCTGGAATATTACCGATGTAGGGATAAAACAACGTGCCGTCCGGACGCACCAGACGCCCGTTGGCATCGAGTTGCTGTTGCGGCCCCGACGGCGCCGTCAACTCGGGGTGATCCCAGACCGTGATAAACAACAGGTCGTTGGCACCCACGCGATAACCGCCTGGAGCATAGGACAACAACGCTGGGGGAACGGATTCGCGAACTTGCGTGGCCGCATCCATGGCAATCAATTTAGGCGTGATGGGAATAAGCTCCACCCGGCTACTTTCCGGAGAGCCGTCACTGACCATTTGACTGGTGTCCATATGTTGACCAGGCGAAAACATACAGCCGTGCAAGCTGATACTTGCCAGCATAACAACAGATAATCTACGGATCATAAGGGCACTACGCTAGTCGAGGGCAAATCTAAAACAAGATCACCCAGAAAGTTCTGAGTGATCTTGAACAACATACTTCGCGGGGTTTAGTTGGTACCCGTCGTACCACCAGTACCGGTTGTGCCACCCGTTCCAGAGGTACCGCCATTGGAACTGCCTCCAGAGTTTGAAGCGGCCGCCGCAGCGCCGACAATGGCCGCGCCGATCACCACCGTTTCGGCGACCGTCACGTCCCCAACCAGTGGGGTGCTCAAAGACAATGGCTCGTTTTCACTCGCCACCTCGCTCACTGATTCATCCGCTGCCAATGCCGCGGTACTCATGACAGCCAGCAAGCCCGCTAAAAGTAATTTCTTCATATCAGACTCCTTCTCGATATTAAACCCTTATGAAACTCTATAATAAGGGAGCTGGGATGGAACGGAGATGAAGAGGCAATGACAACTGCAGAAAGATCTTGTCGGATCACGCACGTCACCTCCTCAGAATCATCTCACTCGTAGATAACGTAAACCAGTGGCCAACATTCCCCCAAAAGCCTGCGCAGATCGCTTGCAAACCAAGATGAAGCGGTGACTTTTGCAGAATTTCCACGAAATTAGCAGGGCGTTGGCCGCTTTTCAGCGCTCCTCGTTGAGCGCGAATGCTGACGCATTGTTAATAATGGTCAGCATTATCCCGACCTTTTGACTATCGGACTTGTCCGTTGCAGGGTTTGGAAAGGGACTATGGCGTTTTCTTGGGCCTGAACAACAGCATTAAATGAGTGGCCGTACCGATAGCCCACGACCAATACCATAATAGTCGAACCCATTAGCTTTCATGCGGTGAGGATCGAATATGTTACGGCCGTCAAATATGACAGGAGTACTCAGCTTTTCCTTTATAAGGTCCAGGTCAGGGGCTTTGAACTCGCGCCATTCTGTCACAATGATTAAAGCGTCAGCACCTTGAAGCGCGGCTTCTTTTGTGCCCATTAAAAGCAAGTCTTCATTCATTCCATAAATTCGTTGTGTTTCGGCCATCGCTTCGGGGTCGAAGGCTTGTATTCTGGCGCCAACGCTCCGCAACTGTTCAATCAAGACGCGGCTGGATGCTTCTCGCATATCATCTGTATTGGGTTTGAAAGCCAAGCCCCAAATCGCAAATGTTTTGCCCTCCAGGTGCCCGTCGAAGTGATGTTGGATATGCCCGAATAGATGTTCCTTTTGTCGTTTATTGACTTCTTCGACCGCTGACAAAAGCGTTGCCTTATAGCCGATCGACGACGCTGTGCGTTCCAGGGCTTGTACATCTTTAGGGAAGCAGGAGCCGCCATAGCCGCAGCCGGGATAGATAAAATCGTAGCCAATTCTTGGATCAGAGCCAATGCCTTTGCGAACGGCCTCAATGTCTGCGCCCAATCGTTCGGCAAAATTAGCCATTTCATTCATGAATGAAATTTTTGTTGCCAATAGACAGTTGGCCGCATACTTCGTCAGTTCGGCACTTCTGATGTCCATCGTGATTATTTTTTCGTGGTTTCTGTTGAAAGGCTCATAGAGTTGCCTCATTCGGTCCACCGCGTAACTGCTATCACTGCCGATGATAATTCTATCGGGACGGGTGCAGTCTGCTACCGCAGAACCTTCCTTCAGGAACTCGGGATTGGAGATAACGTGRAACTCCACCTCAAGGTCCCGGGACGTCAATACTTCGGAAACTTTAGCTCTGACTTTATCCGCCGTACCAACAGGCACAGTAGATTTGTTAACAATAATTTTAGCCTCCGTCATGTTGAGTGCGATGGTGGTAGCAACAGACAGCACGTATTTTAAATCAGCACTGCCATCGTCATCTGGAGGCGTACCAACTGCAATAAATTGGATTTCACCATGGTGCACGCCTTGTGCGGCATCAGTTGTGAAATGTAAACGTCCTGCTTCATGGCATTTTTCTACAAGGGCACTCAACCCAGGCTCATAGATAGGAATAATTCCATTCTTCAGATTCTCGACTTTAATAGCGTCGACGTCTACGCAACATACGTCATGACCTGCGTCAGCAAGTACAGCCGCCTGCACGAGGCCCACATAACCTATTCCAAAAACCGTAACATTCATTTTAATAATCCTTTAAACGAGCTCGAGGCGACCATAGCGATCTTCAAAACGAACGATGTCATCTTCGCCTAAGTAAGAACCTGATTGAACTTCTATCAACTCAAGAGGAATTCTCCCCGGGTTTTCAAGGGAGTGCACAACCCCGATGGGTATGAAGGTAGATTGATTTTCGGTCAACAACACCTGTTTGTCAGCGATTTGCACATTTGCGGTTCCTGAAACCACGATCCAGTGTTCTGCCCGATGATGGTGAAGCTGAACGGAAAGTTTATGCCCCGGTTTGACGGTGATTCGCTTCACTTGATATCTATGACCTTGGTCCACTGAGTCATATTTCCCCCACGGCCGATAGACTTCACGATGACTAGCACCCTCGACTCGATTATTTTTAGTGAGTTCAGACACTATTTTCTTGACGTCTTGAGAGTGGTCCTTGGTCGTCACCAATATCGCGTCCGACGTCTCGACGACAACGACATCATTTATACCCAGAACAGTGACTAAACGATGACTGGAGTGGACATAGCTGTTAGTAACGCCGTGCAGCAACACATCCCCTTGTGTGCAGTTTTCATTTTCATCCTTCGTTCCCGCCTCCCAAACCGAATCCCATGCACCAAGATCGCTCCAACTGGAGTTGAGGGTAACGACTGAAGCGATGTCGGTTTTTTCCATGACCGCATAATCAATGGACACATTGGGCGCGTTCACGAAATCCACCTGACTGAGCCTGGTGAAATCCTGGTCATGCGTTGCGTTGGCGAGAGAAAGCTCTGCCGCGACAACGATGTCAGGATTCAAGCGTTCCAGTTCCGATTTCATGACGGAAGCCCGGAACATAAACATTCCGCTATTCCAGAAATAGTTTCCTTGTGCGAGGTAGCTTTGCGCTGTTTCCAGATCGGGCTTTTCTATAAAAGCATCGACGCGCGCAGTGCCGTCGGCAGCACCCGCTTGAGTACGGATATAGCCGTAACCAGTCTCTGGCTTAGTGGGTACAATCCCGAAGGTGACAATTCTACCTTTATTGACTTCCAACTTAGCCAACGCCAGAGAGGCCTTAAAAGCATCAACGTCGGCTATTACATGGTCTGCAGCCAAAACCAACAGGATAGGATCATTCCCGTCCTCCAGGGCTGTCAGTGTCGCAGCCGCTATAGCGGGCGCGGTATTTCGTGCAGAGGGTTCCAAGAGTATTTTTTGTGGTTTTATATCCAGTGATCTGCTTTGCTCAGCCACGATAAAACGATGATCTTCGTTACAAACGATTATCGGAGGACTTAAGCTATCTCCCTCTGCAGACAGATTCTTTATTCTATCCAAAGTGGCTTGAAATAAACTCAGATCACCATGTATCGACATAAACTGTTTTGGCTTGAGTGCTCTTGAAAGCGGCCACAGACGCGTGCCTGAGCCACCAGACAAAATAACTGGAATCATAGCGATTACTCAATAATTAAAAGTGATAAGAGAGCGCCGACAAACAGCGAAGAGTCAAGACGCAAATGACTTTATATAACTGATTAAACGATCTCTTTCTGTGAAATCCAAAGGAACTTCAGCATTACTGTAATTGAGTGCCGAATCGATAGCCGAAAAAAACTCGTCTTTATCATGGGCAATGAAAACAGATGGAAAGCCCGAAAAATTCTCGACAGTATCGTACTGATGATTATTAATGTGTTCCCCACGGCTGCTATCCCTGGGCACGACAACTATTGGCTTTCCCAGTTCAAGCGAGCGAATGATATTACCCATGCCCGCATGAGAAACGACGACTGTTGAGGCGTTGAAATTTTCGGAGAAAAAAGGTTCGGCTATTGTCTTGAATGCGTTAATGCGACCCAAGTCCCTTTCATCATTGCCGACTTGAGCAACAATAGGGACATGGGGGTTTGCATGACTCCATTCACATAAATAGCTGAGCATTCTCTCAAAGGGTGCTTGAGTACCAACGCTGCAGAATATCATTTAAACAACCCTCCCTTTATACTGAGCCCTGCCGTTTTCCGAAAGAGTGGGCCACTGCGTGAGTAATTCATCTACAAAATAAGAAGCGATTCTGCCAGACAAAGATATTTTTTTTGGATTCGCGATACTATCAATCCAGAGCGTTTTTTTTCCCATGATCTTTGCCGTGATCAAACCCAGCAGACCCGGTGCAGCCCCCGTAGAGATGACATATTTCGCTTTACTTTGGTAAACAATGTTGAAGATCTGACAGAACCCTTTAATTATCTTGAAGGGCTCACTTCTATTGAAATCGGGAACTTTAACAAAATCGTGAAGTGGGTACTGTGAGCGAACGCTTGTATCGACGGTGGCAATGTTGACTTTTTGGCCGTCAAACGCTGGAAGCAGTTTGCTCATTTGTACCCAGTGCCCACCTCCGGAACAAATCAGTAAAACATCATACGATTGATTCATGACGAATCCCTTTCTGTCAGGATTAATAGACATCATTAGATAACAACAGCTGCTTTCAATAACTCCGCCTGCCCCTCCCAACGTGTTATTCGCTTGGCTTTCAACAACGCTGACTTTTCCTTATAGAGCTCTTCATTTTCGAGGAGTTGAGAAAGTCCGAACTTTATTGACAGGGGGTCTAACGTATCAACAAATACAGCAGCGTCCGAAAACAATGATCGCAGTACTGGTGTGTTCGAAAGTGCCATCGGCCTGCCGGCGCTAACCGCTTCGTTTGCCACACTCAATTGGACATTGTCGCGCGTTGTCAGGCCGAGAACGACGTTTGCGTTGCACAGCAGTTGTTCGAAAGTCAATTTACTCAGAAAACCCGTAAGCTTTATATTGTCTGGCATTGACGCGATGAGAGCTCCGGACAACTTTCCTCCGTACCTCCCGGTGATAAAAAAGTCTACATGCGGCATTTCTCTGGCTGCCTTAATAACGATTTCTATCGGCTCGTCGACATCGAAAGAACAGGGAAAAAGCACGTAGGGTGTCTGATGATCACTGGCAGGAGGAGTATTAAAATCACACGGCAAATCCTCCAGGATGAAAATATTTTCCACATTAACGCCTGAGCGGGACAACTCCTCTTTGACTTTAAAATTATGAACTACAACAGCATCAATTTTATTGAGCAAGGACACGGTCCCTGGGAAGGTTATCCATTGCTTGCGCAGCAAACTATTATGCACATCAGCAATAATCTTGAGACGCCTATTAATAAAAAACCTGTAGGCCAGTGCTATGTGCAACACAGGGCTCGGTGGCAACTGGACCCAAAGAACCTCCGGCGAGCCGATAAAAAGCGATTTAATAGTTTTAAAAGCCTTAATTAAATAATCCAATGGACGTGCATATTTTTTTTTGAATTTATTAGGTAGATGCAGAATATCATACGCCCAATATTGCTTCATTGTGTCGGCGCGTCGTTGATAGCCGACCCATGCGATCATTAATGATTTCACTTCTGAATCCTGCGCAAGAATAGTAAAGAAAACCGAGCACTACAATGCAAACCAAATAGGAAAGTCAGCGCTGTACTGAATGTGTTTATTTCTGAAACGAATATGTTTAGCCGGATTCCCTCCCGCAATCGAATACTCTTCAATATTACGCGTGACAACGCTACCAGGATAAACGACTGCACCTTTTCCTATTTTGACGCCTGGCATAATCATCACACTGGGAAAGATCCAAACGTTATCTTCAATGACAACCGGTTTCCCGACCGTGTGACTCATGGGGTCGTCGATATCGTGCCCCAGTGTATAAATCTTTGTGTTATGAGAAATATTGACGTTATCGCCGATACGAATTCCTGCTCTATTGTCCATATAACAGTTGTAATTTATGGTGCAGTTTTTTCCTACGGAGAATTTACCGAATGAAAAAAAAACGACCTTTCTATGGACAGTAGTTTTAACGCCAACACGGCATCCCGTCGCCCTTAGCAGTGAACGTCTCAAACTGAAAAAGAAAACCAGGTTAAGCGCCGTATTAAACGAGGCCACGGCGACCTTCTTGATATTGAGCTTCAAGTTCTTCATCTAGTTACCTGCACTCTGCCCTGATGTATTAGCGATGCGACGTGAACTCATTACGAAATTTCTGAACTGTATATTGGTACTGGCAGGTGTGGCGAAGGATGCATTGTTTCCACCGAAGAACGTAGAAAATAGCAATCCATCGATCGTCAGGTTTCTAGTGTCTCTGAACGTCAACCCGGTTTCGGAGTGCACCAGTTTCTTATCGTACCAAATAGAAATCACGCCATCGGCGCGACCCGGCGTATTCAACTTTACGAGTTGTTCCAATGTATGCCACTGGCCGACACTAAATGTCCAGGAACCCAGGCCTATCGCTGTCCCCCATGTTTTGCTAGTGGGTAAATAAGCATAGATTGCGCCGACACCGTTCTCTTTCCATATGTAGCGAGTGGAAAAACCATCATGGCCATTAGGTATTTTTCCGCCTGTATTGCCTGTGCCGCCGTAGAGCCCTGGAAGTTTTCCGCCTTTTACAAAATTAAAATTCTTATCGAATTTCAATTCATACGTAAGAATCAGGCATTCCCTACCCGGCTGCTTGAGCTTGGATTTGAATTCAATCCCCCCATAGGGCAACCCCAACCGGACCATCGAACCCGGATCGTACGACCCGGCGGGATAATGCACCGTAATGTCTTTTATCTCATGACTGTAGGTTTTGTTTGTTWAATTAGCACTGCCTTTTATATTGTCCTGTGCGCGACTGTTTCCATGACGGCTGTTGAACACCTGTGAAACATCTGGAAGTGTTGGATAGATGTTTTCAACATTTTGTTCACAGCGGTCATTTATATCGGATGCACTGCTCGTAGCCACATGCAGAGAGAAGGCTAAAGCGATTAACGTCGCGGCTTTTTTTTTCACGTCAGTTGCCCCTCTGATTTTATTTCTTATCGACCCATGCCAGAAAATCATCAACAGCATTTTGCGCGATGGATGATCTCTGCGAAATCTCTTGTTTGAGGTGCTCTGCCATGTGCTCTCTGGTTTGTCTGAACTCGCCAATGGTTGCCATGATCAGGTTATGGTCAGGGGCGCTGACCAGCTTGGTGCCGCGAGGGAGCATCTCATGTACTTTTTTTAGCTTGTTTTCGATTTCAACTGCGATGGTTGGATAGCCTAAGGAAGCAGGCAAAAGTACGCCATGCGCCCTGGCGCTGATAATGACGTCGGATTCAACTATCAATTTCGCCATGAACGTCTCTGGCGTATCGACGGCAGCATCCCAGCACAACCACTCAAACGTGTGGTGCTTATCGATAAGATGCTGGTCGCGCTCTTTATACAGTGACACCAGACGAACATGCTCTCCACGCTTGGACAGTTCATGAGCGGCCTGAACCATAGCCTCGATGAATTTTTGCCCATTCGCATCATGCGGCCAATCCCGCAGGATAAATGACAGGTATTTGTTCTTATTTACGCTGTTTATCTTCAGATCGGTATTAGAGATCCATAGGTCAGAAAGCAAGGTCGGATCGGTGTACACATCTACATCCGATTTCCCAAAAGCATTGCAATGTTTTTGGCTTGTACCATCCCTGACGGAAATATAATCACAACGATTAATGACATTGACTGCGCGATTCAGCAGTTTGCCGCCACCATCAAACGGGCCTAAACCAATACAAAATGCAGCAAGACGGCGATGGAAGAATATTTTGTCTATCCCTCCGCGCATCCCTACATACAAACGTAAAAGTGTAGATTTTAAATCCGTTTGGGCTTTTATGCTCTTGTAAAGTTTTGACACTTTAAGTTGAATTGAGGACGCCTTCCTGGCGGGAGGAATGAACGAGAAAAACTGACCGCCACCCCCTAAAACCACCAAGTCTGCTTTGACGGGCTCCTTGATATGCAACCATTTTATGCGCGGGTTAAAATTTTTGGCGACAGCTGGATGATCCACCCCCACGGCAATGTCCGACTCTTTGTATCTTTTTTTCAGAATATTGATGACGCACAGCATCAATATGTCATCACCTAGATTGCCTGGGCCGTAAGCACCACGGATATAAACTTTACTGGAATTCATGCTGGGCTTCCAATCTCTACGGGTTCATTAAACATAGTATTCAAGGTTAATGTCGTCGCTAGAATATAGACAAAAATCACGACCACTATCATCAATCGGTACAGGACACTTTCAACGTAAGTACTTGAGATGAAACTGACAAAAGGCAATGTCCACAAGATTAATATTCTGGGGGAGACGAGCAGCTCCAAGGGTAATATTTTTTTGTATATGAAATAGGGCAAGCCTAGCAGGAAGTGTATTAATTGCGAGCCAATGAATGCTTTGGCAATTCCGATGGCGCCTTCTTCCCTCAGGAGCAGGGCCCCGGATATGAACAATACACCCCACAAAATATTACTCATGACGCTGTACCACGCTAAATCCATCACGATCATTTTTCTTGAAACGCCGGATTTATATGCACTTAGCAGCGAGCCCAGAATGACCAGAATCAACGTTATTTCAAAATCCCGTCCGAGGAAGCTATTGCCATAGAGTTTTGCCAGCAGTTCGGGGAACATGATGACTGGCTGTATAATGATCAATACAATTAGCCAGCCGGACAGAAAATTCAAGGCGTCTAATTTTCGGTTTTTGCCTCCTAGCGTTGCGGCTAACATCGGGACAAGTACGGAGCCTAATACCACGGAGACATGTGAGAATATTGCATTCCATTGCATGGCAGCTGCATACATACCTAACGCGGCGAACCCGTTACTTGTTTCCGTCAGCAATTTATTCGCAAACCAATTCATTGGCGCGACCATCAGCCCTGTCAGCAAGACCGGGAGTCCGACCGAAAGAACGGTATGCTTTTCAGTCATGGCACCTTTGAAACTGAGCGCAGTACTCTTTGCCTTTAATGTTTTCCAGCATGCAAGCGCGCTAAACAACACGATTAACAGCTGAGAGCACGCCACCCCCAGTAGCGCACCATTGAGTCTGAATTTTATCGTCAGAAAGTAAGTTGCCGGGATCGCAACGATGGCGATAATTCCATTGATTGTCGCAATAGACCGATACTGCCCCCAGCCGGTTAAACACCCTTGGGTCCAACCAGATAAAATGATGAAGGTGATGGTGCTCAATACAATCAGTGATACATATTGCAGATTGTCGGAGCCGAGAATGATGGTGGAGAAGAAAAGGGGAAAAAATAGAGCGACACCAATGATCATTAAACTAAAGGATAAGGAAAACATCAGCGTTAAAGCGATACCCCTGCCCGTTTTTTCCGGGGAGGTGTCTTTAAATTGACCAATATGTTTAGCCGTCGCCGTCGTTGTGGCTTGGGCGGCCACATTGGCGAGCATGACAATGGCGCTTTGTATCAGGCCATATTCTCCAAATGATTGTGCACCCAGCACTCTGGCGACCAAGATACCCGTAATGACAACCGAGACTTTCGTAGCCACCGCTGATATGAAACTCCACGCAGTGCTGGACACGAATTTTTTCAACAGCATATTGTTCATCTGGCTTCAACCTGTAAAGGTGGAGTGATCAGCGGTTGATGAAGTGTCAGTATTTTTTTACGTTGCCTGGCGGTGTTTTCCGAAAGGGCGCGTAAAATAATTGCGCTATATGCGATTCCGATAGCGTACGGCTGATAAGGTGTGGCCGACACGATGAACATCACCGCCAGAAAGGTGGCTATTGATACCGCTACCCGGGTTTTCAAGTGGTGAGTTATGGACGTAGTAAATACGAATAGCAAGTACAAGCCGATGACCCCGTATTTGACAAAATACGTTAAGTACGCACTGTCGATATTCGAGTTTTTGTCATCGAGACCACGGTATTCAAACCAGGGAATTTCAAAAGGAGTTCCGGCCCCTAGCCCGACAAAGTAGTGCTCGGGGTTCATATTTCTTATCAAGTCCAGCGCAGGGCTAAAGCGAGTGGTTAGCTGAACGGCCAAACCTTCAGATGACAAAGCATCATTGATTCGATCAGCACCTATCATGTTACTGACTTCAATAAAAGCCAATAGCACAACCGAACCTAATAGTATGATGCCTATCATTCGGGCAGGCTTTGTATATTGATGAATAATGATAGCTGCAAAAACAGAAACGAAGATGAATCTCGAATTGGCGATGAACAGACAGAGGAATGAGGTCATCAAACAGATCCTCGCTAGATTTTTCTTATCTTCAAATAAGCGGGGATCTATAAAGTAATAGATTAGATATGCAACGGCTGCGTATGTGCCGCCATCAAGGTACCTGTAGGCGTTTTCCTCATAGTAGACGTCTTGAAAACTGTACAACCCCAATCGCAGCCAAGCGATATCCAATATATTGAAGGCAGTCATCGCAATCAATATTTTCAGCACTGTTTGTAGCGTCAATGTTTTCGCTGCCAGCGTGACAATATTCGTGAGCACAACAAATGACAGGATCATTATAAATGGCCGAGTGTCTTTTAATAGATATTTACTCGGAGACCCTATTAAGCCACACGCGAGCAATACCACGTAGAGCCCGCATCCAAACAGAAGTCCGGCAGGTGCTGTTAATTGAGTTTTTTGTGTCACGACCTGCCTTATTAACAGCGCCGCCAGTCCGCCAGCTATATAGAAATCAAAAAAATAGATTCCCTTTAAGGATATTATTTCGCTATAGGAATTCCCGGTAGGGATAACAGACAGCATTACACCAAAAAATATAATTGAGTATTTTGGGGCTTTTACTGCGAGCAAACCCGCTGACAAAGCCATAAGAGACAATAGGTAAAACATAGTTTGATATTCTTTATGCTGATGTTGTCATTTGACACGCTACCGCCCCAGGATTTTTCGTCATCTTCCTCAGGACGTAGTGCTTCCATGAAATATCGGTTTGATCATGCCCATTGGCTAATGATCCGGTGCAGCGATAACGATAAAAACCCAAGCACAACAACAGCGCTATCGAACATCTGAACTTATGATGCGACCTGTTCCATACCCATCAGTTTTTGTCAGAGGCATAGGCATAGTGGTAATAACCATAATCACTGTAGCCATATTTATTGGAGGCCTTTTTCTCCACGCCGTTAAAGATCGCGCCTTTAATGGCAACGCCGTTCTGGGTGAACCGGCGGACGGTCAACTCGATTTCCTTCGCCGGGTTCAGGCCATAGCGCGTCACGATCAGATTGGTCCCGGACAGACGCCCGACGATCGCCGCATCTGTGACTGCCAGTAGTGGCGGTGTATCGAGAATCACTAGATCGTAAAGCTCACTCACCTGCTCCAATAGCGCACTGAAATTGGCGTGCATCAGTAACTCGGAAGGATTGGGCGGAATCTGGCCTCGACTGACAAAATCAAAGTTATCGATTGGGGTCTTGTGGATGGCGGTGGCCACATCACAGCGCCGGGCCAGGATATCGGAGAGCCCATTGTCTGAGGAAACACCTAACACTTTGTGCAAATAGCCTTTGCGCATGTCGACATCAATCAACAATACCCGCAGCCCGGTTTGTGCTATCACCGCCGCGAGGTTGACCGAGACAAACGTTTTACCCACCTGAGGGCTGGGCCCGGAAATCATCAGGCGGTTATTGTCGGCCTCATGCATGGCGAAGTGCAGACTGGTACGCAAACTGCGCAACGCCTCGATTGCCAGATCGGTAGGATGAGTGACGGCCAGTAATGAAGTCCCATTGGAACGTCCTCGTCCGCGGGAGACTTTATCTTCTTCGGCTTTCTGCAAAATGCTGTAGGGAATCGATGCGTAGACCGGCAACCCAAGTTGCTCGATGGCTTCCGGGCTTTCCAGCCCGCGGTTCAGCGCCTTGCGTACCAGCACCAGGGCCACTGCCAGGAAGCCGCCAAGAATAGTAGCGATCAATACAATCAGGATTTTTTTCGGCTTGACCGGTTTGAGGAAATTGACGTCCGCGGTGTCGATCAGCCGTACGTTACCGACGGTGCCCGCGCGCATCACATCCAGTTCCTGAGACTTATTCAGCAGCTGGGTGTAAATGGCCGTACCGACTTCTACATCCCGGGTAAGGCTTAGCAATTCTTGTTGGGTAGAGGGAAGGCTCTCCACTTTGGACGCCAAACTTTTCTGCTTGCTGCTCAACTCACCGATCTGGGTCAACAATGCGCGATAGGCAGGATGTTGGCGGGTGAACTTGCGGTCCATCTCGGCTTGCTGCAGCTTCAATTCGGAAATATTGGTATCGAGCCCGACTATCTGATCAAGAATAGCTTTGGTTTCGAGCGTGATGTCCACGGACTTGCTGCGCGTCTGGTACTCATTCAACGCATTTCCGGCTTTTTCCAGGTCCTTCTTGACCTCAGGAAGTTGCTCTTTGAGGAACGCCAGGCTCTGCGCAGCTTCTGCTGAAGTGCGCTCTACGTTTTGCCGCACATAGATAGCGGCGATTTCATTGAGTATTTTAATCGCTTGGTCCGGATCGGTACTTTCCAGTGCCAGACCGATCATGCCCGACTCTTTTCCACGCTCGGCCACATCCAAAGATTCTTGATAGTCGAGGATACTGGTCAGGCGGGAGTTACGGATAATGCGGAAGCGGGTTCCAGGATTGGCGTGCATTTCCTCTATTTGAAACGTTACGCCATTTTTTTCGAAAAGCTCTCCGGCCCGGCTGGCCGCCAATAGGTTGTCATCTTCATCCACCAACGTGAAATGACCATTTTCACCCGCAGTCAGGGTCAATTTCTTGCCCAGTTGCGCGTCGGGGAGATCCAGTTTGAATATCTTCAGCGACTCCCCTCCCCAGGCGAAACTGTTCAATCCCAACAAGGGTTCAGCTATTTCACCGGGATTTTTATTCTGGAATCGACGCGCCAGGAACTCACCGACAACCGGGAAGTACATCGGTTGTATGACAATATCAAGTTTCAAGTTGTCGACAGTTTTACCAATCACCGAGCGGGACTGGATCAACTCGATTTCGGTGGCCGAAGGAGACTCCTTGCCCAGCATGCTGCCGATATCCGAGAAGCCCAGTAAGTCGTTCTTCTTCGCTTCGACCTGCAACAGCGCATTCGCCTGAAATACCGGCGTCGCCAGCACCGCATACGCGGCCCCCGCCACCATGAAGGCACCGGTAATCGCGGCAATCAGCCACTTATGATCGATGAGTGTTCCAAACAGGCCGAGAAGATCAATCTCGTCATTGTCGTCGTCCCGCACATTGACTACCGGTGCTTGCTGCATAAGTCGGATTCTTTGCCTTGATTACGATTCAAAAAGGAGTGGCCATCAGCGTGCCAGACGCTGTGCCCATGCGTGTACGGCTTCTTCGATCAACGCATAAGCGTGCACAAAAGCAGGTTTGCCTTGACGGTAGGGGTCGCTGATCTCTCGATCGTCCTGCCATTTGCCCAACAACAACACTTTGCCCCGCGCTTCAGGGGCAATGTTGAGCACGCCACTGACATGCCGCCGCTCCATCACCAGAATCAAGTCCGCCTCACTGACGGCTTGAGAAGTGAGCTGAACGGCCTGGTGCTCATGGGGCAGATGACCATGCTCCGTGAGTACGGCGTGTGCTGTCGGCTCGATGGGCTTGCCCGTCAGGGCGGCAAGGCCGGCTGAACTGACCTGAATATCGGAATGGACGAGTGCCCCGCGCAGCAAATGCTCCGCGGTGGGACTGCGGCATATATTGCCAACACAGACAATCAAAACCCTTTTAAGCAAGATGACCTTCCCCGTCTTGTCAACATTGGCGGTGACCTAGCACTTGCCGAACATAAGAGCTTTAAATTACGAATGAGCCCCGGCACTTATAATGGCCAGGAACTGCGACTGAAACTTTCAGACAATCAATGCGTATTTATTACCATGACGTTTGAACAGCCCCCAACTTTTTATCCCGACAAAAAATAACAACACACTCTCCAGAGTGTGAAAATAACAGTTAGCGAATTTATCCAGACAATTTCTAACGGTTGTCGTTTTCTGGCGACTGTTCAATCTAAATTATACTGAAATAGCGAATGGCTAATGTATAGCCGTTCCGCTAGTGCATTGCCAGGGTGTCGAACATTTGGTTAGTAGTTGGGTAAGGGACGCCTTGGGCAATAACTCTATTTACAGCGGGTTACGTCACGAGCATGCCGTGGAACAACCGGGCATGCTCGCCGGCCAATCGGCTGCTCGATATCTCCCCTGCCCGCGCCTGGCGAGAAGCATGGCGTGCAGACCATTCGCAGCCCCTGGCGCGTTGCGAACATTTTTCTCGAGTGACCGGGCCGCTTCGAGCCCGCACTCCCCAGCGTGACCGGTTCGGCCAGCCTGGATCGAACCTTTCCTACTGCCATCAGCCATTCCATCAGTCTACTTTCAAGGACGCTTCCATGATTCGTAAATGCCTGTTCCCCGCCGCCGGTTATGGGACCCGCTTTTTACCCGCCACCAAGGCCATGCCGAAGGAGATGCTGCCAATTGTCAGTAAGCCGCTGATCCAGTACGCCGTCGAGGAAGCGCGTGACGCCGGCCTGCAACACATGGCCATCGTCACCGGCCGCGGCAAGCGCGCGCTGGAGGATCATTTCGATACCAGCTACGAGCTGGAGCACCAGATTCGTGGCACCGACAAGGAAAAGTTCCTGCACGGCACTCGCGAGCTGATCGATACCTGCAGCTTTTCCTACACCCGTCAGGTGGAAATGAAAGGCCTGGGGCACGCCATTCTCAGCGGCCGCTCGTTGATCGGTGATGAGCCATTCGCCGTGGTGCTGGCCGACGACCTGTGCCTGAACCTGGAGGGGGATGGAGTTCTGGCGCAAATGCTCAAGCTTTATGAGCAGTTCCGCTGTTCGATCGTGGCGATCCAGGAAGTACCCCGCGAGCAGACTCAGAAGTACGGCGTGATTGCCGGCGAGTTGATTCGCGAGGGGATTTACCGGGTCAACAGCATGGTCGAAAAACCCCGTCCGGAAGACGCTCCGTCCAACCTGGCGATCATCGGTCGATACATTCTGACCCCTGACATCTTTGACCTGATCGCTGACACCGAACCTGGCAAGGGCGGTGAAATCCAGATCACCGATGCGCTGATGAAGCAAGCCCAGAACGGTTGCGTACTGGCTTACAAGTTCGAGGGTCGACGCTTCGACTGTGGTGGTGCCGAAGGTTATATCGAAGCCACCAACTTCTGCTTCGAGCATCTGCATCAAAACGCCCTGTGATGTTGCTGTCCCCCGATATGGTCTTTATCACCTTATGGACGAAGCCTCTATGAATACGTTGAGCGGTTTCAAGGCAGATGACAGTCGCCACCCGTATAGCACTGACCTTAAGCACAGCCTCGCGTACCGCATCGTGCGCGCCTATGCGTCGGAACTGATTTTCCCCCGCGTGCGAAAACCATCGGTACTGCTGGTGGAACGCATCGGCGCGTTTCCCTCTTCCGGGGAGATCCGCCGCCAAGTCAAGGATGGTCCGTCGCTATTGGCGAGCATCAAGCAGCGTTACGCCCACGATGCCCTCGACCTCAACGAAAGCAGCGGGCTGAACCTGGTCTTTGCCGACTGGCGCTTCAGCTTGCGCCTCTCGGGCGAGGGTTGCGTAGCTTGCCTGACCGTGGAAAGTCGGGGCGACAGCTCGCTCCTGCAGCGCAAAACTACCGAGCTGCTGGAGCAGATCGATGCAGGGAGGGCATTTGAATGAACGCGATTGCCGAACACGCCACCAAAGCCTGGTACCTGGTTCAGTGCAAGCCCAAACAAGATGAGCGCGCCGAAGAACATTTGCAGCGCCAGGGCTATGCCTGCTTTCGCAAGACCTACAGACGTGAGCGCATATTGCGCGGGCAACGTCGAGTGATCAGCGAGTCGCTGTTTCCGGGCTACCTGTTTATTCAACTGAGCCTTCAGGACAGCTGGGGTCCACTGCGCTCGACGCGCGGCGTATCGCGTGTCGTCGGGTTTGGTGGTCAGCCATTGCCGATCCGCGATGCGCTGATCGACGAACTCCAGGAACAGGACAGCCAGGCGATCGTGACCACGCTGTTGAAACACGGAGATGCGGTGCGCATCACTGAAGGTCCGTTCTGCGATCTCGAAGCGGTGTTCCTGGCCATGGACGGCGAAGAACGGGTGCTGCTGATGATGAGTTTGCTGCAGCGTGAACAGCAAATCAGCCTGCCACTGGCGCGGGTCAACAAGCTTTAGATGCTCACACAAAAACGCCGCTCAACAAGCGGCGTTTTTTATCAGCCCAGGAAAACCTACGCCCCTTCCGAGAGATGATTCCAGTCGACCCACCCCAAAAACCACGTCGCCAGAATCAGTAAACCGAAGGCGATCCGGTACCAGGCAAACACCGCATAACTATGGTTGGCGATGAACTTGAGCAACCCGCGCACGGCAATCATCGCAAAGACGAAAGCGGCGACAAACCCCAGGGCAAACACCGGCAAATCTGCGGCCTGGAACAGGTCGCGATATTTATAGCCCGAGTACACCGCGGCACCCACCATTGTCGGCATCGCCAGGAAGAACGAAAACTCGGTGGCTGTCTTGCGTGACAGGCCGAACAGCAACCCGCCGATAATCGTCGACCCCGAGCGCGAAGTGCCGGGGATCATCGCCAGGCATTGTGCACAACCGACCTTCAAGGCATCGGTCCAGCGCATCTCGTCCACGTGATCGATCACCACCACATGCTCGCGTTGTTCGGCCCACAACATGATGATCCCGCCGATCACCAACGCCACGGCCACGGTAATCGGGTTGAACAGATACTGATGGATTTTGTCGGCGAACATCACACCCAGGGCAACCGCCGGCAAGAAACCGATCAACACATTCAGAGTAAAACGTTGCGCATTTCGCTGGGTCGGCAAACCCGTGGTGATGTCCAGAATCTTGCGACGGAACTCCCAGACGACCGCCAGAATAGCGCCCAACTGAATAATGATATTGAACGCCATGGCTCGCTCACCGCCAAAGTCGAGCAAGTCCGCGGCAATAATCTGGTGGCCTGTACTGGAGATCGGCAAAAACTCTGTGAGTCCTTCAACCAGTCCTAGAATCGATACTTGCGTGGTGGTCCAGAAGTCCATTAATCCCCCGTTAACCCCTTTCGGCTGAAAGGTCTGTTGTTGATTCCGAGCAGCTGTCGGATCAACGGAGAATTAAAACGCATTATCCACCGGCTTGAGCCAAACGTTATAAAACGTCCATGACCAGGGCTATGACCACCTCGCCGCCCCCACCCACCTGCTACGCTTTGCGTTCATGACTGGAGGAATAACCATGCCGGATGATCCTACCCCCGCCCTGCTCGACGCCAGATGGACGCCTGAAGAAAAAATTGACCCGGAAGACTGATACTTGTGTGTCGCAAATCCATGGCTGCCACTCATCGTCAGCTCGTTGACGTTTTGAGTTTGGACGCGCGCAATGTCTACCCCAAAAATGATCGCCCAGAGAATACTCCACATGGCAAAGATCATAGTGCTCGCCGGTGACTTCCCGCAGTGCGACGGGGAATATCACTCGGGTACCATCACGCTCAAAACGGCCCTTAAGCCACGACTGGGGAAAAGCTTCCCGGTCTCGGAATTTAAAGATCTAACGATCCAGAACACGGACTCCAACAAGAATATAAAGAGCGCCATCGGCCTGGGCATTGCGGGCGCGATGTTGTTGGGACCGGTCGGAGCCATCGCTGGCTATCTGCTCGCGGGCAACAACACGGAAGTGACCTTCATGGCCACCCTGAAGGACGGTGGCAAGCTCCTGGCGGCAACCGATAGCGATACCTTCGAGGACATCTCGGCACGTGCCCACAAAAAAAATCGCCCCGGTCGCCGAGGCGTCCCTCGCGAATCATTTAACAACAACTCCATTCACTGATCCGCTGACCCCGTGACCGCGAAGATGTTGCAGGGCACTCGATACAGAACATGCTCCGTCGTACTGCCCACCCACTTGCCCAACCCCTTGCGATGCGCATTGCCCATGACGATCACATCGGCCCGGTGATGCGCTGCAAAGTCAGCCAGCGCTTTGCCGGGCGGCCCCGCAACGAAGTGTTGTCGCTCGGTGGGCACGCCAAAATGGTCGGCCAATGCGATGAATGACTTATGCAGAGACTTGCGCACGTCACTGTTGAAGCCTGGCATCGTCACTGCACCCGCGCCTGCGTCGGCTATGTGCGTCAGCGATAGATCATAGGCATGCAGCAGATGCAGTTCTGCGTTGCATTGCATGGCCAATCCGTTCGCTGCCTGGATGATGCGGTCGTTGATGCCGGTGATCTGCGTCTCGGGTTGCGACGGATCGACCGCCGCCACGATCACCCGCGGCAGCGGACACCTGACTTCGCTGACCAGATGCACAGGCACCGGACATTCGCGCAACAGGTGCCAATCCAGAGGCGTAACGAAAACGCGCTTGAGTGCAGACTCGTGCTGCACGTCCTTGATCACCAGATCCGGCTGCATTTCTACCACATGCCGAAGGATCTCTTGCAACGCGCTGCGGGTTATAAGCACTTCGGTGCTTACCGTGACCCCGCGCCCGCGTATCAGATCTGCTTCATCCTTCAGCCACTTTTCGTTCTCTTGCTGACAGGCCTCACGAAACCGCGCACCGGCGCTCATCAACCCCAAAAGGTGAGAGTCTTCGATAAACACCGTGATGTGCAGCGCTGCGCCAGTGGCTTCGGCGATGGCGACCGCTCGTTCCAACGCCGGAGTATGACGCATGGCTGGGCCGGCTATCAGAAAGAGTCGTTGATATTGGCTCATGTAACACCTCCAGCCCCCCGTCACCACCGACGACCGGCTATCGCCTCAACTAACGGGATCGACACTATCAATATACGCCTGGATTCAATAACGAGCTAAAGAGCTGTCACCCCATACCAACCGGGTGACAACCCAACACTACTTCTGGGCATATTTCGTGCCGTGCTGATCATTAAGCTGTGCCTGCATCAACCCCCACTCACGCTGAATGATCGAGTAAGGAATAAAGATACTGATCCGCTCAGCGCCCTTTACCCCAGGGTGAAAACTCACATCGTGAAGTGTGGTGGAGAAGAATCCGACATTAATACCGACAATGCTGCCGTCATTGGCGATAACGGGCCCACCCGACATTCCCTTGATCATCGGCGCATCATGGATGGCATAGCGTTCGCCGCTGCCTTCATCACTGTTGATGAAAGGCGCCGGATACACCTTGCCTTGCCCGCTGACCGTTGTCATATACGGGCTCGTTCCCACGGCAGTGATGTGCTCACCCACGCGCGGTGCGCGCCATGATGGATAATGGCCGTCAGCCTTGTGCTTGATGAAGACCAGGTCGCAACCGGTGCTGCAGCTGTATATCACGTTGCGAATGAGTGGGGTGTGGCGGGTGGTGACGGCGTAATCCTCGTTCCATTGCACGGCCGAGGCGGTGTACAGATAAGGCAAGGGAAAGCCTGAGAAGACTGAGAAATATGAATCATTGGCAGGCCCCGACAAGTCGGGTTTTACCATACCGTTGCATCCTGCAATACCAGCTCCTATTAAAAAGTAGGCCATGATTTTAATCATGATGTTCACCGACTTATAAGGAGGTTTTAGTTTTTGTTGTGTCAGGTTTTTAGTGATTAGGTTGTTGTAGTTTTTCCTCGCCGTCTGTTCTGGTGGGTAATGTATGGCTTAGGTTGTAAGCGTGTGTATGAATTAATTGCGCTAAGAACAATCGCTTTTCGTTACATATAAAAAGCTTCAAATATTTGGCGCCTGAAAAATGTCAGTCACACCGAAATAAATAAAAATGGAAGTTGCAATTGATAAGTGTAAAACGCGTGAAACAGCACCTTTAGAGCGATTTAGAGCACTTTGGAATGCCTCGGCAACCTAACAGAAATCAGTGCCGCGAAAATAACAAATGCGCTGGATATCCATAAACACGCTTCCAGCCCGAAGACCTGAAAAACCCAACCGGAGAGCACGGTGCCAATCAGCCGTCCCATGGCGTTGGACATGTAGTAAAAGCCCACATCCAGCGATACGCCGTCTTCCTTGGCGTAGGACACGATCAGGTAGCTGTGCAGTGAGGAATTTACCGCGAACAACGCACCAAAGATCATCAAACCGCCCAACAGCACCCACTGTGGCGACAACCCGGTGTTCAGCCCCAGCGCGATTGCCGCTGGCAGGCCTGCCAAGGCAACCGCCCAAAGAAACGCCGCGCGGCCATCCGGGACATGCCCTCGTTGCTTGCCGGTGATCCGCGGCGCGAGCGATTGCACGATGCCGTAGCCAATCACCCAGGCCGCGAGGAATCCACCGACCTTCCAGAAGTCCCAGCCAAACACGCTGCTCAAGTACACCGGTAAAGCCACGACGAACCAGACATCGCGGGCACCGAACAGGAACATCCGTGCCGCCGACAAGATGTTGATGGCCCGGCTCTTGGAGAGGATGTCACGGAACCTGGGCTTGGCTTTCGCCTTGCCCAGGTCCTTTTTCAACAGGATCAAGCTGCCGAGCCAGATCAGCGAAAGAACGCCTGCCATGGCCAGCAGCGCCCCTCTGAAACCGATCAGGGCGAGCAATGCCCCGCCGAGAAAGAAACCGACGCCCTTGAGGGCATTCTTCGAGCCGGTGAGGATGGCTATCCATTGATAAAGCGTGCCCTGTTGCCCGTCAGGCACCAGAAGCTTGATCGAGCTTTTGGCGCTCATCTTGTTCAGGTCTTTGGCGATCCCCGACAGCGCCTGAGCCCCCATCACCCAAGGGATCGTCAGCCAGGTGACTGGCACCGTCAGCATCAACAGCGCCACCACCTGCATCCCCAGCCCAATGTTCATGGTCCGGTTCAGCCCCAGTCGCGCGCCGAGATAACCGCCCAGCAGGTTGGTGATCACGCCAAAGAGTTCGTAGAACAGGAACAACGCCGCGATTTGCAACGGGCTGTAGCCCAACCCGTGAAAGTGCAGCACCACCAACATGCGCAAGGCACCGTCGGTGAGGGTAAAAGCCCAGTAATTGCCCGTAACAAGCAGGTATTGCCGCACCGACGGCGCGAGGGCTGACAAGGCTTTCATCAACGCTCCTTAAACGGCCAGACCGACCATCCTGGCCAATTCAACGGTGCGGTTCGCGTAAGCCCATTCGTTGTCATACCAGGCATAGATTTTGACCTGGGTGCCGTTGATGACCATAGTCGACAGAGCATCGATGATCGATGAACGCGGATCGGTGCGGTAGTCGATGGACACCAGCGGACGCTCCTCAAAACCGAGGATGTCTTTGAGTTCGTTCTCGGACGCGTCCTTGAGAAACCGATTCACTTCGTCAACCGTGGTGACGCGCTCGACCTCGAACACACAATCAGTCAGCGAAGCATTGGCCAACGGTACGCGCACCGCGTGGCCATTCAGTCGCCCGCGCAGCTCCGGGAAAATTTCCGCGATGGCGGTGGCCGAACCGGTGCTGGTCGGGATCAGGCTCATGCCCGAAGCCCGCGCACGGCGCAGATCCTTGTGGGGTTGGTCGAGAATGCTTTGGGTGTTGGTCAGGTCGTGAATGGTGGTGATCGAGCCGTGACGGATGCCTAGCGCTTCATGGATCACCTTGACCACTGGCGCGAGGCAATTGGTGGTGCACGATGCAGCGGTAACGATGCGATGTTCCGCCGGATTGAACAGTTGATGGTTGACGCCCATGACGATGTTCAGCGCGCCCTCTTCTTTCACCGGAGCGCTGACCACCACGCGCTTGACGCCCTGGTCGAGGTACGCCTGAAGCACCGCGACAGTCTTCATCTTGCCGCTGGCTTCAATCACCAGGTCGCAGCCCGACCAATCGGTATCGGCAATCGCCTTGTTGGCGGAAACCTTGATGCGCTTGCCGTCGATGACAATGCAGTTACCTTCGGCGCTGGCTTGATCATTCCAGCGACCATGCACCGAATCGAAGTTCAGCAGGTGCGCATGCGTCGCCGCGTCGCCTGCCGGGTCATTGATCTGCACGAACTCAAACTCCGGCCAGTGCCAGGCGGCGCGCATGGCGAGACGACCGATGCGACCAAAACCATTGATGCCCACTTTGATAGTCATGTTGAGGTGCTCTGTAGCGGTTGTCAGGGAGGGTGCTTTGGCAATCATCAAGCCGGACAGCAGGCGGCTGCCCGCTCAGGACGGTCGCCCATTTGTTCAAGGCGTTTGGCATCCGCGCTTAGCCAGTGCTGGTTGGTTTCAAGCACGACAGTCAGCATCTGAAGCACCCAGTCAGGAAGGCTCGGGTGCAACCGGTAGTAAACCCATTGGCCTTGTCGACGGTCCGACAGCAATCCGCTGGTGCGCAACTGCGCCAGATGCCTGGAGACTTTTGGCTGGCTCTCATCCAACGCACAGGTCAGCTCGCAGACACACAACTCTCCCTCACGGGCGATGAGCAGCATCATGCGGACCCGGTTGTCGTCAGCCAGGCATTTGAAAACAGTGGTCGGCGTCAGAGAGTCAGCCATTTCGGGTCTCGGCGTTTGGGTTTCATACAGCAACACGGGCTTCGCGACACAGGCAAGCCTCATTAATATGCGTTTTGCCGAATATATGTTTTTCCGCATATACGGTAAAGCAGCAAATCGGCGACCGGGGTGAATAATCGGATTGCACAGCCAGCGTCCTGACGTTCGTGCGGTCCCGGGAAGATCAGCGAAAGGATTTCGTATACCCTATCGCTATCTCACTCCAAACGATCGCCGCCGTGAACCTACCCAAACTCAACGCTCCCGACCTTGGCAATACGCCTTCGACCTCGGAAATCATCACCCGTCATCTGCGCGACGCCATCGTCGCCGGGCATTTCGCCGAAGACGAACCGATTCGCCAGGACGACATTGCCCGCCAGTTCAACGTCAGCAAGATTCCAGTGCGCGAGGCCCTCAAGCGGCTGGAAGCCGAAGGGTTGGTGATGTTCCAGCGCAATCGCGGGGCGATGGTCACGCGGGTGTCCGATGCCGAGCTGGCGCAGATGTTCGAAGTGCGCATGTTGCTGGAAGACAAAATACTGCGCCTGGCCATCCCCAACATGACCGAAGAAACCTTCGCCCGTGCCGAGCGTATCTGTCAGGAGTTCATCGGCGAGGACGACGTGGGCCGCTGGGCCGAGCTCAATTGGGAGCTGCACGCCTGCCTCTACGAACCAGCGCAACGGCCGTTTCTGGTCAGCCTGATTCGTTCGGTCAACGACAAGCTGGAGCGCTACCTGCGCATGCAAATGAGCTTGTCGGCCGGCAAGGAACGGGCCGATCACGAACACCGTGAGATCCTCGCGGCCTGTCGTGCCGGCGATGTGGAGCTGGCGGTGAAGCTGCTGGACGAACACATAGCCGGGGTCTGCAAGACCCTGTTCGAGCACCTGCCTCACGCCCACTGACCGCTGTGCCGATTTCGTCATCGGCACAGGATAAATCCATCAAGCCGCCCCCCCGCTACACAGGCCACTCTTGCGTTCACTCATCTGAACGGACGTGGCCCTCCCATGAAACGCATCACCGTGATCGACTCCCACACCGGCGGCGAACCGACCCGCCTGGTGACCGCCGGTTTTCCTGACCTGGGCACCGGCGGCATGGCTGAACGGCGCAAGCGGCTGGCCGACCATCACGATCAATGGCGCGCGGCCTGTGTGCTGGAACCACGAGGCAGCGACGTGCTGGTGGGTGCCCTGCTCTGCACGCCGGTGGACCCGAGCGCCTGTGCCGGGGTGATTTTCTTCAACAACACCGGTTACCTGGGCATGTGCGGACACGGCACCATCGGCCTGGTGGCGTCGTTGGCGCATCTGGGCAAGATCGGCCCCGGCGTGCACCGCATCGAAACGCCAGTGGGGACGGTGCAGGCGACCCTGCACGAAGACCATTCGGTGAGCGTGCGCAATGTGCCGGCCTACCGTTACCGCAAGGCGCTGGCGTTGCAGGTGCCGGGCATCGGTCAGGTGGTTGGCGATATCGCCTGGGGCGGCAACTGGTTTTTCCTGATCGCCGAACATGGCCTGCGGGTGGCCGGCGACAACCTCGACGCGCTGACCGCTTATACCTACGCCGTGCAGCAGGCGCTGGAGGCCCAGGGCATTCGTGGCGAAGACGGCGGGTTGATCGACCATATCGAACTGTTCGCCGATGACGATCACGCCGACAGCCGCAACTTCGTGCTCTGCCCCGGCAAGGCCTATGACCGCTCACCGTGCGGCACCGGCACCAGCGCCAAACTGGCGTGCCTCGCGGCCGACGACAAGTTGCAGCCGGGGCAGATCTGGCGTCAGGCCAGTGTTATCGGCAGCGAGTTCGAAGGCTCTTATGAATGGCAAGGCGAGCGCATCGTGCCGACCATTCGTGGCCGTGCCTTTATCAGCGCCGAAGCCAGTTTGATCATCGAACAGGATGACCCGTTCGCCTGGGGCATTCGCCCATGAGCGAGGGCCTGGTGGCCGATGTGATCGTGATCGGTGCCGGCATCATCGGCGCCGCCTGCGCCCAGGCACTGGCCCGTCGTGGCTTGCAGGTGCTGGTGCTGGACGCCGGCCTGCACGGTGCGACGGCGGCAGGCATGGGCCACCTGCTGGTGCTCGATGACAACCCGGCCGAATTGGCCCTGAGCCAATATTCCCTGCAACGCTGGCGTGAACTGGCACCGGACCTGCCCGACGGCTGCGCTTACCGCAACAACGGCACTCTGTGGCTGGCGGCCAACGCCGAGGAAATGGCGGTCGCCCACAGTAAATACCTGAACCTGAAAGCCCAGGGCGTGGCGTGTGAACTGGTCAGCGCCAGTGCCTTGCGTCAGCGTGAACCGGAACTGCGCGAGGATCTGGAAGGCGGCTTGCTGATCAATGGCGACGGCATTCTGTATGCGCCGGCGACGGCCCGCTGGATGCTCGACACACCGAACATCCGTCAGCATCGGGCGCGGGTCAGCGCGGTCGATGGCAATCGCGTCTGCCTTGACGACGGTCAGTGGTTGCGGGCCGAAGCGGTGGTGTTGGCCAACGGCATTCAGGCCAGCGACCTGTGCCCGGAGTTGCCCATCGAGCCGAAAAAAGGCCACCTGCTGATTACCGACCGCTACCCCCGCACCGTCACCCACACCTTGGTGGAGCTGGGTTACGTCACCAGCGCGCACAACGCCACCGGCCCGTCGACCGCCTGCAATATTCAGCCGCGCCCCACCGGGCAATTGTTCATCGGTGCCTCGCGGCAATTCGGCACCACCGACCCGCAGGTCGAAGGCTGGATGTTGGCGAAAATGCTCAAGCGTGCCGCCGAGTACATGCCGGGGCTGGCCCGGCTCAACGGCATCCGTGCCTGGACCGGTTTTCGCGCCGCCAGCCCCGACGGCCTGCCGCTGGTTGGCCAGCACCCCCAGCACCAGGGCTTGTGGCTGGCGGTCGGGCACGAAGGGTTGGGCGTCACCACGGCCCCCGGCACGGCCGACTTGCTGGTGGCGCAGCTGTTCAACGAAACCCCGCCACTGGCTGCACAACCCTATCTGCCCCAGCGTTTCCTCGGAGAACCTGTCTATGCCTGAATTACTGCTGGACGGCCGCGCCTTGAAGGTGGCCGAGGGCACCAGCGTCGCCGCAGCCTTGGCGCTGGGCAGCGACGGCTGCACGCGCACTTCGGTCAGTGGCCAGCGCCGCGCACCGCTGTGCGGCATGGGCATTTGCCAGGAATGCCGGGTGACCATCGACGGCCGGCGACGCCTGGCCTGCCAGACACTGTGCCGTGACGGCATGCAGGTGCAGACATGCCCATGAACGAATACGCCGATCTGCTGATCATCGGTGCTGGCCCCGCTGGCATGGCCGCTGCCCTGGCCGCTGCCCCCAGTGGCGCACGTATCGTCATGCTCGACGACAATCCGCTGCCGGGCGGGCAAATCTGGCGTGACGGCCCTCAAGCCAACGTACCCGATCAGGCCCGTCGCCTGCGTGAGCGATTGCAGGCGTGCAGCAACATTCGCCGTCACGCCGGCACCCGGGTGATCGCCAGTCCCGGTCCGAAACAGCTGCTGGTCGAAAATGACGATGACGGCTGGCTGATCAGTTATCACCGATTGATTCTGTGCACCGGCGCCCGCGAGTTGCTGCTGCCCTTCCCCGGCTGGACGTTGCCCGGCGTGACCGGCGCCGGTGGTTTGCAGGCGCTGATCAAGGCGGGCCTGCCGGTGCAGGGTGAGCGCGTGGTGATCGCCGGCAGCGGCCCGCTGTTGCTGGCGAGTGCCGCCACGGCGAAAAAACACGGCGCGCAGATCCAGCGCATCGCCGAGCAAGCCTCGCGCACCGTCGTCGCCGGTTTCGCCGCGCAACTGCCCCGCTGGCCTGGCAAATGGCTGCAATCGTTCAGCCTGTTCGACCGCCATTACCGCACCGCGACGCATGTGCTGGCCGCCCTTGGCACTGACCGGCTGGAAGGTGTGCGCCTGCAACAGCAGGGCAAAATCGTCGAACTGGCCTGTGATCGGCTGGCCTGTGGTTTCGGCTTGATCCCGAACATTCAATTGGGCCAGGCACTGGGTTATGCCATCGAAGGTCAGGCGTTGGCCGTGGATGCCTGGCAGGCCAGTCGCGTCGATCATTTTGCGGCGGGAGAATGCACCGGGTTTGGTGGCAGTGAATTGGCGTTGGTCGAAGGTGCCATTGCGGGCCACGCGGCAGTCGGTGACCTTGAAGCGGCGCGCCAGTTGTGGCCACGCCGGGCACGCTGGCAGGGTTTCGCCAAGGCACTGAATCAGGCCTTCGCCCTCGACCCGCAACTCAAATCCCTGGCCCGCCCCGACACCCTGGTCTGCCGCTGCGAAGACGTGCCCTACGGCGCATTGACCGGGCACACTGACTGGCGCGAAGCCAAACTGGCCAGTCGCTGCGGCATGGGCGCCTGTCAGGGCCGGGTATGTGGTGGCGCGGTGCAGCACCTGTTTGGCTGGCAACCTTCAGCGCCCCGCCCACCCTTCAGCCCGGCACGAATCGAGACCTTGATGTGCCTGGACGACACCCCGCCGGCCTGATTCCCCCTCGGGGGTTTCGGCCGCGCTGTCGAGCCTCTATGATCCCGGGGTCGCCCTCAGACCCCAGCGCCATGTACCCCTCGCTCAGCACCTTCAAACCCTGCGACCTGCCCACGCTGTTGAACAGCCTGCAGCCGATTGCGCCGCTGCTCGACACCCTGGCGGACGTGGTGTTTTTCATCAAGGACCGCGAAGCCCGCTACGCCTTCGTCAACCAGACCCTGGCCCGGCGTTGCGGTTTCAAACATCGCGAGGATCTGCTGGGGCTCACCGCTGAAATGGTCTTCCCGGAACGCTTCGGCCCGCTGTACACCGAACAGGATCGACGGGTGTTGTCCAGCGGTCGCGAGATGGCCGACCAACTGGAACTGCACCTGTATTACGGCAACCAGCCGATCTGGTGCCTGACCCACAAACTCGCCTTGAAGGATGAAAAGGGCCACATCGTGGGCCTGGCCGGGATCTCCCGCGACCTGCAATCGCCGCAGTCCAATCACCCCGCGTTCCAGAAACTCGCCGCCGTGGACGCGCACATCCGCAGCCACTTCGCCCGCCCCATCAGCCTCGCCGAACTGACCGCCATCGCCGGCTATTCCGTGGCGCAACTGGAGCGTCACTGCAAACGGGTGTTCCAGCTCACGCCACGGCAGATGATCAACAAGGCGCGCCTGGAAGAAGGTTCGCGGCTGTTGCTGCACACCGAGTTGCCGATCACCGAGATCGCCCTGCGCTGTGGTTACACCGACCACAGTGCGTTCAGCCGACAGTTTCGTGCGTTGACTGGTCTGTCACCGAGTCAGTATCGCGATACTCAGCGTTAGGCGAAATGTGCCCCACGCTCTGCGTGGGAAAGATCAAAAGATCGCAGCCTTCGGCAGCTCCTACAGGGGACTGTGTTCGACCGCGGTATGGCGACGAGCACCGAATCCGTAGGAGCTGCCGAAGGCTGCGATCTTTTGATTTTAAACAGCGATGTTTAGTGGACATCTCCAGATACTCACCCAGGCTACACATCCTTGCGCCGCTGCCTACGACTACGCCAGAATCCGCCGGCTAGTGCGTCTGTGGCCCGGGCTATATCGTTTCCCTGTCGCTGAAAAACAGCGATCGGGTTTGGTAGCCCGGTTTTCTGGCGCATAGCGCGACCTAATGCAGAGACTATTTTCGTCCTCTGTTTTTATGGTGGCTATGCGTAGGGCGCCCTTGGGCGCGCCGGGTTGCCAGATGACCGGTCTACCAACCTGCGTATGGCCACCACCTCTTCGTTTGGTAGCGAAGGTGATGGCTCCACTTTTAATATCTGGAGTTCCATCTATGTTCAAACCAACACCCAATCCTCCGGAAACCGACGACGTTTCCCCCTACGAATCCCTCGATTCCAGAAAGCTCCACGAAGCCGCCGACCGCGCCCTCGACCACTACCTCAAACCACCCATCCCCAAAGACACCAAGCGCAAACCCAGCACCATTTACCACGTCGGCCCCAAGGTCGATAACGAAACCCTGCTGGTCAACGCCTGCGAATCCCTGGCGTCCGCGAGCATGATGCTCAGTGAGTTCGCCGGGTTGATGGACATGCCACATCGCAACGTGATGTTGGGGATTCAATCGGTGGTCATGCTCGGTGAATTGGCGGTGAATCGAGTGCTGGATAACCTCGATCCGCAGGGCTAGCCAGCAAAAGCAAAGTCAAAAGATCGGGCCGCGTTCGGACGATCTTTTGACTTTCAGGGCAGATGTTCCTTAAAGGGGCGCCCCGCACAACCATTGCTCCCATCTGTAACACCCGCCATCGCGGACCTGGTCCCTCATAACATCCCCCTGACGCACCGCAACACCTCTACTCCAAGGCCTGCCAACAAATTCACGTCTCGGCCTGGAAACGGGCACGTTGATTGCTATACTTAATATCGTATACGAAATCCCCAATACGATATCCAACAGCACTCACATCAACGAGGCCTCTATGAAAAACCCCGCATTTGCCGTAGCCCTCAGCGCTGTTCTCAGTACCTGCTTCATTGCCACCGCCCAGGCCGACAAGCTCGACGACATCATCGGTTCGGGCAAGCTGCGCTGCGCCGTGACCCTGGACTTCCCGCCCATGGGTTTCCGCGATGCCGGTAACAACCCGGCCGGTTTCGACGTGGACTACTGCCGTGACCTGGCGAAAATCCTCGGGGTCGAGGCCGAAGTGGTCGAGACGCCGTTCCCGGACCGTATTCCGGCGCTGGTCTCCGGGCGGGCCGATGTGATCGTCGCCTCCACCTCCGACACCCTCGAACGGGCCAAGACTGTCGGCCTGACGGTGCCCTACTTCGCCTTCCAGATGGTGGTGCTGACCCGCGACGACACCGGCATCAACAGCTTCGATGACCTCAAGGGCAAACCCGTGGGCAACACCAGCGGCACCTATGAGGCCATCGCCCTGGAGAAAGACGTGAAGAACTGGGGCACCGGCACCTTCCGCGCCTATCAGTCGCAGAACGACACCCTGCTGGCGGTTGCCCAAGGCCATATCGACGCCACCGTGGTCACCAACACCGTGGCCGCCGCCACCCTCAAGTCGGGCAAATACAAAAACCTGAAAGTCGCCGGTAACGCGCCGTACGTGATCGACTATGTCTCCCTCGGTGCCAAGCGCAACGAGTATGGCCTGCTCAATTACCTCAACCTGTTCGTCAACCAGCAGGTGCGCACCGGTCGTTACAAAGAGCTGTTCGTCAAATGGGTCGGCACTGAAATCCCGCCGACCAACCTGACCGTGCCCCAGGTCTACTACTGAGGTATCCGGCATGCCTAGGCCCACTTCTCTGACCGGTCGCAGCCTGGTCGCGGGCGCCGCCGAGGGCGCCCTGCTGTTCGCCGATATCGGGTTGAGTTTCTGGGGCGGGGTCGATCCGTTTAGCGGCGAGATCATTGACCGTCACCACCCCCTCAGCGGCGAACACCTGGCCGGCCGCGTGCTGGCCATCCCCAGCGGTCGCGGCTCGTGCACCGGCAGTAGCGTGTTGATGGAACTGATCAGCAACGGCCACGCACCGGCTGCATTGGTGCTGGCCGAACCCGATGAGATCCTGACCTTGGGCGTGCTCGTCGCGCAGACGATTTTCGAGCGCTCCCTGCCGGTGCTGTGCATCGGCCGGGAGGCCTTCGCCGCGTTGCGCGGCAAGGCCTTCGCTCGGGTCGACGGCGCCTCGGTAACCGTGTTCGAACACCTGCCGGGCGATGCCTGGCAGGCACTCGACAGCCCATTGCAAACGCAAGACCCAAGCGCCCCGATCGAACTCACCGAACACGACCGGGCGCTGCTCGACGGCCAACATGGCAAGGCTACGCAAGTGGCTATGCAGATCGTCCTGCGCATGGCCGAACTGCAAGGTGCCCGCCGCCTGGTGGATGTCACCCAGGCGCACATCGACGGCTGCATCTACACCGGACCTGCGAGCCTGCGCTTTGCCGAACAACTGGTGCAATGGGGCGCCAAAGTGCGGGTGCCCACCACCCTCAATTCAATTTCCGTGGACCAGCGCCGCTGGCGCGAATTGGGCATCGACCCGGCGCTCGGCGAACCGGCCAGTGCCTTGGGCGATGCCTATATGGCGATGGGTGCGCAACTCAGTTTCACCTGCGCGCCCTACCTGCTCGACAGTGCGCCGAAGGCGGGCGAGCAGATCGTCTGGGCCGAATCCAACGCGGTGGTCTACGCCAACAGCGTGCTGGGTGCACGCACCCTGAAGTACCCGGACTACCTGGACATCTGCATCGCCCTGACCGGCCGCGCCCCGTTGATCGGCTGCCACCTGGACGCCCAACGCAAGGCCCGACTGCAGGTCGAGGTGCCCGCCCTGGGGGAACTGGACGATGCCTTCTACCCGTTGCTCGGTTACCACATCGGCGCGCTGGCGGGCAGCCGGATTCCACTGGTGCGCGGGTTGGAAAACCGCAAGCCGAGCCTGGACGACCTCAAGGCGTTCGGCGCGGCGTTTGCCACCACCTCTGCCGCTCCCTTGTTCCATATCGCCGGGATCACCCCGGAAGCTATCGACCCGGCGCAGGTGCTGGAGGGAGATGTAGCCCTGCCCGTGGAAACAATCCGTCTGAAGGATCTATTGGTCAGTTGGCGCGAACTCAACAGTGCCCGCGACAGCCGGGTGGATGTGGTCTCGCTGGGTAACCCGCATTTCTCTCTCAGCGAGTTCGCTCACCTGGCGCGACTGTGCCTGGGTCGGCACAAACACCCTGAGGTGGTCCTCGCCATTACTTGCGGCCGCGCCGTGCTGGAGCAGGCTCGCGAAGCCGGGCATATCGCCGTGATCGAAGCCTTCGGCGCGACCCTGGTCACCGATACCTGCTGGTGCATGCTCGGCGAACCGGTGATCCCGCCGGGTGCAACAACCTTGATGACCAACTCCGGCAAATACGCCCATTACGCACCCGGCCTGGTGGGCCGCAAGGTGCATTTCGCCAGCCTGGCTGAATGCGTCGATACCGCTTGCAGTGCCACGGCCAGCGGTCGTCTGCCGGCCTGGCTGAACATTGCCACCCCTCAGGAGACGCTCGCGCATGTTTGATTACACCTTCCAATGGCGCGCCACCCTGCGCGCCCTGCCGGACATGCTCGCCGGCGCCTGGGTCACCTTCGAGACCGCCGCGCTGTCGATGATCTTCGGCGTGCTGATCGCCCTGGCCCTGACGGTGATGCGCGAAAGCAAAACCCCGCTGCTGCGCGGCATCGGCAACGGCTGGGTATCGATCGCGCGCAACACCCCGTCGCTGTTCCAGATCTACGTCCTCTACTTCGGCCTCGGCTCGCTGGGCTTGCACGTCAGCTCATGGTTCGCCCTGCTGGCCGGGATCACCTTCAACAATGCCGGGTATCTGGCGGAGAACTTTCGCGGCGGCCTCAAGGCCGTACCCGACACCCAAGTGCGCGCCGCGCGTTCGCTGGGCATGAGTGCCTTCCAGGCCTACCGCATGATCATCGTCCCGCAGCTGTTGCGGATCGTTTTCTACCCGCTGACCAATCAGATGGTCTGGGCGGTGCTGATGACGTCGCTGGGGGTGATCGTCGGGTTGAACAATGACCTGACCGGGGTGACCCAAGACTACAACGTCAAAACGTTCCGCACCTTCGAATACTTCGCCATCGCCGCGGCGCTGTATTACCTGATTGCCAAGGCGATCGTCGCGTCAGCCCGGCTGATGGCCTGGCGGTTGTTCCGTTACTGAGGGCTTGACCATGTTTTCCACCAGTTTTTCCTGGAATGACCTGCTGTTCCTGCTCGATGGCGCCTGGGTCACCCTGCAACTGACGTTCTGGTCGATCATCCTCGGCTCCTTCGCCGGGCTGTTGTTTGGCCTGCTGCGAGCGCTGTTGCCACGGGCCAGCCTGCCCCTGGCCTGGGTGCTGGACGTGTTTCGCAGCGTGCCGCTGTTGATTCAGTTCGTGCTGTTCAACTCGCTCAAAAGCATCGTCGGCTTGAACCTCAGCGCCTTCAGCGTCGGCTGCATTGTGCTGGGGGTCTACACCGCCGCGTACTTCACCGAGATCGTGCGCAGCGGCGTGCTGTCGGTGCCGTTCACCTTGCGGCGGGCCAGTCGCTCGCTAGGCCTGAGCTTTTTGCAGGACCTGCGCTGGATCGTCCTGCCGATGGCTACCCGGGTGGCTTTTCCCGGCTGGCTGAACCTGGTGCTCGGGGTGATGAAAGACACCGCGCTGGTGATGTGGATCGGCATCGTCGAACTGCTGCGCGCCTCGCAAACCATCGTCACCCGCATTCAGGAACCGTTGCTGGTGCTGTGCGTCGCGGGCCTTATCTATTACGTCATGAGCCTGGTGGTTGCACGCCTGGGCGCTCGTCTGGAAAGAAGGTGGCAAGAAAATGATTGAGATCGACAACGTACATAAATCCTTCGGCGATCTGGCCGTGGTCAAGGGTGTCAGCCTGACGGTGGACAAGGGCGAAGTGGTGTCGATCATCGGCGGCTCGGGCTCCGGCAAATCGACCCTGCTGATGTGCATCAACGGCCTGGAGCCGATCCAGAAAGGCAACATCCGCGTCGATGGCGTCGAGGTTCATCACAGCGCCACCGACCTCAACCGCCTGCGGCAGAAAATCGGCATCGTGTTCCAGCAGTGGAATGCCTTCCCGCACCTGACCGTGCTGGAAAACGTGATGCTGGCGCCGCGCAAGGTCTTGGGCAAAAGCAAGTGCGACGCCGAGGCGCTGGCGGTGCAGCAACTGACCCACGTGGGCCTTGGCGACAAGCTCAAGACCTTCCCCGGCAAGTTGTCCGGAGGCCAGCAGCAACGCATGGCGATCGCCCGCGCCCTGGCCATGTCGCCGGACTACATGCTGTTCGACGAAGCCACCTCGGCCCTCGACCCGCAACTGGTCGGCGAGGTGCTGGACACCATGCGCATGCTCGCCGAAGACGGCATGACCATGGTGCTGGTGACCCACGAAATCCGCTTTGCCCGCGATGTGTCCGACCGCGTGGCGTTCTTTCGCAATGGCCTGGTGCACGAGATCGGCTCGCCGGATCAGGTGATTGGCAATCCGGTGCATGCGGAAACGGCGGCGTTTCTCAAATCAGTGAAGTAACGACAGGCGATAAAAGGAGTCAGCCATGCGTTCATCGAAAGTCATTCATGTGGTCAGCTGCCACGCCGAAGGCGAAGTCGGCGACGTGATCGTCGGCGGTGTCGCCCCACCGCCCGGCGCCACCGTGTGGGAGCAATCGCGCTGGATCGCCAAGGATGAAACCCTGCGCAATTTCGTCCTCAACGAACCCCGCGGCGGCGTGTTCCGCCACGTCAACCTGCTGGTGCCAGCCAAGGACCCTCGGGCGCAAATGGCCTGGATCATCATGGAACCGGCCGACACGCCACCGATGTCCGGCTCCAACTCGCTGTGCGTCGCCACGGTGCTGCTCGACAGCGGCATCCTGCCGATGACCGAACCGCAAACCCGGCTGGTGCTCGAAGCGCCCGGCGGCTTGATCGAGGCCGTGGCCGATTGTCGCGACGGCAAGGTCGAACGGGTGGAAATCAAGAACGTGCCCTCCTTCGCTGACCGCCTCGACGCCTGGATCGAAGTCGAAGGCCTCGGCTCGTTACAGGTCGACACCGCGTACGGTGGCGACAGTTTTGTCATCGCCGACGCCGCACGCCTGGGCTTCTCTATCCGCCCCGATGAGGCGGCCGAGCTGGTCGAGGTCGGGTTGAAAATCACCCGCGCGGCCAATGAACAACTGGGCTTCGTCCATCCGCTGAACCCCGAGTGGTCGCATATTTCCTTCTGCCAGATTGCCGCGCCCATCGTGGTTGAAAACGGCATCGCCACCGGGGCCAACGCCGTGGTGATTCAACCCGGCAAGATCGACCGCTCGCCCACCGGCACTGGTTGTTCGGCGCGTATGGCGGTGTTGCAGGCCAAGGGATTGATGCAGGTCGGCGAGCGCTTTATCGGCCGTTCGATCCTCGGTTCCGAATTCCATTGCCGCATCGATTCGATGACCGAAGTGGCCGGCCGCCCGGCGATCTACCCGTGCATTTCCGGCCGGGCCTGGATCACCGGCACCCACCAATTGCTGCTCGACCCCAGCGATCCCTGGCCACAGGGCTATCGCCTGTCAGACACCTGGCCAGGTGCCTGAAACTCCCCCAGACCAACGGCTATAAAAAACCCTGATTGATTGAAAAAACCACTGGCCGAGTATCGGCATTTAAAATATCGTATACGAAATACAATAAACGAACCGGAGGCAACAATGAGCAAGCGCATTAACTGGAGTGGCGTCTTCCCCGCGGTGACCACTCAATTCAACGATGACTTCTCCATCAACCTGGAAAAAACCCATCAGGTGATTTCCAACGTGATCCGTGACGGCGTATCGGGGCTGGTGGTGTGTGGTTCGGTGGGGGAAAACACCTCGTTGACCGCCGAAGAAAAAATCGCCGTGACCGAAGTCGCGGTCGACGCCTCTCGCGGCCGCGTGCCGGTGATTTGCGGTGTGGCTGAATTCACCAGCGTGCAAGCGGCCAAGGTGGCCAACGCGGTGCGCAGGGTCGGTGTCGACGGCGTGATGCTGATGCCGGCGCTGGTCTACGGCTCCAAGCCTTTCGAAACCGCCGAGCATTACCGCTACGTGGCGAAGAACGCCGACGTACCGCTGATGGTTTACAACAACCCGCCGATCTACAAAAACGACGTCACCCCGGACATCCTGATTTCCCTGGCCGACTGCGACAACGTGGTGTGCTTCAAGGATTCCTCCGGCGATACCCGCCGTTTCATCGACGTGCGCAATGAAGTCGGCGACCGTTTCGTGCTGTTCGCAGGTCTCGATGACGTGGTGCTGGAAAGCATCGCGGTGGGGGCCGAAGGCTGGGTCTCGGGCATGTCGAACGTATTCCCGAAAGAAGGCGAGACCATCTTCCGCCTGGCCAAGGCCGGTCGCTTCGCCGAAGCCATGCCGATCTACGAATGGCTGATGCCGATCCTGCACCTCGATGCCCGTGCCGACCTGGTGCAGTGCATCAAACTCTGCGAAGCCATCGCCGGTCGCGGCAGCGCGCTGACCCGTCCGCCACGCCTGGCACTGCCGCAAGCTGATCGGGAGTTCGTCGAGCAGATCATGGCCAAGGCCATGGCCAATCGTCCGGAGCTGCCGGACGTCGGCCTCTGAGTGATTGCCGGGCCGGCCCTTGCGGCCCCGGCCCGGCTACCTGTTTTCGCGCCTCTACAGGAAACGCCAGCATGTCCAATCCTTTACACACGCAAAGCGCAACCACCCCCTCGGGACTCAAACGCGTAGTGGCCGCCGCCATGGCCGGCACTGTCGCCGAGTGGTACGAATTCTTTCTCTACGGCACCGCTTCGGCATTGGTCTTCGGCCAGCTGTTCTTCCGCCAGACCGACAGCCCGATTGACGGCATCATCGCCGCCTTCGCCCTGTACGCCGTCGGCTTCCTCGCCCGTCCGTTGGGCGGGCTGGTGTTCGGTCACTACGGTGACAAGTTCGGCCGCAAACGCCTGCTGCAACTGAGCCTGGTGGTGGTCGGCATCACCACGTTCCTGATGGGTTGCCTGCCCGGCTTCGACAGCATCGGCTATGCCGCGCCAGTGTTATTGGTGTTGCTGCGATTGATCCAGGGTTTCGCCTTCGGGGGTGAATGGGGTGGCGCGATTCTGCTGGTGTCCGAACACTGCCCGGACAATCGACGAGGCTTCTGGGCCAGTTGGCCGCAAGCCGGGGTGCCGGCCGGCAACCTGGTGGCGACCGTCGCCCTGCTGCTGTTGTCGTCGAACCTGTCGGAGGAACAATTCCTCGCCTGGGGCTGGCGCGTGGCGTTCTGGTTCTCGGCGGTGGTGGTACTGATCGGCTACTGGATTCGCACCAGCGTCGATGACGCACCGATTTTCAAGGAGGCCCAGGCCCGCCAAGCGCAGACCAAGCAGCAACAACTGGGCGTGGTGGAAGTGTTGCGTCATCACTGGCGCGCGGTGCTGGTGGGGATCGGCGCGCGGTTTGCCGAGAACATCCTCTATTACACCGTGGTCACCTTTTCGATCACCTACCTGAAACTGGTGGTGCACAAGGACACCTCGGAAATTCTGCTGCTGATGTTCGGCGCGCACTTGGTGCACTTCTTCCTGATTCCGTTGATGGGGTATCTGTCGGATATCGTCGGGCGCAAACCGATCTACCTTACCGGCGCGGTGCTCACCGCATTCTGGGGCTTTGTCGGTTTCCCGATGATGGACACCGGCAACAATTGGCTGATCATCGGCGCCATCACCCTGGGCCTGGCCATCGAGTCGATGACCTATGCGCCCTACTCGGCGCTGATGGCCGAAATGTTCCCGACCCATGTTCGCTACACCGCCCTTTCGCTGTGCTACCAGGTGGCGCCGATCTTCGCCGGATCCCTCGCGCCGCTGATCGCCATCACCCTGCTCAACAAGTACCACAGCTCGACACCGATCGCCTGGTACCTGGTGGGTGCCGCGCTGATCTCCATCGTGGCCGTCGGCCTGACCCGGGAAACCCGCGGCAAGTCGTTGCATCAGGTGGATGCTGAATCCGCTGCGCGTATTGCTGCTCTGGATAACGCCGTGCCGGCCGCTGCGCGCCGGGGTGATTCGTTGGCTTGAGGCCCTAAACGATCGCAGCCTTCGGCAGCTCCTACACAAGCGATCCATGGCGATCCATGTAGGAGCTGCCGCAGGCTGCGATCTTTGCATTCCGACAAACAACAAAAATCTTGCCCCGTTCCCGACAGGAGTTTTTCCATGCCCCAGATCATCGGCCACAACTACATCGGCGGCGCCCGCAGCGCCGCTGGCAGCATCACCCTGCGCAGCCATGACGCCAGTACCGGCGAAGCGTTGCCCCTCTCTTTCATGCAAGCCACCGTGGAAGAAGTGGACGCCGCCGCCCAGGCTGCTGCTGCCGCTTACCCGGTTTTCCGCAATCTGCCGGCGACACGCCGTGCAGATTTTCTCGAGGCCATCGCCGCGCAACTGGATGCCCTGGATGACGAATTCGTCGCCCTGGTCACCCGCGAAACCGCCCTGCCAGCCGGACGCATCCAGGGCGAACGCAGCCGTACCAGCGGCCAGATGCGCCTGTTCGCTCAGGTGCTGCGCCGGGGCGATTTCTACGGGGCGCGCATCGACCGCGCGTTGCCCGAACGTCAGCCATTGCCACGGGTCGACCTGCGCCAATACCGGATCGGCGTCGGCCCGGTGGCCGTGTTCGGCGCCAGTAACTTCCCCCTGGCCTTTTCCACCGCCGGCGGTGACACCGCCGCCGCTCTGGCCGCCGGTTGCCCGGTAGTGTTCAAGGCCCACAGCGGACACATGGCGACCGCTGAACGCGTGGCCGATGCAATCATCCGCGCCGCCGAGCAAACCGACATGCCCAAAGGCGTGTTCAACATGATCTACGGCGCGGGCGTCGGTGAAACGCTGGTCAAGCACCCGGCGATCCAGGCCGTCGGTTTCACCGGCTCACTCAAAGGCGGTCGCGCCCTCTGTGACATGGCCGCCGCACGGCCACAACCGATTCCCGTATTCGCCGAAATGAGCAGCATCAACCCGGTGCTGGTATTGCCTGAAGCCCTGCGCGCACGGGGCGAAAAAATCGCCGGTGAACTGGTGGCGTCGGTGGTTCAGGGGTGCGGTCAGTTCTGTACCAATCCGGGGTTGGTGATCGGTATTGGCTCACCACAGTTCAGCGCGTTCACCGCGCGGCTCAGCGCCTTGATGGCCGAACAACCGGCGCAAACCATGCTCAACGCCGGCACCCTCGCCAGCTACGAAAAAGGTGTGCAGGCGTTAGTCGACCATCCAGGGATAAGCCATCTGGCAGGCCAGGACCAGCACGGCAATAAAGCCCGGCCGCAACTGTTCAAGGCTGACGTCAGCCTGCTGCTCAAGGGTGATCCGCTGTTGCAGGAAGAAGTGTTCGGCCCGACCACCCTCGTCGTCGAAGTGGCCGACAAGGCGCAGCTGCAACAGGCACTGCACAGCCTGCACGGGCAACTCACCACCACCCTGATCGGCGAAGCGCAGGACCTGCACGAACACGCCGATCTGCTGGTGCTGCTGGAACAAAAGGCCGGCCGGGTACTGTTCAATGGCTACCCGACCGGCGTTGAAGTGTGCGATGCGATGGTGCATGGCGGTCCTTACCCGGCGACCTCCGACGCCCGTGGCACGTCGGTCGGCAGCCTGGCCATCGAGCGCTTCCTGCGCCCGGTGTGCTACCAGAACTGCCCGGATGCCTTGCTGCCCGACGCCCTGAAAAACGCCAACCCGCTGGGCATTGCCCGCCTGGTCGATGGCGCCAGCCACCGCGAACCGGTCTGACAACACCACCTCCTGTGGGGCGAGCCTGCTCGCTCCCACAGGAGCTCGGATTATCAACTCAGCAGTGCTTTCAGATCGTTGTACAGCGCCTCGGGAATCTGCACGCCCTCCACCAAACTGTGCTTCCGCGCCGCATAACGCCGTTGCGACGGCAAGCGCGCCCCCTGCCCTTCAATCCCCTGAAACAACACCTCGGCCCGGGCCAAGTGCTCTTCAGTGGCCGCTCCCAGAAAACGTCGCGGATCCAGCGCGATGATCAACTCGCCATGGTACGGCGATGACTTGCTGCCCGCGTCGTAAGCCAGCGACTCGGCACTGGTCAGGTCACCGATCAAAGGCCCGGCAATCAACTCAACCATTGCCGCCAGCGCCGAGCCCTTGTGCCCACCGAACGTCAGCATCGCGCCGCCGTCGAGCACCACGCTGGCATCGGTGCTCGGCCGCCCCTCGGCGTCCACGCCCCAGCCCTCGGGAATCGCCTTGCCGGCACGCCGATGCAACTCGATATCGCCACGGGCAATCGCACTGGTGGCGAAGTCGAACACAAACGGATCCTGCCCCTCGCGCGGCCAGCCAAAGGCGATGGGATTGGTGCCGAACACCGGCACCCGTCCCCCGGCCGGCGCCACCCAGGCATGACTCGGATTACACGCCAGCGCCACCAGCCCGGCGGCGGTCAACTGCTCGATCTCCACCCACAGCGCCGAGAAATGCACACAACGATTGATCGCCAACGCCGCAATCCCGTTGGCCCGGGTTTTCTCCGCCAGCAGCGGCAAACCTGCCTGAAACGCCAACTGCGAAAAACCACCGCCAGCATCCACCCGCACAATCGACGGCGCCTGGTCGATCACCCGTGGCTCGGCGTCGGCCGACACCTTGCCGGCCCGCAGGGAATTCACGCAGCCCAGAATCCGGTACAAACCGTGAGAGGCACAGCCATCGCGCTCACCGGCGATCACCGTCGCCGCCACCGCTTGCGCATGGGCCAGGTTAAAACCGTTGTGCAACAGGATCGATTCGGCCAATTCACGGGCTTCGATCAGGGTCAGTCGAATCATGGTCATCTCCTTGGATAGACCGGTCAGACTGGTCCAGTCCAAGGCTCACGGCTTGATCGCTTTAGGTCGGGTTGATGACGAATTCGGCACATCGCTGAAACAGTCGGACGGCGTATTGCCCGGCCACTCGTCGGGCGGCGCAACCCGACTGATTGACATCGATGGGTGCCTGCGCAATTATTATTACATCGCATGCGATACAAACGCATACGACACACAAATCACATCATTCGAAACGTTGAGGATCCACCCCATGAGCAAGATCGAAAAAGTCCTGATGACCGGCAAGACTCACACCACCGCCAGCGCCGCTGGCAGCACGTCGCGTGGCCATAACGGCAGCCTCGACATCACGCTGTCGTCGCCTGGAAGCGCGAAACCGGCGCACGTGTTCGCCGCTGCTCAGCCACACCCGACCGCCGAGCAATTGTTCGCCGGTGCATGGTCGGCCTGCTACACCGCCGCTGTCGGGCTGGTGGCCAATGACATGAACGTGGTGCTGCCGTCTGATTTGTCGGTCGACATCGAAGTCGATCTGGGCCAGACCGGCGCGGCCTACTTCCTTCAGGCTCGATTGACGCTCCGCGTGCCGGGTCTGGCGCACGACGTTGCGACGACACTGGCGCACACCGCGGATCAAATTTGCCCGTACTCGAAGGCGACGCGCGGCAATATCGACGTGGCCCTGAACGTTCTCACGGCTTAGCATTTCCCCCTCAAATACATCGCATGCGCTTTAAGCGCATACGAATCACAAACCCATACGTGCGGCCGGTCAGACGTTGCTGTCGAACCGGCCACCGTCAACAATCAGAGCTGTTCCGACACAATCGTATACGAGGTATATTTTGCCTTTGCGAGCCTTCTACTTTGGCCAACGAGGAAGCACATGAAACGCACTGACAAGACCGTCCCCGCTGATCTGAAGCTCTCCGACTTCCTGTGTTTTGCGGTCTATTCCACGAACCTGGCCTTCGGCAAGGCCTATAAGCCGATACTCGAGCACTTGGGGCTCACCTATACGCAATACATCACCATCGTTGCGCTATGGGAGGAAGACCACCAAACCGTGGGCAGCCTGGGCGAGAAGCTGTTTCTCGAATCGAACACGCTCACACCGATCCTGAAGAAGCTGGAAGCGATGGGCTATCTGCAGAGGCAGCGTGATCCCGAGGACGAAAGACAGGTGCGGATCAGCCTGACGAAAAGCGGTCGACAGCTACGCGAAGACCGCCCCGAGAAGGGCCTTTCCCACGCAACGGGTCTGGAACCGGAAGAGTTCGCACAGTTGCAGAACGCGATCGTGAAACTGCGCAACAACCTCATCAAATCGACGAAAGCCGAGGGATGAGCAAAACAAATACCTTGATACCGGAATGAAAAAACGGGCGCCCTGATCGGCGCCCGTTTTCTATCGAAGAAATGGCCCATGAAACCTCCACCTCGCCGGCCGCGGTCAATCGTCTGGCCAAGGCACTGAACCTGGGTGGCTACACCGGCATGAAGGCCGAGCTGGTCGCGACGTTGCAGCAGATGGTGTCGCCGGTCGACAAACTGCGCAACGAACTGGCGCATCGTCCTGGCGGTGCATTTGGCCTGCATGAGCAAATCCAGAGCGCCACCAGCAACCTCGCCACGGCAGCCACCAACAACCACGCAGACACCTTTGAAGCGCTCGTCACCCGCCTGATCGAAGCACGCAAAATTTACATCCTGGGCTTTGGCAACAGCGTCTACTTCGCCGGCCTCGCGGCCTCGACCCTGATGCCCTTCTGTGCAGACGCCACCGCCATCAGCATGGAGGGCGGCAACGAAAACGCCGCTTACCGCCTGGCCGCCATCACCGATCAGGATGTGTTGCTGGCGATCTCCCTGCCGCGTTATTCCCTCGATACCCTGCAACTCGCACGCTTCGCCAATGAGCGCGGCGCCTCGGTGCTGGCGATCACCGACTCACCCGCATCGCCGCTCACCAGCATTGCCGAACACGTGCTGTTTGCCCCCGCCGACCATCCGGTCATGACCAGCTCCAACATCGCCGTGCTCGCCTTGATCGAAGGATTGGTGGCGGGTGTGATGGCGCGCAATAAAGAAGCGGTCAAGCTGGCGACCGAGCTAACTGAGAGCGTGATGTCTTACTTGCACATCCCCGCCAGCAGTAAATCGTCGAAGAAGTGATATCGGTGTCGCAGGGATTGCTTAGAGCAAGTGCCCAGCCCAGATCTTGCGATTGACCAGATCCGCAGCGATCTCGATAAAAGCCTCCCCGACAAATTTCGCGGCCGGGCTGACTCGCCTGTCCGCGGGAAAGACCAGGACCAATTTACGCATGGGAACGGGGTCGACCAACGGTGCAGCACTGAGCACGCCCGCTTCGATTTGCGCGTAAATCGAGGCCAACGGCAAAGCGGTCAAACCGAAGCCATTGCGGACCAGGTCGATCATCGCGCCAAAGGAGTCGGCTTCAACGCTGGTCTTGAGCTTGATCCCGACTTCACGCGCACAGTTATCCAGAATCACCCGAAGGCCATGTCGGGCGCTGGGCAGTACCAATTGCTGCTCGGCCAGAGACGCGAACGACACCGGCGTATCAAGACGCAGGTTGGCGCTGGCAGGGCCGACCAACAGCAGGTTTTCCATCATCACCGGCACAATACGCAGCGTGTGCAGGGGTTGCGGATCGTATGAAATCGCCAGTTCCAATTCGCCACGCTGAACCCAATCCAGCAGGTAGCCGCTGAAGGCCGAGGAAAACCTGATGCCGAGATTCGGATGCGCCTCCTTGATCTTGCGCACCAGAGGGACGGTGACGATTTCCGCCACCGTAGGCGTTGTCCCGATAACCACCGTTCCCCGAAAAGAGGTTTTTCCGCCCACCACCGAGCTTCGGATGGACTCCATTTCTTCCATGATTCGGGTGGCATGGGCCAGCACTTCGCGACCGGCGTCGGTAATCTCCATGCCTCGCCCATGCCGATCAAACAGGTAAGTACCGAGCTCCTTTTCCAGCAATCGAATTTGCCGGCTCAGGGCCGGCTGTGCGATGTGAAGACGATCGGAGGCCTTGCTGAGACTGCCCAGCTCGGCCACATGAATCAGGGTCTTGAGTTGAACGACATCCATTACCAGGCCAGTCAGCATCGGGCTCGGCGCGATATGCGTCGAAAGTGCTGTGAGTGTAATCGCATTTGCGCACCTTGGAATGCCTAGCCAACCGCGTATCGCGAGGCCTCAAGACTGGCGAGTCGGCTGTATCCCCCAGCCCGCCGGGGCTGCACGCCAAGCTATAAAATTCAGGTATATCAGTTAGGCCTGCCTGACGGCTTATTAGCCTCCTGACTCTGCGGTAGCGTGCAATCAACGTCGGTGCCAAAGAGCGCCCGGCTCACTACAAGAATAAGATTCGAGGGCTCGCGCCATGATGTTCAATGCTTCGTCTTACCTGACCTGTCCGGTTTCCCCGGGCCACGTACAGCTCGCCATGCTCGTGCATCCTCCCTCMCCTTTCTCTTCCGTAAACCCGGCCATGAGCGGGTTCACGCCTCTTCGTTAAACCCGACAACCCATCGAGCCCGTCACGTCGGACACGCATCAGCGTGCTCCTCGTATCGCCTCGCCTTGAAGAAAGGGTGAACAGCATGTGCGCATCAATCACAGACGCCAAAGACCACGCTGGCGAAGCCGCTCCGATGAGAGCGCCGAACCGCGTCAAAGCCATCATGGGTGCCTGCTCGGGCAATCTGGTGGAGTGGTACGACTTTTTCATTTACGCCTACACCGCCATCTATTTTGCCGCTTCGTTTTTCCCCAAGGGGGACACCACCAGCCAGTTATTGTCGACTGCGGGTGTCTTCGCCGTCGGCTTTTTCATGCGCCCGCTCGGAGGCTGGATCTTCGGCTGGATTGCCGACACCCGTGGCCGCAAGGTGTCGATGATTATCTCGGTGTTCATGATGTGCGCCGGCTCGCTGCTGATCGCCGTCATGCCCACCTACGCAACCATAGGCGTCGCGGCACCGATTCTGCTGGTGGTGGCCAGGCTGATTCAGGGCCTGTCCGTCGGCGCGGAGTACGGCACCGGTGCCACCTACATCAGCGAAATCGCGACACCGGGTCGCCGCTGTTTCTATGGTTCCTTCCAGTACTTCACCATCATTGCCGGGCAGCTGTTGGCCTTGATGACCGTGGTCATTCTCCAGCAAACCCTGACCGGCGAAGAGTTGCGCGAATGGGGCTGGAGGATTCCATTCTTCATCGGTGCCGTAAGCTCGATCGTGGTGGTGTATCTGCGGCGTGCCATGCATGAAACCGCCACTAAAAAAGACATGAACCGCAAAGATGCCGGCTCTCTGCGCGGCCTGTTCAAACACAAACGGGCGGTCGCCCTGGTAGTGGCGTTCACCATCGGTGGTTCGCTGTACTTCTACACCTTCACCACCTACATGCAGAAATTCCTGGTGATCTCCGCAGGCTTCAGCCCGGAAACGGTGAGCTTAATCATGACGGCCGCCCTGGTTGGCTTCATGTTCTGCCAGCCGCTCTTTGGTTTGCTCGCCGACCGTATCGGTATCAAGGCGCACATGCTGATGTTTTCCGGGTTGGCCATGTTGCTGGTGATCCCCCTGCTCTATTCATTGCAGTCGGTCAGCAGCCCGTTTACGGCATTTCTGCTGGTGTTTGGCGGGCTGGCGATTGCATCGCTCTACACCCCGATCGCCGGGATCGTCAAAGCCGAACTGTTTCCGCCGGCAGTACGCGCGTTGGGCGTGGGCTTTCCGTATGCCGTCGGCAATGCGGCATTCGGCGGCACTGCCGAGTACGTCGCCTTGTCGCTGCGATCCCAGGGGATCGAGGAGTATTTTTTCTTCTATGTCGCCGTGGTAGTCACCATCACCTTCATCGCCGCGATGCTGATGCCCAACCTGTCTCGCTACGGGTACATCAGCGGCTCGGGTGAGATCGAAGAGCGCACCGGAATCAAGGGTTACTCAAAACCGAGCGCAGCCAGGGTCTGACCAAGAAATTTGAGCAACGAAGATCCTGTGGGATCGCCGCATCGCACGCTCCCACAGGTTCTGCGCCCTCTTTTGTTATTGCGCAGTGGGGGCTGCTGCACGATGTCGGCGTAGTCCTCCTTGGTCGAACCAAACCCATGCAGGAACACAATCGGCGCCAGGTGGCCGTCGCGATGGATGGCAGCCACGTTCAGCTGGACACCCTCCACCGTCAGAGGGAGTTGCACGTGAGTGAACGTTTCTGGTGAGGGCACGATGTTGGACTCCTTGAGCGAAAAGGTTGCGCCGAGCCTGGGTTGCCGGCGGCCAGGCTCGCAATTTCAAGGGAATCGAGCCATCTGTAAATTCCTTATAGGGGAAGGCTTACATACGCCAAACCTATCATTGCTGTTCACGCACAGGGCCTTGGTCGACTCACGCCCGGGACTGGAGCCGGGTTACCAGGTGCTCCACCAGCGGGTTGGGCCGATCTGCATTCCAGGCCACCGCTGTGGTCACGACATGGAGCTTCTGGCTCAGCGCTCGAAACACCACGTTGTCGGGCGCCAGTTTTTTCAGCGACGCCGGTACTAGTGCGATGCCCTGGCCGCAGCTGACAAAGGCAATTTGCGAGGCGACCGAGCGCACTTCATGCAGCACGCGCGGGGAAAAACCGCTGGCGCGGCAGGTTGCGATCAGATTGTCAAAGTAGACCGGACTGACCTTTCGGGAAAACATCACCAAAGGTTCAGTGGCCAGGCTGGACAGGCTGATTCGTGTGCGTGCAGCCAAGGGGTGATCGCTGGGCAGGGCCACAACCAGGCGGTCCTGAGTCAACGGCAGTGATTTGATCGAGGCCCCCAGATCACCGTCCAGCCGGGCGAAGGCCAAATCGATGTCGCCGGCCTCCAGCGCCGGGACGGCTTCAACGCTGTCAATCTCGCGCACGGACACGGTGAGGTGCGGGTAATCGTTCTTCAACTGCTCGATCAGCCCCGGCAACACATCGAACATGGCCGTGGAAATCGCACCAATGGTCAACATCCCCGACTGCCCCGCCACCGCCTCCTCCACGGCGAGTTCCAGACGCTCCAGTTGGTCGGCGAACTTGCGCACCGCCGGCAGGATCGCGGCGCCAACAGGGGTCAGTTTCGCCCCGCGTCGCGAACGGTCGAACAGCTTGACCTTGAGCGCCTGCTCCAACACCTGGATCTGCTCGCTCAGCGGTGGCTGGGACATGCCCAGGCGCTTGGCCGCGCGGCCGAAATTCTGTTCTTCGGCAACAGCGAGGAACAACCAGAGGTGACGAATCAGACGAAAATTGATCATGGCTAATCCATAGGTTTAACGTATCTAACGTATCTGTGATTAGTAATATACCTATCAAATTGTCTCACTGACACTGGGCGCCTCCGTCACCACTGGGGCTTTCCCATGATCAATAAAAGTTTGCTGGATCGCTTGGCGGCGCTGGGTACCAATACGGTTTCCGATGCGCTCGACTTCCTCGGCCTGCCGGGTGCCACCGTTGGGCTGCGCCCGTTGTGGAACTGCCCAAGGATTGTCGGCCGCGCCAGCACGGTGCTGCTGGCCGCGAAATCCGACAGTGCGCCCACAGTGCACCTGATTACCCCGGTGGTTGAACAGATCGACAGCGACGATCGCGTGCTGGTGATCGCCGGTGGTATCGAAGGCATTTCCTGCTGGGGCGACATCCTCGCCAATGCAGCGGCCGGCAAGAAAGTGCGCGGCACGGTGATCGACGGTTTCAGTCGCGACATCGACGGTAGCGAAGTCATCGGTTACCCGGTTTACGGCCGTGGCGTGACCATGATCAGCGCGCGCAATCGGTTGGTGCAGATCGACGCTGGCGTGACGATYAACGTCGCCGGCGTCGATGTCAGCGAGAACGACTATGTCATCGCCGACACCTGCGGCACGGTGTTCGTGCCCTCAACCCATATCGAGAAAGTGATCGACCTCGGCGAGCGCATCGCCCGCCGCCAGGACGGCATGGTCGAGGCGGTCCGCAGCGGCCGCTCGGTAGCCGAAGTGATGCATGACACCCAATTCGAAGCGATCCACGTGGAGCACGCCTGATGAATATCGAAGACAAAGAACTGGTCGCCCTGTTTGAAGGCCTGGACACCCCGGGCGTCTCCGATGCCCTGGACAAACTCGGCCTGCCCGGCCAATGCCTCGGTGTGGCGCCACTGGACAACTACAACAAGGTCGTCGTCGGACCGGCGTTCACCGTGCAGTACGTCTCGGCCAGTGTTCCGCCGGGCACGGTGGGCGATTTCATCGAAGACGTCGCGCCCGGCGACGTGGTGGTCATCGACAACGGCGGCCGCACCGACTGCACCGTCTGGGGCGACATCATGACCCAGTACGCCGGCACCCGACAGATCGCCGCTACCGTCATCGACGGTGTTTGCCGTGACGTGAACAAGGCACTGGGCGACGGCTATCCGATCTTCAGCAAGGGCCGTTTCATGCGCACCGGCAAGGACCGCGTACAGGTGCAGTCGGTCAACCAGCCAGTGTCGATCGGCACGGCGCGGGTCTGCCCCCGAGACATCGTGGTCGCCGACGCCAACGGCGTGGTGATCGTGCCCCGCGCCCGTGCGGCGGAAGTGGCGGCGTGTGCCCGTCAGATCGAATCGGTCGAAGCCGACATTCGCGCCCTGATCGCTCAGGGCAAAACCCTTAAAGAAGCCCGGGCCGCCCTGGGCTATCACAGCCTGCAGAGGAAAGCCTGATGAGCACACTCCCCTTCCCCGCGGATTTTCACGCACGGGCAAAAGTGTTGGGCAGTTCGACGCTGTATGAGGCGTCCCATCTGCCCTGCGCGGTCGACAGCGACATCCGCCCGATCTGGGACGGCGCCTTCATCGCCGCGCCCGCCTACCCGCTGGAATGTTCGCCGGGCGACAACCTGGCCCTGCACCTGGCGATGGAGCGAGTACCCCGTGGCAGCGTACTGGTCGTGGGCACGGGTGGTTTCATCGCCGGTTACTGGGGCGAAGTGCTCACCGTGGCGGCCGAAGCGGCTGGCGTGGTCGGTCTGGTGATCGATGGCGGCGTGCGCGATATCGCGGCCCTGAAGAAACGCCAGTTCCCGGTATTTGCCCGTGGCATCTCGGTCAAAGGCACGGTCAAGGCCAGCGCCCCTTCGGTGGGGCAACCGTTCAATTTCAACGGCGCCTTGGTGGCTCAGGGTGATCTGGTGGTGGCCGACGATGACGGTGTGATCATCATCCCCAAGGCGGATGCGGCACGTACCCTGGCCGAAGGCGAGGCGCGCGCGAACAAAGAAACGCAGATGATGCAGGCGCTGACCGAAGGCCGCTCGACCCTGGAACTGATGAACCTGACCGAGTGGAGAACCCGCGCATGAGCGTTGATATCCAACGACTGAACCAGCGCCTGGCCAGCGCGCAACCTTCCGCAACCTACCGGATCATGGACCGGGTGGCGGAACGCCGGGCACAAGGCGCGAAGATCATTTCGCTGTGCGCTGGCGAGCCCGACTTCGATACGCCCAAGCATGTGCGCGAAGCGGCCATTAGTGCCATTGAACACGGCCATACCCGCTACACCCAGGTCGCCGGGGTACGTTCACTACGAGAAGCAGTGGCCGCCAAGTTCCGCCGCGAGAATGGCCTGGACGTCATCTGGCAAGACACCCTCGTCTGCAACGGCGGCAAACAGGTGATCTACAACGCCCTGGCCGTGACCCTCAACGAGGGCGACCAGGTGATCGTGCCGGCGCCATACTGGGTCAGTTACCCGGAGATGGTGCAACTGTGCGGCGGTGAAGCGCAGATCGTTACCTGCGATGCCAACACCGGCTTCAAACTGACGCCCTCGGCGCTGGCCGCCGCGATCACCCCGCAGACCCGCTGGTTGATCCTCAATTCACCGTCCAATCCCACCGGCGCGGTGTACAGCGAAGCTGAGCTTCGCGCACTGGCGGCGGTGTTGCTGGATCATCCCCACGTACTGATCCTGGCCGATGACATCTATGAGCACCTGATCTTCGACGATCAAACGTTCCATACCCTGGCCCAGGTTGAACCACGGCTGGCAGCACGAACCCTGACCATGAACGGTGTCTCCAAGGCCTACGCCATGACCGGCTGGCGCATCGGTTTTGCCACCGGGCCGCGCTGGTTGCTGGAGGCCATGGAAAAACTCCAGGGCCAGCAAACCTCTGGTGCGAGTTCTGTCTCGCAACAAGCCGCACTCGCCGCGCTGGAAGGGCCGAAAGATTTCATTCGCGAAAGCCGTGCAGTGTTCCAGAGTCGTCGCGATTTGATGGTGGCGCTGCTGAACGATACGCCAGGTCTTGAATGCATCAGCCCAGCAGGAGCGTTTTACGCGTTCGCCTCCTGTGCCGGCTTGATCGGCCGTACCTCACCGGGTGGCCGAGTGCTGCACAGCGATGAAGATGTCGCACATGCCTTACTCGACGAAGCGGATGTGGCGGTGGTGCATGGCAGCGCTTTTGGCCTTGGCCCATACATTCGCATTGCCTATGCCCTGGATGACGCTTCATTGCGCCAGGCCTGCGAGGCGATACGCGCGTTCTGTGCCGCTCTGCGTTAATTTGAATATGGAACAAGCAAAACCCGAATAAACGACAAAGGGCGAGCACCCACCTCTGTGAATGCTCCCCCTTTGATCTTGAAGATGCATCGGTAACAAGTCAGACCGTCAGCGGTTTTTCTCCTGTATCACCCTGAACATCCAGAGCAATTGCATGGCGCTCAGCCTCGTCCTCACTCACCAACTCACCCTCCCATTTGGCCACCACCGCGGTTGCGATGGAATTGCCCACCGCGTTGGTTGCCGAGCGGCCCATGTCGAGGAAGGTGTCGATCCCCAGAATCAGCAGCAAACCGGCTTCGGGGATATCGAACTGAGTCAGGGTCGCTGCAATGACCACCAGCGAAGCACGCGGCACGCCGGCCATGCCTTTGGAGGTCAGCATCAGCGTCAACAGCATGGTGATCTGCGTACCGATAGACATCTCGATGCCATACGCCTGAGCGATGAACAGCACGGCAAAGGTGCAGTACATCATCGAGCCGTCCAGATTGAAGGAATAACCCATGGGCATGACGAAACTGGAGATTCTGCGTTTGACCCCAAAACGATCCAGCGCGTGAAGAATCTTCGGGTAAGCCGACTCGGAACTGGCAGTAGCAAAAGACAGAAGGAATGCTTCTCTGATCAACACCACCAGTTTGAACACACGCCGTCCGAGGAACATCCAGCCGGCAAACACCAACATGACCCAGAGCACGATCAGCCCGAAATAGAAGTCGCGCATGAACACGGCGAACTTGACCAGAATGGACAGGCCGTTGATGGCAACGGTCGCTGCCATGGCCGCCATCACCGCCAGTGGTGCAAGCTTCATCACATAACCGGTGACCTTCAACATTGCGTGGGACAAGTCTTCGATGACATTCACCAGGCCGGCGGCTTTCTTGCCCAAGGAGGCCAACGCGACGCCGAAAAATATCGAGAACACCACGATTTGCAGAATTTCGTTGGTGGCCATGGCCTCCGCGAAGGATTTGGGCACCAGATGGGTCATGAAATCCTTGAGGGTGAATACCGACGTTTGCAAGTTGGTCGTACTGGTCACGTCTGGCAGCGGCAATCCCAGGTTGTGCCCGGGCTGCAACATGTTCGCCATGACCAACCCCACCGACAGCGAGATCAATGAGGCTGTCACGAACCAGCCCAGTGCCTTGCCGAATACCCGGCCGATAGCGCTTGCATCCCCCATATGAGCGATGCCCACCACCAGGGTCGAGAACACCAGAGGAGCGATGAGCATTTTGATCAGGCGTAGAAAAATGTCAGAGATGATCGAGATATAACCGGCGATCCTGGTCGCCATCGCTTTGTCCGGGAAGTTCAGGAAGATCATGTAACCGATAAGAACCCCCAATAGCATGGCGATCAGAATGCCTGCCGCAGCCGGTAGCCTGTTTTTCATTAGGTGTAACCCCTTCTTATTGTTGTTGCGTCGGTTACGCGCTGTAACCACGTAGCCGGAAAACTACCCTAGCCCCACCTCCTCAATAAGAGCGGATCACGCTCTAGCTGATATGCCCAAATGCTATGGCCCGGCGCCCAGGCTCGGCACCTTTGCGCAAGGCTGCTGCTCGGTTTCGCTCTTCCCATAATGTGTGGTTATCGCCGTTCCCTGCTGCGCTATGCGTTCATCGCCAAGCTATACAAAACAGGCATATCTCAAAGACAAAAACGGTAGTCGTCGGCAGCAACCAGCACTCCCAGAATGTGTGAAAACACAAAAGCAGCACTGCTTGGGAGACTGGCATGTCAACAGAAGCTGAACAAACCGTGGGACAGGATTGGCAGGAGGACGTGTTCCGCGTGCTCAAGGCCCACGACGTCAAACATGTGGTCTTCGTACCGGATGCAGGCCACTCGGCGGCCATCCGCATGTCGTATGCCGACCCGGACATCAAGGCCGTGGTCCTCACCACCGAAGAAGAAGGCATCGGCTACCTCGCCGGCGCCTGGCTGGGCGGTGAACGCGGTGCCCTGTTGATGCAATCCAGCGGCGTCGGAAACTGCATCAACACCCTGGCACTTCAGGTCTGTGCCGGTTTTCCGCTGTTGATGGTGGTGACCATGCGCGGTGACTGGGCCGAATTCAACGCGTGGCAGAACCCCATGGGCCAGGCCACCGAAGCCTCCCTGAACCTGATGAAAGTCATGACCTGGCGCGCGGACGTTCCCGAAGACGTCGCCCCGCTGCTGCACGGTGCCGCGACCATGGCCTTCAACGGAGATTCGTCCACTGCCCTGCTGCTCGGCCAGCGCCTGATTGGAGAAAAGAAATGGGTCAAATAAGCGCCAACCACACCCTGTGCCGCCGCGAAGTGGTCAAGGCCTTGCTGGCCGATCGCAAGGACGTGCTGGTCGTGACCGGCCTGGGCTCGGCGTCCTATGACGTCATGGCCGCCGGCGACCATGATCTGAATTATTACCTCTGGGCCGCCATGGGCAGCGCCATCACGGTCGGCCTGGGCCTGGCGAATGCCCAGCCGGACAAGTCGGTGGTGGTGGTCACCGGCGACGGCGAGTTGCTCATGGGCTTCGGCGCACTGGCCACCGTCGCGCTGCAAAAACCCGCCAACCTGACCATCGCTGTGCTGGATAACGGTCACTTTGGCGAAACCGGCATGCAAGTCAGCCACGCGGGTTTTGGTATTTCCCTGGACCAGGTGGCGAAGACCTGCGGCTTCAGCTGGACCGACGAAATCCGCGACATGCAAGGCGTGCACGACCTGCGCGAGCGCTTCGCCACCCGCGATGGCGTCAAGCTCGCAACGATCAAGATCAAAGCGGAAAACCCGCCACGGGTGCTGCCACCGCGTGATGGTCACTACATCAAGAATCGCTTTCGTGCTGCGCTGGGTTTCAACCCGATCTGATTGCGCCCTACCCGGACCGGGTCACGCAGGGCTGATGCCGTGCGTGACCCGTTGAGGAGAATAATAATGACTGATCGCAACGCTGAAGAACTCAATGCCATCCGTGAGGGCGTACGCGCTCTTTGCGCAGAATTCGATGCGGCTTACTGGCGCAAAATCGACGAAGAAAAAGGCTTTCCGGAAACCTTCGTCAAGGCCCTGACCGATGCCGGCTGGTTGGCGGCGATGATCCCGTTTGAATACGGCGGCTCCGGCCTGGGGCTGGCCGAGGCCTCGGTGATCCTCGAAGAAGTGAACCGCTGCGGCGGCAACTCCGGGACCGTGCACGGGCAGATGTACAACATGTTCACCCTGCTGCGACACGGCAGCGAGGCGCAGAAAAGTTACTACCTGCCGAAACTGGCCAACGGTGAATTGCGCCTTCAATCGATGGGAGTGACCGAGCCCACCACCGGCACCGACACCACCAAGATCAAGACCACCGCCGTACGCAAAGGCGACAAGTACGTGATCAACGGGCAGAAGGTGTGGATCTCGCGGATCCAGCATTCCGACCTGATGATCCTGCTGGCGCGCACCACGCCCTTGGCCGACGTGAAGAAAAAGTCCGAAGGCATGTCAATCTTCCTCGTCGACCTGCGCGAGGCCATCGGCAACGGCATGACCGTGCAGCCCATCGCGAACATGGTCAACCACGAGACCAACGAGTTGTTCTTCGACAACCTGGAAATCCCCGCTGACAGCCTGATTGGCGAAGAAGGCAAAGGCTTCCGGTACATCCTCGACGGCCTGAACGCCGAACGCACCTTGATCGCCGCCGAGTGCATCGGTGACGGTCGCTGGTTTATCGAAAAGGCCAGCGCCTATGCCCGCGACCGCGTGGTGTTCGGACGCCCGATCGGGCAGAACCAGGGCGTGCAATTCCCGATCGCCGAAGCCCACATCGAAATCGAAGCGGCCGACCTGATGCGCTGGCGTGCCTGCGAGGAATACGACAGCGGCCTCAACGCCGGGGCCAGCGCCAACATGGCCAAGTACCTGGCGGCCAAGGCGTCCTGGGAGGCCGCGAATGCTTGCCTGCAAACCCACGGTGGTTTCGGTTTCGCCTGCGAATACGACGTCGAGCGCAAGTTCCGCGAAACACGCCTGTATCAGGTAGCGCCCATCTCCACCAACCTGATCCTGTCGTACGTTGCCGAACACCTGCTCGAACTGCCGCGCTCTTTCTAATAACAAGAGAGATAAACATCATGAGCCAGCCCAAAGGCCTCCGTCCGCTCGATGGCATTACCGTCGTCAGCCTTGAGCATGCCATTGCAGCACCCTTCTGCACCCGCCAACTGGCCGACCTCGGCGCCCGGGTGATCAAGGTCGAACGTCCAGGCACAGGTGATTTCGCCCGGGGCTACGACCAACGCGTCAACGGTCTGGCTTCGCACTTCGTCTGGACCAACCGTTCGAAAGAAAGCCTGACCCTCGACCTGAAACAGGACTCGGCCACCGAGGTGCTGGACAGTTTGCTCGCCACTGCCGACGTGCTCGTGCAGAACCTGGCGCCCGGTGCCGCTGCGCGGATGGGGTTGTCATTTGAGGCGTTGCACCAGCGCTTTCCACGCCTGATTGTCTGTGACATTTCAGGCTATGGCGTCGGTGGTCCTTATGAGAAGAAGAAAGCCTACGACCTGCTGATCCAGAGTGAGGGCGGCTTTCTGTCGGTCACCGGCGGCCCGGGCGAGGACGACATGGCCAAGGCCGGTTGCTCCATCGCCGACATCGCGGCCGGCATGTACGCCTACACCGGAATCCTGTCTGCCCTGCTGCTGCGCGAACGGACCGGCGAAGGCAGCCACCTCGATGTGTCGATGCTCGAAAGCCTGGTCGAGTGGATGAACTACCCGATGTACTACGCCTACGACGGGGCGCCTCCGCCCCCTCGCGCCGGGGCAGCGCACGCCACCATTTACCCCTATGGCCCCTTCCCCATCGGTGACGGCACCACCGTGATGCTCGGTTTGCAGAACGAGCGTGAATGGCAGCTGTTTTGCGAGAAGGTGCTGCTTGCCCCCGAACTGGCGAAAGACCCGCGTTTCTCGGCCAACTTCAAACGCGTCGAGAACCGCAATGCGCTACGGGAACTGATCATCGAATCGTTCTCCACGCTCAATTTCGATGCCGTGATCGATCGCCTCGACCATGCGCAGATCGCCAACGCTCGGGTGAATGACATGCAAGGTGTCTGGGACCACCCGCAACTTCAGGCCCGTGACCGCTGGCGAGCGGTCGAAACCTCCGCCGGCCCCATTCCAAGCCTGATCCCGCCCGGCAGCAACAGCGCGTTCGAGCCACGCATGGATGCCGTACCGGGCCTTGGCCAACACACCGAACAGCTGCTCAGGGAACTGGGGCTGGGCGCGGAGCGCATTGAAGAGATGCGTGCCGCCGGGGCCATCTGACTGCAACGCTCAAAGATTCCGAGAGAACACTGCCCAATGAAGATCCTCGTAGCTGTGAAACGCGTGGTCGATTACAACGTGAAAGTTCGTGTGAAAGCGGACCATTCCGGCGTCGACCTCGCCAACGTCAAGATGTCGATGAACCCGTTCTGCGAAATCGCCGTGGAAGAAGCCGTACGTTTGAAAGAGAGCGGTATTGCGACTGAGATCGTCGTCGTTTCCATCGGCCCGTCCACCGCTCAAGAGCAACTGCGCACCGCGCTGGCGCTGGGTGCCGACCGCGCCATCCTCGTCGAATCCGCTGAAGATCTGACTTCCCTGGCCGTGGCCAAGCTGCTCAAGGCAGTGGTCGACAAGGAACAGCCTCAGCTGGTGGTCCTCGGCAAACAAGCCATCGACAGCGACAACAACCAGACCGGCCAGATGCTTGCGGCATTGAGCGGCTACGGTCAGGGCACGTTCGCGTCGAAAGTCGAAGTGTCCGGCGACAGCGTTGCCGTGACCCGCGAAATCGACGGCGGCGCGCAGACGGTTTCCCTGAAACTGCCGGCCATCGTCACCACCGACCTGCGTTTGAACGAGCCGCGCTACGCGTCCCTGCCAAACATCATGAAAGCCAAGAAAAAGCCTCTCGACGTAGTGACGGCGGACGCTTTGGGCGTTTCCACCGCCGCCACCCAATCGACCCTGAAAGTCGAAGCGCCGGCTGCACGCAGCGCGGGGATCAAGGTCAAGTCGGTGGCTGAGCTGGTGGAGAAACTCAAGAACGAAGCGAGGGTGATCTGAATGACGATCCTGGTGATTGCTGATTATTCAAATGACCAGCAGGACAACAAAGTGCTGGCCCCGGCCACGCTGAACACCGTGGCTGCTGCCGCCAAGATCGGTGGTGACATCCACGTTCTGGTGGCCGGCGCAGGTGTTGGTGCAGTGGCTGAAGCCGCAGCGAAAATTGCCGGTGTGGCAAAAGTGTTGGTGGCCGACAACGCCGCCTACTCACATCAACTGCCGGAAAACGTTGCCCCGTTAGTGGCAGGTCTGGTGATCGAGCAGCGCACGATTTACAGCCATGTGCTGGCCTCCGCCACTTCCAACGGCAAAAACACCCTGCCGCGCGTCGCCGCTCAGCTGGACGTTGACCAGATCTCCGAGATCATCTCGGTGGAAAGCGCCGACACCTTCAAGCGCCCGATTTACGCCGGTAACGCCATTGCTACTGTGCAATCGAATGCTGCAGTGAAAGTGATCACCGTGCGGGCCACCGGTTTCGACCCGGTGGCGGCTGAAGGGGGTTCAGCGGTCGTCGAAGCGGTCGTCACCGTTTACGACGAGGGAAAATCCAGCGTCGTCAGTGAAGAACTGGCCAAGTCCGATCGTCCGGAACTGACCGCTGCCAGGATCGTCGTTTCCGGCGGTCGTGGCATGCAGAACGGCGACAACTTCAAACACCTGTACGCCCTGGCCGACAAGCTGGGCGCTGCCGTCGGTGCTTCCCGCGCCGCAGTCGACGCAGGTTTCGTACCCAACGACATGCAGGTCGGTCAGACCGGCAAGATCGTTGCGCCACAGTTGTACATCGCCGTCGGTATCTCCGGCGCGATCCAGCACCTGGCCGGCATGAAAGACTCCAAAGTGATCGTGGCGATCAACAAGGACGAAGAAGCGCCGATCTTCCAGGTGGCCGATTACGGCCTGGTGGCGGATTTGTTCGAAGCGATTCCAGAAATGGCCGCCCTGGCCTGATCACCGACCGACAGGAGCGACATGTATGAGCAAAATCGATCTTTCAGCGTGGATCGGACGTCGTCAGGAAAGCCAGGACCGCATCAGCTTCAACCTGGTCAAACGCATTGCCGCCACCTTGAGCGAAGTGGCGCCACTGCCTGGCGAAGCGCTGCCGCCGCTGTGGCACTGGGCGTTCTTCCAGGAGCCGGTTGCCGCCAGCGAACTGGGCCCGGACGGCCATCCGGCGCTCGGTGGCTTCCTGCCGCCAGCCCACAACCGCAATCGCATGTGGGCCGGTAGCCGAATCGAGTTCTACCAGCCCCTGAAGGTAGAGGCGGATGTGAGCTGTGTATCGACCATTCTCAACGTCGAAGAGAAGCACGGTCGCACCGGCTCGTTGCTGTTCGTCACGGTACGCCATGAGTATTTCCAGGACGGCCAACGCGCCCTGCAAGATGAGCAGGACATCGTCTACCGGGAACCGACGCCACCCAAACTGAGCGGCACCGACGCGCTCCCTGAAGGCCAATGGCGGGACCCGGTCGAACCCTCGCCGACCCTGCTGTTCCGCTATTCCGCGGTCACCTTCAATGGCCACCGGATTCACTATGACTGGCCCTACGTCACAGAGACCGAAGGCTATCCGGGGCTGGTAGTGCATGGTCCATTGATCGCCACCCTCAACTTGCGTGCCTTCACCAGAGCGCACCCGACCGTGCGCTTGAAGCGCTTCGCGTTCCGGGGTGTCAGACCGCTGATTTCACCGCAACCCTTCGAAGTGGGCGGGCGTCTGATCGACAGCGGCAAGGCGCAGGTCTGGGCGGGTAATCAGGACGGCACCGCACAAATCGGTGAAGTCGAGTTCAGCGAGGGAGAAACCCCATGAATCCATCGATCGTTCGCACTGCCCTGTTTGTTCCGGCCACGCGTCCAGAGCGCATCCCCAAAGCTATCGCCACCGGCGCGGACCGGGTCATCGTCGACCTGGAAGATGCCGTACAGGAAAACCTCAAGGAACATGCCCGGGATAACTTGCAGCGCTTCTTGAGTGACCACCCGGACGCCCGGATTCTGGTTCGCGTGAATGCCCCGGATCACTGGGCACACGCTGCAGATCTGGATCTTTGCCGACGCCATGCCGGTGTGACCGCCATTCTGCTGCCCAAGGCTGAAACCTGTGCGCAAGTGCACACCGCAGGCAGCACCGGCAAACCGGTCTGGCCGATCATCGAGAGCGCCAAAGGCTTGGCTGCACTTGGTTCGATTGCCAACGCCCAAGGCGTTGAGCGGTTGTCGTTCGGCAGCCTCGATCTGGGCCTGGACCTGAACCTGACCACCGGCAGCCGTGCCGCCGATGAAGTGCTCAGCCACGCCCGTTATGCCGTGTTGCTCTGGACCCGGGTTGCCGGGTTGGCCCCTGCGCTGGATGGTGTTTTTCCCTCGATCGAGGACACCACCGGCCTGCATGCCGCCGTTGAATTTGCCCGCGACATGGGCTTCGGCGGCGCACTGTGCATCCATCCGAGCCAAGTGGCGATCATCCATCAGGCATTACAACCCACCGCTGAAGAATTGCACTGGGCGCGACGCATCATCGCTGCCGCCAGCTCCGGGGAAGGCGTGTTCGTGATGGATGGGCAAATGGTCGATGCACCGGTCATTGGTCGTGCCCAAGCCATTCTGGCGCGCGCGAACCAGCCACTTTGATTCTCACCCAGCAGGACGGTGTCATGACCCAGATTTCCAGTCTCACCCATGCCATTTCGATCAACCCCGCCACTGGCGAGCAGATCGGCCACTACCCTTTCGAATCCCCATCGACCCTGGACGCCGCATTGTCGCGCGCCGCTGCCGGGTTCCGCGTCTGGCGCAGCAAACCCGTCGATCAACGCTCGCAATTGTTGATCACCCTGGCTCAGGTATTGCGCGACAACGCCGCCACGATGGCGAACATGATCACCCTGGAAATGGGCAAGCCCATCACTCAGGCACGCGGTGAAATCGAAAAGTGCGCACAGCTTTGCCAGTGGTACGCCGAACACGGCCCTGCCATGCTGAGCGCCGAACCGACAACGGTCGAGGGCGGCAAGGCACGCATTGAATACCGCCCGCTCGGCCCGATTCTCGCCGTGATGCCGTGGAACTTCCCGATCTGGCAGGTCCTGCGCGGCGCCGTTCCAGCGCTGATCGCTGGCAACACCTACGTCCTCAAACATGCCCCCAACGTGATGGGCTGCGCCTGGCTGTTGCGGGACGCCTTCAAGCACGCTGACTTTCCCGAAGGTGTTTTCGAGGTCATCAACGTCACGCCGGACGGCGTCTCCACGGCAATCGCCGACCCACGTATCGCCGCGGTGACGCTCACCGGCAGCGTACGGGCCGGCATTGCCATCGGCGCACAAGCCGGTGCAGCCTTGAAAAAGTGTGTGCTGGAACTGGGCGGCTCCGATCCGTTCATTGTGCTCAACGATGCCGACCTCGACGAGGCAGTCAAAGCCGCCGTCATTGGCCGCTATCAGAACACCGGACAAGTCTGCGTAGCCGCCAAACGCCTGATCGTCGAGCAAGGCATTGCCCAGGCATTCACCCACAAATTCGTCGAAGCCACCCGCCAATTGATCGCCGGCGACCCACTGGCCCCAGACACCTACATCGGCCCCATGGCCCGCTTCGACCTGCGCGATGAACTGGATCGTCAGGTTCGCGACACCCTGGAAGAAGGCGCGACATTGCTGATGGGCGGCAAGAAAGCTGAAGGCCCCGGCAACTTTTACGAGCCCACCGTCTTCGCTGACGTCACCGACCAAATGACCTCATTCAAACAGGAACTGTTTGGCCCGGTGGCCTCAATCATCACCGCACGCGACGCCACCCATGCGCTGGAGCTGGCCAATGACAGCGAATTCGGACTGGCCTCAACTATCTACACGGGTAATGCTCAGCTGGCAGAGCAGATGGCTGGTGAACTGGAAACTGGTGGTGTGTTCATCAATGGATATTGCGCGACGGACCCGCGTGTCACGTTTGGTGGTGTGAAGAAAAGCGGTTTTGGCCGGGAGCTGTCGCATTTTGGGGTGCGGGAATTTTGTAATGCACAGACGGTTTGGTTGGATCGACGCTGATTGCATCAATAAGAGGTAGGGGTAAAACTGAGACAAATAAAAAGGGTCGCGAGGTAAAATCTCGCGACCCTTTTTAATTAATTCGTGTCTTCCCTGCAGAAGAGTTACTCAATGCTGAAGAAACAACCGGAAAGCAAAGCAGCGACTGCTGCTGAAATTGAGCGCTCCATCCAGGCCCTGAACAAAATGGCAGAACGCCTTTGGGGGGATGGCCGGGAAGCTGAGGCGAAGGCCCTCCTTGATGCCTTGGACGCACTAAACCGGGCGCTTGATCGGATCAGGATTGGAGAAAGTCGAAGGATTTCGACTCTGCATTAAGACGCACGAGTCAATCGGCGGTTGAGGTTATTCTCAAACGCAGTGGCTTTGACTTTGCAGTCTGGCACAGGCACATTCTGGTGCTACGTGAGGATGGATGCCTAGGTGAGGCTAAAGGAGAATGCCGTGTTTCCGATCAATATCTGGCTTGCCTATACTGCCGCGTGCTTACTATTGGTGCTCGCCCCAGGCCCGGACAATCTGCTGGCCGTAGGCCGAGGACTCAGTCAGGGCAAGATAGCCGCTATCGTGTCGGGGATGGCATCGGGGGCGGGAATTCTCTTTCATGTGGCAACCGCTTCGCTAGGACTGACTTTGCTTATGCAGACGTCCGCAGTTGCCTTCTGGGTCGTCAAACTTATCGGCGCCGGTTATTTGCTTTGGCTTGGCATAAAAGTCCTACGCTCCCGTAGCCTGATCAGCTTCCAGCCAGCAACTCGGCAATCACTGCCGAGCATTTTCCTCACGGGATTACTCTCGGCAGCACTCAATCCGAAGCCTGGGTTTTTCGTCCTTGCGTTCATCCCGCAGTTCGTCGACCCACAACGCGGCTCAGTGAGCGTGCAGATGCTGGTGTACGGCATATGGTTCGCCGCCCTTACGGCAGTGGGATTCGCACTGATGGGCGTATTTGCCACTGTACTGTCCCGATTTTTGCGTCAGAGCCCACGGCTGGTAAATGGCCTGAACGTAGGGGCAGGACTCACCTTCGTCGCTTCGGGAGTATCGATAGCGGCGCTCAGCCAAAAATAGGATCAATGTCTTGGCGCTGCGAGGCTGGAATTCCAGCCTCGCTGGGTTTCTGTGATTATGAGGCTGACGACTTTAAGGCTGATCTTTCGTAAGCAATGGGATGGACACCCACCACCCATAATCGCATCGCTGTGCCAGAGTGGATGCGTCCAGCCAGTACACTTTAGCTGTCAGGTTCAAACGAGTATTCAAATGACACTTGTGCCGGCTCACCATGACCAGCAACGTAGTTACCATTACCGCTAAGATTGACTAGATCCCCCGTGCCTGCACCCTTCACGACACTCCAAGTGCTGCGCGCCTTTCCCTCCGAAAATGATCCCGAATGCCGAACAACAAATGTTCCGCTCTTACCTGCTACCACACCACAAATCCGCTCAAAACCAACAAAGCTAGCTGTGCCGTCGACGCTATAAGACATGAGGTATTCGACGCTACTTGTTCCCTCGATGGCGCCAGCATAGGACTGCGTGACTTTGGCGTGTGAGAGTTTCGGAGTGCCCTCAAGTTCTTGAGACGGCTTCTCGTCCCAGCCAGTAATCTGAAACGTGCAGCTAACAGTCGTTTTCATGGGGATTTAGCTCTTTCGTCGTAGTAAGGGAATGTGCTGGTCTGATGTGCCGGGAACACCGCTCTGCCTAATTATACCCGTTGCCACCTATGCGGCAGCAGTTGCTGAATATCACCAGCCTGGTGCGTAGTCAGGCCGCAGCTCTGTATATCCGCTCGCCTTACCCTGGATGTTTAGCTGCGTGTTTAAGTACACCCGGTGTTACTTCATCGAGGCTACAACGCCTTGCGTCGTTGCCTACGACTGCGCCAGAATCCGCCGGCTTGTGCGCTTTGGGCTCGGGTTTTATCGTTTCCCGGTCACTGAAAAACAGTGATCGGGTTTGGTAGCCCGTTCGTATCACGGCGCACGGCATCACCTATTATGGTGGCCATGCGCGGGGCTCTTTCGAGGGCGCCGGGTTCCTGATGCGACCGGTCTACCAACCCGCGTATGGCCATCACCCTAATTCGTTTGGTAGCGAATGTGATGGCTCCCATTTAAATAAACTCGCATCAGGAGTTTCATCCATGTTCAAACCTACACCCAATCCGCCTGCCACAGACCCGATATCCCCCTACGAATCACTCGATTCAAAAAAACTCCACGAAGCCGCCGAACGCGCCCTCGACCACTACCTCAACCCGGCCGCCCAGATCATGGCCACGGCCAACGAACCCGAGCCCATGTACCTCGCCAACCCGAAGTACAACACCGAATCCCTGCTGGCCAACGCCAGCGAAACACTCGGCTCGGCCACCCTCATGCTCAACAACTTCGCAGCATTGCTGGAGACCTCACATCGCAAGACCCTGCTGGGCATTGCGCAAGTGGTCATGCTCGGTGAACTGGCAGTGAACCAGGCACTGGATCACGTCGAATTGAAGGAGTAATCGTCGTGCCCTGTGGCGAGGGTGCATACCATCGCCACGGGGAATATTCTCAAAATCAGTGTCACCCGATCCGTATACAGACACTCTGCACCCGTAGAGTTGCATGTCGGGGCGGACCTACCTATGCAAGTAGAGGACTAGCGATGTATTTTTGACCAATGACCCTACATCGCAGCCTCATTTACGCATCGACACTCCTATGCACCGCTTGCGCAAAAACAGCCAGCATCCCGCCAACCGACCTGACACTGTCGTCTTTTGGGCTTGGGCCAAATAATCTTTACACAATCATCTTCACGTCAAACATCGATTTACTGAACGCCTTCAACACATACGAAAACGCCAACCAGTTAACGCCGATGTTGACCTGCTCTCTGGACAATGACTTGGACTTCTCGGTGGATCACTCCATCAACGTGAAAGCAGAGGGACGAGTGACCTCAGAGAGAAAAAACAAAACCAACCATACCTTTCTAGCAGATCTTGTTTTTTATCATACCAATCGTGATGGAACCCAACTTGATCTAAATAGCTATGACGTAATCAAGCCGCTAATTGCAGCCCAAACAGAAATTCCTTGCAAGGTCCGCATAACGGCGTATGGCTATAAAGCCTATTACACCAACACCTTACTCATCCCATCTGCACTCATGATGGATCAGATGAGTCAATAAGCTCGCCCACCGTTACGCCGTGTGAGCATCGACATCTGACGGTGCCAAACCCATCATCGAGTGTCCGCCTACGGACAGAAGCAACTCAATTATCAAGCTGGGGCGGGACAAATACCGAATTGGTATCACATTCGAAAAATTCATCCAGAACCAGCCGTTCTGTGAGGGTAAAACACCCATGCTTGCAGGGGCGCCAAAAAGCTATACGGACCAGTCATTGGGGACGGCGCCCACTGCTATCGAAGCCATACCGTGACTAACTATGGCACTATGGCTCACGTAATCAGCTGTCAACTTAAACATTGTAAATATTGTTGTACGCAGTTTCTGCCTGGGGCATCCTTCGCGACGCAAATTTACATGGACGGTAAAATTGGATGCGCTCTTCACCTATGGACGTGCCTGCCCCCTGCGCCTGCACGCTCGATACCTCGCATCATCCCAGCGGCCTGAAAACCTCATTACGTCTTTATGGGTTAGTTCGCATCCTCGGGTTCAGCGACATACCTGCGAGCACACCGGTTGAAATTCTTTGCACGACGTCCGGCGAAGGCAAGGCGATCCGGGCCTTCATTTCCAGACTGGACGCTGAGTTGGTCGTCAGGTCTATGCCCGGCACGGGCTATCACGTCGTACCGCTGGCGCAATTCGACCCCACTGGATTTATCCAGCAACACCAGGGCTGGCTGACCGTCCACATCACCTGTGGTTTTTCCTCACAGCGCGGCAGGTTACGACTTGCAAACGGCGACTTGCCAAGCTTGGGCTGGTTTATCCATGCCCAGACAGGCCCCTGGAGCCCGGGGCGCTTCATCCACTGGGGCGAAGAAGTCGCCGAGATACTGATCGACGCCTTCCGCAGCGTTGGCATGCCCAATTACAACGCCTGGCTCAACCAGCTTGATGACTATTCCATTCAGGCCATGGACAACTGCGTCGAAATCGCCTGGCAGACGTTGTTGACCTGCCGTCCCATGCGCGAAAACTACCGAGCACTGTTCAACCCTATGGATGAGTGCTGGCGCTTTTCCGACTCGCCAATCGACCACTATTACCCCATTTGAAACCTTGAAAAGGAACTTCCCATGAGTGGCAAACCTGCTGCCCGAGTGACAGACCCCACCAGTTGCCCACTTCCGGGACATGGCACAAATCCGATTGCCAGCGGCTCCCCCAATGTGAACTTCGATGGCCTTGCCGCCGCTCGTATGACCGATAAATCCGCATGTGGCAGCCCGATCACCGGCGCCGTTAGCGCTACGGTTCTCATCAATGGGCTAAATGCCGCTACTCAAGGCAGTACAGGTGGCCACGGCAATGTGGTTATGGCTGGATCCGGTACGGTCATTATTGGCGACACCTTCGTAGCAGCCCCCTTCAGCGGCCTGCTACCGATGCCAGTGCACTTCAGCGACAAGTTCAGACTGGTTGACCAAGACTCGGGCGAGCCACTACCCAATCTTGATTACGCCATCCAGCGCGCTGACGGCAGCATGGAACACGGCGTAAGTGATCCGATGGGGTATACGCATGTAGTGAGTTCGCACCTACCCGAAACAATCAAACTGTTTCTCGAGGACTAAGACATGGCAGCGGACGCTCTTCATACAACCAACTGCACACAATCCTCCCCAGACCAAAGAGCAAATTTCATCATTTCTGTTTTCCCAGAGGGGCAGACAGAGAACGTCAAAATCTCTATGGGTGACTTTCATCATGGCTGAAGTGATTAGCAAGAATGGCAGAAAAATGTCTCCCGTAGCCACAAGAACGGTGACGCCTGTCAAAGACTCCACCCCAAAAACTGTTTCGCTGGACGCCAAGCAACAGGTAAGACGGGCCGAGAATGCTGAGTTTCTAAAAAACAAAAATGTGAAAGCCTTTTTGGATACCCTCGCACAAGTCGAAGGTGGCGATTATCACGCAAAATTTGGATATGGTTGGGCACAGGGCTGGAAAACCGGAAAGTGGACATTCAGTGATGAGTCTACCCACCCCGGAGCAGGTTATGGCGGTTCAACGACAGCGTCCGGAAGGTATCAAGTTACGAAAGCCACATGGGCGGAGCTCTGCGTTAAAGCAATGGGATTATCCGACTTCACACCAGGAACACAGGATTTGATTGCAGTTGAACTGCTGCGCAACGTGAACGCAATCGAACCATTAATCAATGGCGACTTAAAAGTTGCAGTGGAAAAAGCCTCAAAAAAATGGGAAGCCTTACCCATGGGCCCTGGCTTGGCGAATCGGCCAATCAAAGGAAAACCATCGGGCCAACCATATACTGAGTACGGCGAAGTAGAAAAAATATATAAAAACTTTGGTGGTACTGTTAAATGAAGCTGCAAACATTCCTCATCAGCCTTTTTTGCTGCGCCAGTTTTTTTGCCAACGCAACAGACGTCCCTATAAAAGAGGGGATGCCCTTTTTAAAAGCCAGAAAAGCATTAATTCAAAATGGCTGGAAGCCGAACCCAACCTATTCAGGTGAGTTTGGGGTCGAGAACATCATCATGAGAAATGGTTTCAAAGAGATCGAATCTTGCACGGAGGGCGTCCGGTACTGCAGCTTCAATTACATCAAGAATGAAACCTGCCTTGGTGTGGGAACTGTCGGCGAAAAGATTAAAGAAATGAAGATTTATTCCTGGAACTTCAAATGCCCGGAGAAGGATTGAGGGCTGACGCTATGCCATGGGACAGGGCGTTCAGGGTCACAGGCAGAATGCTCGCTCATGTCGGCGACCCGCCCCGCACGCGGCTGAAAATGAAGCAGTGATCAAGCGGCACGCCTGGAGAGCGTCAGTGTGAGGAGGTGATGCAGATTACCTCCTACTACAAGCCCAGTAGAAAGCCCGGCGCTGAGCCGGGCGAGGAGTTGCTGCAGCGAGGCTCACTGGACTTTCTGCACCTTGGTAAACTTGAAGAGAAAATCAGGATCAGTCATCGTTCCATTCTCTGTCATGTTTTTTGGCTTGCCGATGGCGCCGGAGAACACCACCAGATCATCTTCCTCCAACTCTGCTATCGCGTCATACAAAGGCGATCCGCTTTTGATAAGAGTCTTCGAGCCGGTATCAGAAAAACTGTTGTTCCAAGTACCCAAAGTCATATCGTCTGTCATTGGGTGAATGATTAGATACGCATCACCGTCGCCGGTGGTACCCATTTTTTCGACCGTCCCATACCAACCATCAACCTTGTTCGATTTCCCTGGCAGCTTTGAAATAGCTTCCAAGCGCTTCTTCACGAGAGCTGACTTCTTTAGTTCGTTGGGTGCCTGCTCGTACTGTGTTGCGTAGTCTTTGACCACATCGATAAACCCTTGCTGGAACGGGCTAACCGTAACCGGTTTCGTTTCTGCGCCGGCGTGAGAGCTTAGGAGGATTGCAAATAGAACACCCGCAACTCTTTTCATGACAAATCCCTGTTCAATTGTTGGATACGGCACCGACTGAGGAGCTCAAAAAAACGATCAGACTCTGCTCCATTGCCATCAGTGATGGCTAGATGCCGTCTCACTTTAGCTGCATAACCCGGGATGTGGAACGGCTGTATCGTCTGCTAATGGTGAACTGGCTACTCGGAATGATACGGTCAAGCTACAAACCCTCCCCGGGCGCCCCTTGTAGAGGTGAGAACATGGCCGTACTCGAAAAGCGCTCCCCCCGCGAGTCGTTCACCAAGAAGCTGGAGCATATCTGCCAGAGGCTGGACGAGGCATCGACCCGCACCATCGCTCACAAAGACTTCTTCAGCAAAGCAGCAACATCCCAGGTCGAGATCACCTCGCTGTGGGTGGTTGGCTCGTATGCCCGAGGCGCGATGATTTGCGGAGACTTGGACCTTGTTCTTGAGTACAGGGTCGTTGAAGGACAGCATCCCTCGCCTCGGACCATGACCAGGACTTTCTTCGGCACGCCTCAGTACGTTAGCTATTACTTTGGGACACCGGAGAGCAGCACGTCTGGCGTCGTGTTCACGAGCGCGGTTCAGATCTGGGCCGGACCTGGCTGTGATTGGAGAGCTGCTCTTGATTTGATAACGCCGGATCCCAGCGCCAGCCGCGCGGAACGAGAGACTGACTCGATCCCCTTACGACCAGAACAGCTCTACATGGAGCCTGAACGCCTTCAGGAATTAGTTGCGTTGGAGAAACGTGGAATTCTCGAATGGGAGTTTATAGAGATCACCGCGGCAGACCTCGAGCCGGTACCGACAGAAGAGATCAGCGAGCGGGATAGAAAGCTCCTTCGGATCGCCCCCATGATGGCGAAGAAATCCCAGGTGCTGATACCCGCGATAATTCGACTGATGACAAAGCACGAACGCTTTGGAGTCTGGGACTCCTCAGACAGCTATCGCGTAACGTTAGGATGCGGGGCCACAGCTCTACTCCTGGGGCGCCCTGCCTTGCCATACAACCCGTTCGACGATGAACCGACCATCAAGCAGTACGCGCTCATCCCGCATATCAGCCGGAAGGGCCCTAACGGTGCCTGGATAATTCGGCGCGGGCCCAACCATCCAGACGCTCAAGCTCTCGCAAACAGGCATGCCTATTATCTCGTTAGCTCAGGGTCCCCAGAGACCGTGATGCATCGGGATCGCTATAAAACTTGGTCGACGGAAATACTGGAGCTATTCCGCACGCAAGAAGAAGCCAGAGAGTTTGCTGCCATGTTGGATGAGGAGGATGAGTCGCCAGAGACAGAGATTGGTAGAGCCGAAGGGCTAGACCTGATCTCGCTCTTTGCATTGGTGGACGTCGTCGAGATTGGGGAGCATCAGCTAGCGATGACACACGCCGGCGCAGCCTACTTTGAACGAGACAAGGCAACGATGAACGAGATCGTGGTAGCCCCTCCTTTGTCCAACCAGATCAGCTCTGAAGCTTAAGCCGAGAGAGATCAGACAACAAAAAGCCCGCGTATTGCGGGCTCTCTGTATGGGGTCAAATCCTTTTGTCCGTTCAATCTGCGCTCCGTTCTGTGAGCGCTTCGTGAAAAGCATGTCGCAGATACGAAAAAGCCCACACAGGGCGGGCTTATCCAAGCATCAAAACATTGGGTCGCTATTTTATTTGTTTCGGCGCATACATGGCGCCGATCTTTAAAGCCTCATCCTTGCCGCCCTTGAGTGTTGGTGCCTTTTTCAGGATGTACTCTGGAAATCTAGTGACGAGATAGTCATATCTGAACCATCTACGGAATTCAGCTAGCGCGTCGTTCGGATAGGCGCTAGCTTCCTGTGGGTTGCTCTTGGCCTGCGGGTATCTGTCAGGATAGTTGTGTTGGCAAGGGACTCTTTCCCCAAAGATCGAGCCGTAATTGAATTCTTTCCAGTGCTTCGCCCACATCTGACCAACGCTTATATCAGGGATGGTTTTATGATTGACAGTCAGGTCAGCCGTGATCAAATCTACGATTAAGCCGGTTATCTCATTGAAAACTATGAAATAACCCAAAGGTGCAGCATTGTTTAGGATTGAAACCCTCTCATGGTGATACTGCCATTTATCGCCAGGGGTGTAGTTGAGGGAGTCATAGATGAATCGACGCAATCCGAGGGCTGCAAAGCTTCTGTAGTTGTCAGTCGCTTGCTTGTTCGGTGATTTTGCCTCAAATGCGTAGTATTCCAGAATGGCCATGCAGACTACGTCAGGGTAAGCGTAATGCGGCTTCCCTTCTCGCGTGGTCTCAATGTACAGGGAGCGTTCCGTATACCCCTGAGTGAACAGGTATTCTTTGATAAAAGAAATTCTGTCCTTCGTTATGACAGCGTCATCAAAATGGTCGATCCATTCTTGGGAAATATCCTGAATTGCACTACGTGGCGCGCCCGTGGCCAGTGCAAGGCCGCGCTGAGTGAGGAAGGGGATGCCATTTTCCAGAATGCCCATCTCGATTCCGTTTACGTCTCGCTGGACTTCTACGCCCAAATCAAGAGTGAACTGTTTTTTGATGGCCTGCAAACCGCTATTTTTCATCGCTATACCCTTGATATACAACAAAAAAATGATGGCCTGCAACACGAAGGATTTAGCGGATCAATTCTTCCGCGCTACATTTCCCCAGCATTCCATTTACTCAGCTCTCTCCCGTACAATCCTTCCTGCTTTCACCTCGTCGGCGTGAGCGGTCAACCGATCCTCAGCTTCCTGGAAGCTTGCTACGATCTTCAGAAGCTCCTTAGCCGTTCGCCTGCCCAGCTTTCGATAGCTGCATCAGATCGACGCCTGACCACTTCAGCAGGGCAGTTGGTCAACCTCATGACAGCCTCCAGCACTCGCCAAGAGCATCAGATTACCTAGCTTTAGCGCTCTTGATATCGCTGATGATTTGCTGAGCGATGGCTTCCACCTGCTCCTTAGTCATAGCCGACATGACTCCTTCCCAAGCAGACGAAGAAGTGTCATATGTCCGGGTACCGATCAGGCGTCCCGACTTCAGATCTGAGTAGTCCGCACTCGAGTTAACCCAGGCATTACCGACCATCACGCCAGCACCATAGCGAGCGCCTGGAGTGAGGTATCGAAAGTTAGTCACGTTGATCTTGATGCCTACACCGTCTTTGTCAGYGGGACTTAAAGCTTGTGTTTCAGCAAGACTATAGCCGGCACGGGTTGCTTCGTTGTGCAGAGCTTCACTCCACTCTTGCTTCAAACGAGGCCAGTCCTCATTCTGTTGAACCTTGCTGTTGCCTTGGAATTTAACGACCAGGTTGTGTTTGGCGGACTCAGGAATGGCAAGCGTTTCGGTACCGCCGCTTTTCACTGAGGCCGCGCAGCCGCTCAGAAGCGATACGGCAACAAAGCACGAGGCGACGAACACAGACTTAGTGGCTTTCATAGAATTTCCATATCCCAAAAAGTGTGCATGCACACAATAAAATGAGCTTTAACGGATCGGTTCTGTGGAGAGTTGAAGCCCTGCGACTTTCGCCAATCCTGATTTGATCCAATGTCCGATTTAACGCATCTAAAGCATCGAGGAGGGCTTTCGCCTCGGCTTCTCGCCCCCCTCCATAGACGTTCGGCCATTTTGTTCAGCGCCTGGATGGACCGCTCAATATCAGCAGCAGTCGCTGACGCTATGTCTTGAGGGTGTATCTTTAGCATTGTCAGAGCTTCCGCAAGACGTTGTGTTGTCTCCATCTGGCGCGAACACATCGCCCAAACAGGAAACGAGGTGCGCCCTTCTCTCCGGTACGATTTGGTAATGATGTGAAATCTATCACTACTGAAATGCCACTACTAGCAGCTACGAATGGTTTTCATGCTCTCCGAAATTAGCAAATAACAATTAACAATTTGTACTGATAAATTATTTAGCTTTTGCTGATTTTGCATCACTCCTCATTTGCCTAACGGCAAACCCAGAGCCTTCATCCTTTTTTTAAAGCCAACAACGCGGCGGGTCTTTGCTCGCCTTGGAGAAACTGCCTGTAGGCAGCCATTAACCGAGAGGACACACAGTGACCACTCAAGCGCAACCAATCAAGCGAGTTCGCGGAGTTCGGCCAGCGCCTTATAGATCTAGGTATGGCGATGAAACGCGATCAGACTACTGAGTCTCCGCTTGGTGCATGGAACAGAGGTGCGCAACGACTAAAACAGTCCTGCAAACGCACCAAGACGGCGTTCACTTCTACCTGAACACGAAGAGCTCATCACCCAACACCGGGCACAGGAACCGTTCACCAAGATCCGGGTTCACGACCTGAAGCACACCTTTGGCAGAAGGCTGCGGGCAGCAGGCGTGACCGAAGAGGATCGAAAGGCTTTGCTCGGACACAAGAACGGCAGCATCACCAGTCACTACTCGGCCGCAGAGCTGGACCAACTGATTGAAGCTGCGAATAAGGTATCAGTAACCGATTCGCGCGCACCAGCGCAGACGATTCTGAAAAGGAAGCAGGCGTGAGAACTCGAGAAATCACGCAAATATCACGCGCATGAAAAAGGCCAATGCTGCGAACATTGGCCTAAGCCATTGAAAAATATGGTCGGGACGGAGTGATTCGAACACTCGACCCCTAGCACCCCATGCTAGTGCGCTACCGGACTGCGCTACGCCCCGACTAGGCGTTGACTCTGTCCCTCATCTCGAGGAACGCTCAAGAATATATCGCAAGCTTTTGAAAACTGGAAGTATTTAAAAGCAGGAATTTATTTCTTGAGGACCACCAGAACATCTTCCAGCTCGGCGATCATCTGGCGGATCATTTGTTTGTATTGGGTGGTGTCGTCTTTGGCTTCATCGCCGGACAAACGCAAGCGTGCGCCGCCGATGGTGAACCCCTGATCGTAAAGAAGCGCGCGGATCTGCCGGATCATCAGCACGTCCTGGCGCTGATAATACCGGCGGTTGCCGCGGCGTTTGACGGGGTTGAGTTGAGGAAACTCCTGCTCCCAGTAGCGCAGCACGTGTGGTTTTACCGCACACAGCTCGCTGACTTCACCGATGGTGAAGTAGCGTTTGCCCGGGATGACGGGTAGTTCGTCGTTATGACTTGGTTCCAGCATAAGCCTCAACTCGGGCCTTCAACTTCTGCCCTGGACGAAAGGTGACCACACGGCGAGCCGTGATCGGGATTTCTTCTCCCGTTTTCGGATTGCGGCCAGGCCGCTGGCGTTTGTCCCGAAGGTCGAAATTGCCGAAACCGGACAATTTGACTTGTTCGTTGTCTTCGAGCGCGTGCCTGATCTCCTCGAAAAACAGTTCGACCAATTCCTTGGCCTCCCGCTTGTTCAGGCCCAGCTCTTCGTACAGACGTTCCGCCATCTCAGCTTTCGTCAAAGCCCCCATACGTCACTTCCTTAACGTGGCGTTCAACCTTTGTTCGAGCGAGGTGAGGATGTTTTGCGTTGCGGTATTCACCTCATCGTCATTAAGAGTGCGCGATGGATGCTGCCAGGTCAAGCCGACTGCAAGGCTTTTTCTATCAGGATCAATGCCTTTACCCTGATACACGTCAAATAGCCTGAGGTCCGTGAGCCATTCGCCTGCATTTTCACGGATTACATCCAGAACAGCACTGGCCGCCACGTCCGTGGCCGCAATCAATGCCAAGTCACGACGCACTTCAGGAAAGCGCGACAACTCGCTGAATTTTGGCATTTTCCCCAACGCCACTTCGGCCAGGACCAGCTCGAAAACGAAGACCGGACGGTCGAGGCCGAGGGTTTTCGACAATTCAGGGTGGATGGCACCAACGTAGCCGACCAGGCGACCATCACGCTCGACGCGCGCGGTTTGACCCGGGTGCAACGCAGGGTGTTTGCCCGGCACGAACGTGAACGCGTCCAGTGCACCGGCGAAGCCCAGCAATGCTTCCACATCGGCTTTGACGTCGAAGAAATCCACGACATCGCGACCTTGCGCCCAGCCTTCCGGCAGACGGCTACCGCACACCACACCGGCCAGCATCGGCTCTTGCTTCAGGCCTTCCAGCTGACCGACGAAACGCAGGCCGCTTTCGAACAGGCGGACGCGATCTTGCTGGCGGTTCAGGTTGTGCTGAAGCGCCTTGACCAGGCCCGGCCACAGGGACGAACGCATGGCAGCCATGTCGTTGGAAATCGGATTAGCCAGCAGCAGCGGCTCGACACCCGGATTAAACAACTCGAACTGTTTCGGATCGATGAAGCTGTAGGTGATCGCTTCCTGATAACCACGGGCCACCAGCAGACGACGCAGCTCAGGCAGATCGCTACGCGCTTCAGCCTTGGCTTGTGGCGCCAGACGGGCTTGCGGGTAGCGAACCGGCAGACGGTTGTAACCGTACAGACGGGCCAGTTCTTCGATCAGGTCGACTTCCAGGCTGATATCGAAACGGAAGCTTGGCACTTCAACGCGCCACTGCCCTGCCCCTTCGGCAGTAATGGTCAGGCCCAAAGCGCTGAGCAGACGCTCGACTTCGGCCGAATCCATTTCCATGCCCAGCATCTGGGTGATGCGTTGGGCACGCAGGGTGATCGGAGCGATCGATGGCAGGTGCTGCTCGCTGACGGTTTCGATGATCGGGCCGGCTTCGCCACCGGTGATGTCCAGCAGCAGGCCAGTGGCGCGCTCCATGGCTTCACGGGCCAGCTTCCAGTCCACGCCACGCTCGTAACGGTGCGAGGCGTCGGTATGCAGGCCGTAGGAACGCGCCTTGCCAGCGACGGCAATCTGGTCGAAGAACGCGCTTTCCAGGAAAATATCGCGGGTGGTCGCGGTGTTGACGCCGCTGTGCTCGCCCCCCATGACGCCGGCGATAGCCAAGGCACGGGTGTGGTCGGCGATCACCAGCGTATCGCTACGCAGGCTGACTTCCTGACCGTCGAGCAGCACCAGCTTCTCGCCATCTTCGGCCATGCGCACGCGGATGCCGCCATTGATTTCGGCGAGATCGAATGCGTGCAGCGGCTGGCCCAGTTCCAGCATCACGTAGTTGGTGATGTCGACGGCGGCGTCGATGCTGCGCACGTCGGCGCGACGCAGGCGCTCGACCATCCACAGTGGCGTAGGCTTGGACAGGTCGACGTTACGGATCACGCGACCCAGGTAACGCGGGCAAGCGTTCGGCGCCAGCACTTCGATCGAACGCACTTCGTCGTGCACGGCAGGAACGCTGGCAACTGCCGGGCGCACCACCGGGGCGGCGTAAAGCGCACCGACTTCGCGGGCCAGACCGGCCAGAGACAGGCAGTCACCGCGGTTCGGGGTCAGGTCGACCTCGATGCTGGCGTCTTCCAGGTTCAGGTATTCACGAATGTCCTGACCGACCGGCGCATCGGCCGGCAATTCCATCAGGCCGTCGTTGCCTTCGCCAATTTGCAGCTCAGCCTGGGAGCACAGCATGCCGTTGGATTCAACGCCACGCAGCTTGGCTTTCTTGATTTTGAAATCGCCTGGCAGTTCGGCACCGATCATCGCGAACGGGATCTTCAGGCCCGGGCGCACGTTTGGCGCACCGCACACAACCTGGAAGGTCTCCGCGCCACTGCTGACCTGGCAAACGCGCAGCTTGTCGGCGTCCGGGTGTTGCTCGGTGCTCAGCACCTCGCCCACCACCACACCACTGAATTCACCGGCGGCCGGCGTAACGCTATCGACCTCGAGACCGGCCATCGACAGACGAGCAACCAGCTCGTCGCGATTTACCTGCGGGCTTACCCAGCCACGCAGCCATTGTTCACTGAATTTCATCCTGCTCTCCTAAGAATTCGTTACGACTAGCGAAATTGCGCGAGGAACCGCAAGTCGTTGTCGAAGAACAGACGCAAGTCGTTCACGCCGTAACGCAGCATGGCCAGACGCTCAACGCCCATGCCGAAGGCAAAGCCCGAAAACTCTTCCGGGTCGATCCCGGACATACGCAGCACGTTCGGGTGAACCATGCCGCAGCCCATGACTTCCAGCCAGCCAGTCTGCTTGCAGACACGGCAGCCTTTACCGCTGCACATCACGCACTCCATGTCGACTTCAGCGGATGGCTCGGTGAACGGGAAGTACGAAGGACGGAAACGCACGGCCAGTTCTTTTTCGAAGAACACGCGCAGGAACTCTTCGATGGTCCCTTTCAGGTCGGCGAAGTTGATATCGCGGTCGACCAGCAGGCCTTCGACCTGGTGGAACATCGGCGAGTGGGTGATATCGGAGTCGCTGCGGTACACACGGCCTGGGCAGACGATGCGGATCGGCGGCTGTTTCGATTCCATGGTGCGGACCTGTACCGGCGAGGTATGGGTGCGCAGCAACATGTTGGCATTGAAATAGAAGGTGTCATGCATCGACCGGGCCGGGTGATGGCCTGGGATGTTGAGCGCTTCGAAGTTGTGGTAATCGTCTTCGACCTCAGGGCCTTCGGCAATGCCGTAGCCGATGTGGGTGAAGAACTGCTCGATACGTTCCAGAGTCCGGGTGACCGGATGCAGACCGCCTGAGGTCTGGCCGCGGCCAGGCAGGGTCACGTCAATGGATTCGGCGGCGAGCTTGGCCGCAAGATCAGCCTCCTCGAACAACGCCTTGCGCGCATTGAGAACCTCTGTGACACGCTCCTTGGCAACGTTGATCAGTGCGCCGACTTGCGGACGCTCTTCTGCCGGCAAACTCCCCAGGGTCTTCATCACCTGAGTCAATTCACCCTTTTTGCCAAGGTAGTGAACCCGGATTTGCTCCAGGGCATTGATATCTTCAGCGCTTTGCACAGCCTCTAGTGCTTGAGAGACGAGCGCATCCAGGTTTTCCATGTACAGACTCCAGATACAAAATAGGGGAAGAGCTTGAAGGCTCTTCCCCTATTTATGACGTTTAACACCTGGCCCCACAGAGGTGAGGCCGGGTGACTGTCGGGGGTACTTAAGCCAAGGTGGCTTTAGCTTTCTCGACAATCGCAGCAAACGCCGCTTTTTCGTTCACTGCCAGATCAGCCAGAACCTTACGGTCGATCTCGATGGACGCTTTTTTCAGGCCGGCGATGAAACGGCTGTAGGACAGACCGTTGATACGTGCACCAGCGTTGATACGAGCGATCCACAGAGCGCGGAACTGACGTTTTTTCTGACGACGGTCACGGTAGGCGTATTGGCCTGCCTTGATTACCGCTTGCTTGGCAACACGGAATACGCGCGAGCGAGCGCCGTAGTAGCCTTTAGCAAGTTTCAGAATTTTTTTGTGACGTTTACGGGCAATGACGCCACGCTTTACACGAGCCATGAGTTACTTCCTCTATTCTTGACTAAAATTAACGAAGGCGCAGCATGCGCTCGACTTTTGCCACGTCAGACGGATGCAGCAAGCTGCTACCGCGCAGTTGACGCTTACGCTTKGTCGACATTTTRGTCAGGATGTGGCTCTTGAAAGCGTGCTTGTGCTTGATACCGTTAGCAGTTTTCAAAAACCGCTTAGCAGCACCACTTTTCGTTTTCATTTTTGGCATGTTCGGATACTCCGCATTCAGTTGATAAACATAATCAGAAGGCCTGCCGTGCCCTGTTGATTACTTCTTCTTTTTCGGGGCGATGACCATGATCAGCTGGCGTCCTTCCATCTTAGGATGCTGTTCGACCGAACCGTACTCGAGCAAGTCACCTTCAACTCGCTTGAGGAGTTCCATCCCCAGCTCCTGGTGGGCCATCTCACGGCCGCGGAATCGCAAGGATACCTTGGCCCTGTCCCCGTCACTCAGGAAACGTACCAGGTTGCGCAGTTTTACCTGGTAATCCCCTTCCTCCGTCCCTGGACGAAACTTGATTTCTTTAACCTGAATCTGCTTCTGGTTTTTCTTGGCCGCGGCAATCTGCTTCTTCTTTTCGAAGATCGATTTGCCGTAGTCCATCAGTTTGCAAACAGGGGGTACTGCATCGGCGGAAATTTCCACCAAATCCAGTTTGGCCTCTTCAGCCTTAAGAAGCGCGTCTTCAATTGACACAATCCCAAGCTGTTCACCTTCAGCCCCAATTAACCGAACCTCGCGTGCCGAGATATTCTCGTTGATCGGGGCTTTCGGTGCAGCTCGTTTATCTTGTCTCATTTCACGCTTAATAATAATTACTCCGAATCTGGGCGACCACGCCGGGAAACCGCTTGCGCGAGAAACTCAGCGAACTGGGCGACGGGCATCGAGCCCAGGTCAGCACCTTCACGAGTACGCACAGCGACAGTCTGCATCTCGACTTCCCGATCTCCGATAACCAAGAGATAGGGAACCTTGAGCAAAGTATGCTCGCGGATTTTAAAGCCGATCTTTTCATTTCTCAAGTCAGACTTGGCACGAAATCCGCTTTCGTTGAGAGTTTTTTCAACCTCAGCGGCAAAATCGGCCTGTTTGTCAGTGATGTTCATGATCACTGCCTGGGTCGGCGCCAGCCACGCGGGGAATGCTCCCTCGTAGTGCTCGATCAGGATCCCGACGAAACGTTCGAAGGAGCCGAGGATCGCCCGGTGCAACATCACCGGGTGCTTGCGACTGTTGTCTTCAGAGACGTATTCGGCTCCCAGACGGACAGGCAGGTTAAAATCGAGCTGAAGGGTACCACACTGCCAGACGCGACCGAGGCAATCTTTCAGCGAGAACTCGATCTTCGGACCGTAGAACGCACCCTCGCCCGGCTGCAGATCGTACGGCAGGCCCGCACTATCAAGGGCTGCGGCCAATGCCGCTTCGGCGCGATCCCACAACTCGTCGGAACCGACGCGTTTTTCCGGACGAGTGGACAGTTTCATTTCGACTTCTTTAAAGCCGAAGTCGGCATAGACGTCCATGGTCAGCTTGATGAACGCGGCGGATTCGGCCTGCATCTGCTCTTCAGTACAGAAGATGTGAGCATCGTCCTGAGTGAAGGCGCGAACGCGCATGATGCCGTGCAGCGCACCCGACGGCTCGTTACGGTGGCAGGCACCGAACTCGGCCAGACGCATCGGCAGCTCGCGGTAGCTTTTCAGGCCCTGATTGAACACCTGCACGTGGCACGGGCAGTTCATCGGCTTGATGGCGTAGTCGCGGTTTTCCGACTGCGTGGTGAACATGTTGTCGGCGTAGTTGGCCCAGTGCCCGGATTTCTCCCACAGGCTGCGGTCAACGACTTGTGGAGTCTTGATCTCCAGGTAACCGTTGTCGCGCTGAACCTTGCGCATGTACTGCTCGAGCACCTGGTACAGAGTCCAGCCGTTCGGGTGCCAGAACACCATGCCCGGCGACTCTTCCTGGGTGTGGAACAGGCCCAGACGCTTGCCGATCTTGCGGTGATCGCGCTTTTCAGCTTCTTCGATGCGCTGGATGTAAGCCGCCAGCTGCTTCTTGTCCGCCCATGCGGTGCCGTAAACGCGCTGCAATTGCTCGTTCTTGGCATCGCCACGCCAGTAGGCGCCGGACAGCTTGGTCAGCTTGAAGGATTTCAGGAAGCGCGTGTTCGGCACGTGCGGACCGCGGCACATGTCGACGTATTCTTCGTGATAGTACAGGCCCATGGCCTGCTCGTTCGGCATGTCTTCGACCAGGCGCAGTTTGTAGTCTTCGCCACGAGCCTTGAACACTTCGATCACTTCGGCGCGCGGAGTGACTTTCTTGATCACGTCGTAATCTTTCTCGATCAGCTGCTGCATGCGCTGTTCGATGGCGGCCAGGTCGTCAGGCGTGAAAGGACGCTCGAAGGCGATATCGTAATAGAAGCCTTCTTCGATGACCGGACCGATGACCATCTTGGCCGTCGGGTACAGCTGCTTGACCGCGTGGCCAACCAGGTGGGCGCAAGAGTGGCGAATGATCTCAAGCCCCTCTTCATCCTTTGGCGTAATGATTTGCAGCGAAGAATCGCTGTCGATGATGTCGCTGGCGTCGACCAGCTTGCCATTGACCTTGCCGGCTACGGTGGCCTTGGCCAGGCCTGCACCGATGGATGCGGCGACCTCGGCTACGGAAACCGGGTGATCGAATGAACGTTGACTGCCGTCGGGAAGAGTAATAGTTGGCATGGCGCCTCCTCTCCTAGTGGTGACCCCTACCAAAGGTCACGTGGGTTGGGATGAGCCAGTACAAGATCCGATCCAGGCCATTCAATGACGAACGCCTGCCTTACAGCGGCAGGAGCCTTGCGGCCAACCGGAAAACCGAACCAGAGTGACTGGGATTCAAATCAGGGTTATTCGCGTATTTGCCGCTGCCGGGACGGAAGGTCATCCGGAGCCTGCAAACACCCGAGCCAGGCATGCTAGCACAGATGAACGGTCATCGATGCACCGAGGTTTTCTGCTGGGGCAAATCAGGCTTTTTTATGCCAGAGTGCTGAACTTGAACCCCACGTCACCCATCAGATAAAAGACATTGACCCGAAAGGAGCATCTCAGCATGCGTCTGAATCGTTTATTCGCAGTCGTCGCACCCCTCGTCCTGTTGCTGCCGCTGGCCGCCCATGCCGACTGGCCAAAGGGCGAGCGTGAGAAGTACATGGCTCAGTGCACACAAGCCGCGGCCCCTCAGATCGGCGCTGCTGCGGCCAAAGCCCACTGCGCTTGCGGCGCCGACGCGATCAAATCCTACCCGGCCAGCGATATTCAGTCCCTGATGGACAACAAGGCCACCCCGGAACTGCAACAGAAGGCACTGGGCCAGATCGCCAAATGCAAGGCCAATGCACCGGCGAAAAAGTGAGGAAAAAGTCCTTTTGACTCGGCTCAACGCTGATAAAAAGTGATGGATTTCAGCTTTTTCGTACGATTTATGCAGGTTTTACAGCTTTTTTTATTGTCTTTACTTTTGGCTGAAAGCCTTTTAAAACGGGGCTTTCAGCCATACAGAGCAACAAAGAGAACGCGACTGCAGGGCAAACAGCACGTCCGGGGGGCTCCCAAAGCGAACATTTCGACTATGATACTCCGGTGTGCCCAGTTGGCCTGAGCAGCACAGTACTACTGAAAATATATGTTTCTTGGAGATACACCATGTCTAATCGCCAAACCGGCACCGTTAAATGGTTCAACGATGAAAAAGGCTTCGGCTTCATCACTCCTCAAGGTGGCGGTGACGACCTGTTCGTACACTTCAAAGCTATCGAAAGCGACGGTTTCAAAAGCCTGAAAGAAGGCCAAACCGTTTCCTTCGTGGCTGAGAAAGGCCAAAAGGGTATGCAAGCTGCACAAGTTCGCCCAGAGTAATTTTCTGGCGCACTAAAAAAACCCCGTCCAAGTGACGGGGTTTTTTATGGGTGAAACAAAAACCTGAAGCAATCAGCCGCAGTTGACACGGGTAACCACCAGATTGCTGTCGGTGTTCAGGTTCAAGCGATCGGAGCGGTATTCCAGGGTCACCATGTCATCAGGCTTGAGGAACCGGGCATTCTGCGCGCCTGCACGGGTACGTGCCTGCTCCAGCAATTCGGGCGAAGCCTTTTTGCCAATGGCGAATTCGGCAGCCTTTGCTTCACAACGGCTGTGGCCGGTATCGGTCGCCACAGGGTCCTTTGCCGACTCGGTGGACGTACTGCTGCAACCGGTCAGAAGAGTGGCGGCCAACAACGTACCCAATGACGCGAGCTTCCAAGGCATGAAGCCTCCTTTTTCAGTAATTAAGCAGAGATTGTGCGACCGCCATTTTGGTGTTTGGTTTCAAGGCGGGCGCTATCACGCTGCCCTCGATCTGGACGAGTGGCGAGTTTGCCTGAGCATCGCCCTAGCGTTCATCCCGCAATCGTGACTGAATATGAACAGCGTTCAGTAGACATCGATGTAGTCGAACGGCGGATTCGGCCAGTTGTCTTTCAGCGCATTGAAGATCTGCATGACCCACACCTCATCACTGGCCGCGACTAATCCGACATAACCCGAGCCCTTGGCCCATGTTTCCAGGCGAAACCGCAGCCCGTCGATCTCAGTACCGCCCACGACACCCGACGAAATGTAGGCGATGCCGCCCTTGGTGACCCGCAACTGGGTGTGCTCATCGTCGCTGGCAGAGGCCAGTAGCTGACGCACTGCTTCGAGGGTCAAGCCGTCAGGAGTGTTCAAATCGATCTGCACAGCACAATCCTTGAAAATTCATCAAAGACCAAGTGTCGCATAGCCCTCCCCTGATGCCTAAGTCGGAGTGCCAAACGTCCTGCAAAATGGTTAACTCGACACTCAGACTTTCCCGACTTCACGAGCGCCATCATGACCACCGTAAGCATCGACGCCAATATCACAATCAAGTGGCCACAAGGCCACAGCTCTTACAGCCCGGGCAGTCCGGAAGAGCTGGCAATCATTGGTATCGATTTGCTGGTCAAGGAATTGGGAACGCAGGCCGCCCAGACCTTCATAACCCAGGTTCTCGAGAAGTACTCCGTCGACTATAAGGGCATGAGCGCAACGGATACCGAGTAGCGGAAAACCCCGCAGGCTGTCACCTGCGGGTCTATGGCTTACTTCAAGCGAGCCAGGCGCTGGGTCAGCAGGTCGAAGAAGCCCTGGGCGTCGCCATTTTCAACCCAGAAGGCATTCTTCGGAGCCTTCAGGCCGTCATACCAGTCGACAATGGTCTGACCGAAGGTCGGCCCTTCACGACTGTCGACCACCACGTTTACCGAACGACCGGTAAACAGTTCCGGCTTGAGCAGGTAAGCAATGACCGTGGCGTCATGCACCGGGCCACCCGGAATGCCGTAGTGCTCCATGTCGCCCTTGACGTATTCATTGAGAATATCGCCCACCAGCTTGCTGGCATTGTTGTTCAGTGCGGCGATCTGCTTCAGGCGCGCGTCACTGGTAAGGATCTTGTGGGTCACATCCAGCGGCAGATAGGTCAGCTTGACGCCACTCTTCAGCACCACTTCCGCCGCCTGTGGGTCGGCAAACAGGTTGAACTCGGCCACTGGGGTGATGTTGCCGCCATTGAAATGCGCACCGCCCATGATCACCACTTCCTTGATGCCCTGAACGATTTCAGGTTCCTGGATCAGCGCCAGGGCCAGGTTGGTCTGCGGGCCAAGCATGGCGATGGTGATGCTGTGGGGTTTGGCGGCCTTCAGGGTATCGATCAGGTAGTTGACTGCATTGCCTTCGGCCAGGCCTTTCTTCGGCTCATGCACGGTGACACCCGACAGACCTTCCTTGCCGTGGATGTTTTCGGCATAGATCGGCGTGCGCATCAGCGGTTTCGGCGCGCCCGCGTACACCGGCACCTCCTCACGCCCTGCCCATTCACGGGCCAGACGCGCATTACGCGAGGTCTTGTCCAGACGCACGTTGCCAGCGACGGTGGTCAGCGCACGAATGTTCAACTCTTCCGGCGAGGCCAGGGCAAACAGCAAGGCGACCACGTCGTCGGCACCCGGATCGGTGTCGATGATCAAGTCGATCTTTTCCGCCGCGTAGGCGCTTGTTGCGGTAATCAGGGACAAAAGCAGCAGACTCCGAAGCAGGTGATGCAGTTTCTGAGCATAGCGGTGCATAGCGCACTCCTTGTGCATGGGAAGAACGGAAAGTTAGAACGTTACGCCAGCCACTAAAATGATGTTGCAGTACGGCTGACATTCGCCTGTACGAACAATCGCCCGTGCCTGTCGGCTGAGCGCTTTGAATTGGTCATGACTGAGCAGTTCGCGACGGCCCAGCGCACCGTCGGCATTCAGTTCATCCAGCGTGCTCAAGGCCGACGGCTTTTTGTCCAGAATCTCATGGGCCAGCACATGGCTTTCGACCTGCATTTCGCTGAGCACGACCTTCAAGGTACTGATGAAATCCGGAATGCCGTGGGTCAAGGCCAGGTCAATCAACTCGACGCCGGGCGGTACTGGCAAGCCGGCATCGCCGATCACAACGGTGTCGCCATGACCCAGGGATGCGATCAGCCGCGACAACGCGACGTTGAGCAAAGGTGTCTTTTTCATGGTGCTTTAAACGCCTGTACGTCGGACAAGGTAGGAATCGAAGGTTGCGCGCCAGCCCGGGTGACCGACAGCGCAGCGGCGACCTGACCGAAACGAATCGCCTCGGCCTCGCTTTTGCCGGCCGCCAGCGCCGCGGCGAAACCACCGACAAACGTGTCGCCGGCCGCGGTGGTGTCGACTGCCTTCACTTTCGGCGCCGGGAAATGCTCGAAGCGTGCGCCATTGGCGAACAGCGATCCCTGAGCGCCAAGGGTGATGATCACCTTACCGGCGCCCATGGCGATCAAGCGGGTCGCGGCGGCTTCGGCAGTGCTCAGGGAATCCACCGGCAAACCGCTCAAGGCCGAGGCTTCGCTTTCGTTGGGAATCAGGTAATCGATGGCCGCATACCAATCCGCCGGTAACGGGCGACTGGCCGGTGCCGGATTGAGGATCACGGTCTTGCCCAACTCACGACCGCGTTTCAAAGCATGGCCGACTGTGGCATCCGGCACTTCCAGCTGACAGATGATGACATCCGCCGTCTGCAATACGTTGTCGAAACGGTCGATCACCTCAGGGGTCAGCGCGCCGTTGGCACCGGCAACAATCACGATCGCGTTCTGACTGTTGTCATCGACCACGATCAACGCTACACCGCTGGAATCCTCGACCGTACTGACGGCCTGGCAATCGATCCGCTCGGCCAACAGCGCTCCACGCAGCGCTTCGCCATAAGCATCGCTGCCGACACAACCGACCATCGACACCTGCGCTCCCAGCCGCGCCGCGGCCACGGCCTGGTTCGCGCCCTTGCCGCCGGAAACCGTGGCAAATGACTGGCCGATCAGCGTTTCACCACCACGGGGCAGCCGTGGCGCCCGGGTCACCAGGTCCATGTTCAGGCTGCCTATTACCACTACTTTTGCTGGCATACATCTTTACTCATCAATTCGATTTCAGCGGTGCTTTTTTGTTTGGCGGTGCTTTCGGCTCAGCGATATTGGGCAAACACACCGGCCAGCGGCGCGGTCGATTCCCGCAGGACAATACTGGGCGTCACGATGCGCTGATCGGTCGCCAGATCCGGCGTGGCGATCCTGCGCAACAGCACCTCGGCCGCCATCTCGCCAAGCTGCAGGATTGACTGGCCCACGGTGGTCAGCGCCGGATAGACGTAACGGCTCATCTGGATATCGTCGAAGCCAATCACCGACAGCTCGGTGGGTACACGAATATTGCGCTCGGCAGCGGCACGCAACACACCGATGCCGATCATGTCGTTGCCGGCGAAGATCGCGCTGGGTGGGTTCTTTTCCAGCAGGATTGCGGCGGCGTTGTAACCGCCGGTGCTGGTGAAGTCGCTTTCCAGCATGCGCTCACGCGGCACCTCGACGCCCGCCTCTTTCAACGCCCGGCAATAACCGGCCAGACGCATCTGCGCCACGCTGGTACTCGCCGGTCCGCCAATCGTGGCGATGTCCCGATGCCCCAACTCCAGTAAGTGCCGGGTCGCCAGATAGGCACCGTATTCGTGATCGATGCGCACCAGGTCCGCATCGACACCCTCCAGGTCACGGTCGACGATCACCATCGGCGTACGCACGCCCGTCAGGCCTTCGGCCAAGCTGCTGTCACCACCGGCAGACGCTACGATCAAGCCGTCGATGCGTTTTTCCAACAGCACGCGAAGGTAGCTGCGCTGCTTGTCCAGGTTGTCGTCGGAATTGCAGAGAATGACGCAATAGCCATTGCGCTCGCAGTAATCCTCGATGCCACGGGCCAGCTCAGCGAAGTACGGGTTGAGGCTGTTGGGCACCAGCAGGCCGATGGTCGCGGTGGTTTTCGCCTTCAACGAGCGAGCCACGGCGCTGGGCACGTAGTCGAGGCTTTTGATCGCTGCCTCGACCTTGATCCGCACTTCTTCACTGACCGGCCGCGTCTTGTTCACCACGTGGGAAACCGTGGTGTAGGAAATGCCCGCGAGTGCCGCTACATCCTTGATCGTTGCCATGACTCAGGTCCGCCGGCTTGCGCGCTGACTGCGATAGGTATCGAGCACCACCGCCACCACGATAACCGCGCCGGTAATGATGCGTTTGGTTGGCTCGGTCGCGCCGATCTGCGCAAGACCCGCCGCCAGTACCGAAATGATCAACACACCGAAGAAGGTGCTGATCACCGAACCGCGCCCGCCCATCAGGCTGGTGCCGCCGATCACCACCGCAGCGATCACTTGCAGCTCCAGACCGGAGCCGGCATTCGGGTCCGCCGCTTCCAGGCGAGAAATCTGAAACAACGCAGCGATACCGGCCAACAGCCCCATCAGGCTGAACACCAGGATCTTGTAGGGCTTCGGATTGATCCCCGCCAGACGTACCRCCTCTTCGTTGGTGCCGATGCCGATCAGGTAACGACCGAACACTGTACGCGTCAGCACAGCCTGAGCGATGAAGATAATCAGCAAGGCAATGATGAACGACGGCGAGATGCCGAACGCGATCGGATTGGACAGCCAGGCGAAGGCATCACCGATGTAGGCGGTGCGCGAACCGGTCATCTGGTACGCCAGGCCCCGCGCCATTTCCAGCACACCGAGGGACACGATGAATGACGGAATCCGCCAGGCCACGGTAATCGAACCGGTGATGGTGCCCGCCAGTGCCGCGGCGCCCATTCCCAACAACGCCGCCGGCAGCACGCTCCAGCCCCAGCCGAGAATCGCCACGCTGACCGTCGACGCCGCCAGCGCCAGCACCGAACCCACCGACAAATCGATTCCGCCGATGATCAATACGAAGGTCATGCCGACCGCCAGCACCATCAGATCGGGAATCTGGTTGGCCAGGGTGCTGAAGGTGTCGTAAGACAGGAAATGGCTGCTCAACACAGAGAACAGCGCGACCATCGCCAGCAAGGCACCGGCCAGGCCCAGGTAAGTGCCGAGGCCGTAAAAATTGCCACTACGTTTGCCGACCAGAGTTGCAGTATTCATGGAAGATCCCTAGGCGCTGCTTCGTTGAGCAACGCATCACGTTTTTGGTAGCCGGCGAACGCGGCGGCAAGCAAATCATCCTGGGTCCAGCTGTCACGCTCGAAGGTGTCGATCAGACGCCCTGCCGACAGCACGCCAATGCGGTCACAGATCAGCATCAGTTCGCGCAGGTCGCTGGACACCACCACCAGTGCTTTGCCCTGACGGGTCAACTCACCGAGCAATGTATAGATGTCGAACTTGGCGCCGACGTCGATGCCTCGGGTCGGCTCGTCGAACAGCATCACCGTGCAGTCGCGTTCGAGCCAACGGCCGATCACCACTTTCTGCTGATTGCCGCCGGACAATTCCGAGACCAATTGCGTCGGGCTGGAGCTGCGAATGCGCATGGCGTCGATCTGACGCTGGGCCAGCGACATCTCGTCACCGTTGTTGACGAAGCCGCCGCTGGAAATCACCGGCATATTGCCCAGGGCAATGTTGGCGCTGATCGATTGCGTCAGCAGCAGGCCTTCGCCCTTGCGATCTTCGGTGATCAGCGCGATGCCATGACCGACCGCGTCGGCCGGCGAACGAATATCCACCACCTGAGCCGGCGACCCCAGCGCGACGGTGCCGCTGTCAGCTGTATCGGCGCCGAAGATCAGGCGCAGCAACTCGGTGCGCCCAGCCCCGATCAAACCGGAGATCCCGAAGATCTCGCCGGCGCGCACCTCGAAGGACACATCGCGAACCTTGTCGGAACGGGTCAGCCCTTTGACCGTCAAGGCCGGAGCACCGATATTGCGCGGGCCCATGTCGATGTGCTCGCCCAGCTCACGGCCGACCATCAGGGTGACCAGTTGCTCGCTGTTGTAATTGGCCATCGGCTCGACACAGACCAGGTTGCCGTCGCGCAATACCGCGATGCGCTGGGCCACCCGTGCCAGCTCTTCGAGGCGGTGGGAAATGTAGATGATCGACACGCCGCGCGCCTGCAGGCGAGTGATCTGTTCGAACAGCATTTCGACTTCACGGGCCGTCAGCATCGCGGTCGGCTCGTCGAGGATCAGCACGTGGCAATCACCGATCAGGTTGCGGGCGATTTCCACCATCTGCTGGTGACCGATACCCAGCTCACCGACCAGGGTGTCCGGATCGATGGCGTCGAGGCCGACCTGGGCCATGGCCTCGATCGCCGCCCTGCGAAGTTGCTTGCGGCTGATCCAGCCACCGAGGCTGGGCAGGTTGTCGAGGAACAGGTTTTCCGCCACCGACAATGTCGGCAACAGATTGAGTTCTTGCATGACCATGCGCACGCCCAGCTTTTCGGCCTGGCTGCGGCTGCCGGGACAGTAATCCTGACCCTGGAATTGCATCTGGCCGGTGGTCGGCGTGACCAGCCCGCCAATGATTTTCGACAGCGTACTTTTGCCGGCGCCATTCTCGCCGGTCAGCGCCAGCACTTCGCCGCGCATCAGCGTCAGGTCGATGCCGGTCAGGACAGGTTGAGCGTAGGTCTTACCGATACCGCTGACCGAGAGGACAGCGTTCGGGGCAGAAACTGACATAAAAACTCTCCATGCGCCCGCCCCAAGGGGCGAGCACCGTTGTGTCGCCAGAAAGACTACTTGGTAACCAGCTCTACCGGAGTTTCGATGACGCCGTTGGCGCCGCTATCGACTTTCTCGCCTTTGATGATTTTCAGCGCGGTCTCGATGCCGAACACTGCTTGCCGGGCAGCAAACTGGTCGGCGGTGGCCAGGACGCGACCGTCCTTGAGCATTGGCTTGATCGCATTGATGTTGTCGTAACCGACCACTTGCACCTTGCCGGCCTTACCGGCGGCACGCACGGCAGAGACCGCGCCGACCGCCATGCTGTCGTTGCCAGCCAACAATGCCTTGATGTTCGGGTATTCGCTGAGCATCGACGAGGCCACTTTACCGCCCTTGTCGATTTCCCAATCGCCGGACTGCAGGGACACGACCTTGATCTGCGCCGCTTCCATCGCATCCTTGAAGCCGGCAGTGCGCTGCTGGGCGTTGGTGGTGGTGGAAACGCCTTCGATGATGCCGACTTCGTCACCGGCCTTCAGCTGCTTGGCCAGGTATTCACCCACCAGACGCGCGCCTTTGCGGTTGTCCGGGCCTACGAATGGAACGGTGATGTTTTTGCTTTTGACGACAGCCGGGTCCAGCTGGTTATCGATGTTGATCACGGTGATACCGGCATCGACTGCTTTCTTGATGACCGGGACCATGGCCTTGGAGTCTGCCGGAGCGATAACCAGTGCGTTGACCTTGGACAGGATCATTTGCTCGACGATGCGCGTCTGGCCGGCCGTGTCCGTTTCGTCCTTGATGCCGTTGGAGATCAGCTCGAAGTCGCCGGAGTGGTCTTTCTGGTAGGCCTTGGCGCCGTCTTCCATGGTCAGGAAGAACTCGTTGGCCAAGGATTTCATGACCAGCGCGACTTTAGGTTTTTCAGGGGTTGCGGCGAATGCCGAAGAGACAGGCAACGCGGCGGATGCGGCAGCCAGCATAGCGACAGCGAGAAGACGTCCAGCGAATGGCAGCTTCATGGGTTTACTCCGATCTTATGATTATTCTTAGCAACGCTTGCGCTGGATCAATGGATCAACCCATCGACGGCGACCGCGCAAACGTTTGCGTAGACCGAACTATGCGAACCCTGCCGAGATTTGTCAACGACCTGTTCTGTGTCTCGACTGGCAAAAGCCAACCCGTTTTGCCTCACGCCGTGGTGTTGACCAGACCGCCGCTGCTGGAATCCTTGGCCAGCTCCTTGACCAGATTGCCTGTCACTTGCGCGAGCGCAGCACTGGTATCGGCGATTTGCCCCTGGATCGTCATGACAGCGGTGGCCTTGGCTTCCGGGGTTGGATAATTCGCTGCCTGAGCGGCCGCCAGTTGTTGTTGCTGTTCGCGCAGTTGCTGCTGCAGTTCCTGCATGCGCTTGAGCAATACCTGCACCGCAATACTCTGACTGCTGGTTTTCTCGGATTTGCTTTCGCTCTGAGCCGCCGCGCCGCCACCGGTTCTGACCTGGTTGTCGTCGCCCTGCTCTTCGCCCAGCGCCTGGGCCGAGGCGTCGGATGTTGCTTCACTCAAGTCGCTGATGGTCGCCGGGGATTTGCCCCCGATAGTGATTGCACCTGCATTTGCAAAACCGACAGTAAACGACATGTGAACTCCTGAAAAAAAGATCCTTTAAAGGAGCATCGACCTGCGCGGGGTTTTCTTTAGCACCGATTTTCGATTTTGCAAGGCGACCACACCGCCATGTCGGCCGACGGCATGCTGAACCTGTACAACGCCGTCGCCGTGGCCAGCAGCAAAGACGCGCGCGGCAAAGGTGTATTGGTGACCATGAACGATGAAATCCAGTCGGGTCGCGATGTCAGCAAAATGATCAACATCAAGACCGAGGCGTTCAAAAGTGCCTGGGGCCCGTTGGGCATGGTGGTCGAAGGCAAATCCTACTGGTTCCGCCTGCCGGCCAAGCGTCACACCATGGACTCGGAATTCGCCCTACACCAAACGGAAAAAACCACTGTCAGAGGATTTTCTTGAATTTTAAGCAGTTGCGAAATTGCCTACAGTTAAATACTGTATGTACGTACAGCTTAATAAGGATAACTCCGTGGCCACTACCTCCGCCTCTCCTGACGCTTACGAACGCCTGGGTATGCGCGTTCAGAAAATCATCAATTCCCCCACCGCCCAGAAAGCCAAAGCTGCACTGATCTTCCGTCTTCCGGACGAGCCCGTGGATGAGTGGGAGCGTTTGCTCGAAGAAATCGACGAGAACGACAACGTCACCCTCGCCCATCGCGACGATGGCGGCGTGCAGATTTTCTGGGTTGTGCCGAAGGAAGATTGAGTCAATGAGCGTCCGCTGGTTTGCTTTGCTGCTTCTGCTCATCACCCTTGGCGCCCAGGCCGGCGCCCCACGCACCTTCAACGAAGCCAAGAAAGTCGCCTGGAAGTTGTACGCTCCGCAATCCACCGAGTTTTATTGCGGCTGCAAATACACCGGCAACCGTGTGAACCTCGACGCCTGTGGTTATGTGCCACGCAAAAACGCCAAGCGCGCCTCGCGCATCGAGTGGGAACACATTGTCCCGGCCTGGCAGATCGGCCATCAGCGTCAGTGCTGGCAACAAGGAGGTCGCAAGAACTGCACGCGCTACGACCCGACCTATCAAAAAGCTGAGGCCGACCTGCACAATCTGGTGCCCAGCATTGGCGAGGTGAATGGCGATCGGAGCAATTTCAGTTTCGGCTGGCTGCCCGTGCAGTCGGGTCAATATGGCTCATGCCTGACTCAGATCGACTTCAAGGCGAAGAAGGTCATGCCCCGGCCTTCCATTCGCGGCATGATCGCCCGAACGTATTTCTACATGAGCAAGCAGTACGGCTTGCGCCTGTCGAAACAGGATCGGCAATTGTACGAAGCCTGGAACAAGACCTACCCGGTTCAGGCCTGGGAACGTCAGCGCAACCAGAGCGTGGCGTGTGTGATGGGCCGTGGCAATGAGTTTGTCGGGCCAGTAGACATGAAGGCCTGCGGCTAACCGGCTGCCTGGACCTTCTCCTGGCAGATTGCGCCCTCGCCGGGCGCACAAACAAAAACGCCCCGACCGAAGTCGGGGCGTTTTCATGTGCGGCTAAGGCTTAGCGCGGGAATGCTGGCGGGTTTACACCGGCCATGTCTTCCATCACGCGAACTACCTGGCAGCTGTAACCGAATTCGTTGTCGTACCAAACGTACAGAACAACGCGGTTGTCGTTGCAGATGGTCGCTTCAGCGTCCACTACGCCTGCGTGGCGCGAGCCCACGAAGTCGGTGGAAACCACTTCCTGCGAGTTGACGAAGTCGATTTGCTTATGCAGATCGGAGTGCAGCGCCATGTAGCGCAGGTACTCGTTCATCTCTTCACGGGTGGTGGCTTTCTCAAGGTTCAGGTTGAGAATGGCCATCGACACGTTTGGCGTCGGAACGCGAATCGCGTTACCGGTCAGCTTGCCAGCCAGTTCAGGCAGCGCCTTGGCGGCAGCAGTGGCAGCACCGGTCTCGGTGATCACCATGTTCAACGCGGCGCTACGGCCACGACGATCACCTTTGTGGAAGTTGTCGATCAGGTTCTGGTCGTTGGTGTACGAGTGAACCGTTTCAACGTGACCGTTGACGATGCCGAACTTGTCGTTGACAGCTTTCAGCACCGGCACGATGGCATTGGTGGTGCAGGAAGCGGCAGAAACGATCTTGTCGTCAGCGGTGATTTCACCGTGGTTGATGCCGTGAACGATGTTCTTCAGCTTGCCTTTGCCAGGCGCGGTCAGAACAACGCGATCGATACCCGGGCAGGTCAGGTGCTGGCCCAGGCCGTCGGCGTCACGCCATACACCGGTGTTGTCCACCAGCAACGCGTTTTTGATGCCGTACTGGGTGTAGTCCACTTCAGTCGGGTTCTTCGCGTAGATAACCTGGATCAGGTTGCCGTTGGCGGTGATGGTGTTGTTGGCTTCATCAATGGTGATGGTGCCATTGAACGAACCGTGCACCGAGTCGCGACGCAGCAGGCTGGCACGCTTGACCAGATCGTTCTCGGCGCCCTTGCGGACAACGATGGCGCGCAGACGCAGGCCGTCGCCACCACCGGTTTTCTCGATCAGGATGCGCGCCAGAAGACGACCGATACGACCGAAGCCGTACAGGACAACGTCGGTGCCGGTACGACCGGAACCATTCTGCTTGCCGACCACATCAGCCAGCTCGTCACGGACGAACGCTTCAGCGGTACGGCCATTGCCTTCGGCCTTGAACTTGACGGCCAACTTGCCCAGATCTACCGAAGCAGCGCCGAGCTTGAGCTCGCTCATTGCCTTGAGCAGCGGGAATGTTTCGTGGACGGACAATTCGCTGTCATCGGACTGGCGATGGCGAGCAAAGCGGTGAGCTTTGAGAATCGCGATGACAGACTGGTTGATCAGACTGCGGCCATAGATCGAGCTCACCACGTTGTTATTGCGGTAGAGCTGACCGATAAGCGGAATCATCGCTTCTGCGAGTGCTTCACGGTCGATCCATTCACCAAGACACTGGTCGGGCTTCTGAGTCACGGGAACCTTCCACATGTAGGGGCAGAAAAAAGGGGCTACATTATGCCGCCGAGCGCCTCCCGTAGCAATGCGCGCCTGTCGCACGAGCGGTAACAAAATTCCGTTCAAAAAAATCACGCCCCGCGCCAGCCCAGTAAATACGGGGCTTTCAGCACAGTCAATTTTTCGACGATCACGCCACAGTGTCCGTAACCATCCGTAACACCGAGCGGTTTTGGCACTACATTTCCAGTATTAAATCGCCAGTTTTTGTCATTACCACTACATTTTGCTCAACCTGTGTATATAGACACAGTCTGCAACTGACAGCCGGCACCCGAGACCGTTACAATTACCGACTTTGTCGCAACGCTTGGAGCTCAACCTTCCGTGCCCGTTCTGCGTCTACCGCTTCTCCCTGCCGCGGCAGGTAAACAGCACTGGGGCAACCTGCCCGGTGCCGCCTTGAGCCTGGCCATCGCCGAGGCCGCCAGCGCTGCCAAGCGCTTTACCCTGCTACTGACCGCCGACAGCCAGAGTGCCGAACGGCTGGAACAGGAGCTGAGTTTCTTCGCCCCGGATTTGCCTGTTCTGCACTTCCCGGACTGGGAAACCCTGCCCTACGACCTGTTCTCGCCGCACCAGGACATCATCTCGCAGCGTATCGCCAGCCTGTATCGGCTGCCGGAACTGGTGCATGGCGTGCTGGTGGTGCCGATCACCACTGCCCTGCACCGTCTGGCGCCGACCAAATTCCTGCTCGGCAGCAGCCTGGTGCTGGATGTCGGCCAGAAACTCGATGTCGAGCAGATGCGCACCCGGCTTGAAGCCACCGGTTATCGCTACGTCGATACCGTTTACGAGCATGGCGAATTTACTGTGCGCGGCTCGCTGATCGACCTGTTCCCGATGGGCAGCAAGTTGCCTTATCGCATCGACCTGTTCGACGACGAAATCGAAACCCTGCGCACTTTCGACCCGGAAAACCAGCGTTCCATCGACAAGGTCGACTCGGTCAAGCTGTTACCGGCCAAGGAATTCCCGCTGCAGAAAGAAGCCGTGACCCGCTTCAAGGCGCGGTTTCGCGAGCGCTTCGATGTCGACTTCCGTCGCTGCCCGATTTTCCAGGATTTGAGCAGCGGGATTACGCCGGCGGGCATCGAGTACTACCTGCCACTGTTCTTCGAGGAAACCTCCACCCTGTTCGATTACCTGCCCCAGGACACGCAAGTGTTTTCCCTGCCGGGCATCGAACAGGCGGCGGAGAACTTCTGGAACGATGTGCGCAATCGCTATGAAGAGCGTCGCGTCGACCCATCCCGTCCTTTATTGCCACCGGCCGAGCTGTTCTTGCCGGTGGAAGACTGCTTTGCGCGCCTGAAGAGCTGGCCTCGTGTGGTGGCCAGCCAACAGGACGTCGAAACCGGCGTCGGCCGCGAGCGCTTCCCGGCTCAGCCGCTGCCGAACCTGGCCATCGAAGCCAAGGCCACTCAGCCGTTGGCGGCGCTGGCCAGTTTCCTCGACGAATTCCCCGGCCGCGTGCTGTTTACCGCCGAGTCCGCGGGCCGTCGTGAAGTGCTGCTGGAATTGCTCGAACGCTTGAAGCTGCGACCGAAAACCGTCGACAGCTGGCCGGACTTTGTCGCTAGCAAAGAGCGCTTGGCGATCACCATTGCCCCGCTCGACGAAGGCCTGTTGCTGGACGACCCAGCCCTGGCTCTGGTTGCCGAAAGTCCATTGTTCGGTCAGCGCGTGATGCAGCGCCGTCGCCGCGAGAAACGCGCCGACGCGAACAACGATGCGGTGATCAAAAACCTCACCGAGCTGCGCGAAGGTGCGCCGGTGGTGCACATCGATCATGGTGTCGGGCGTTATCTGGGGCTGACGATCCTGGAAATCGACAACCAGGCCGCCGAGTTCCTGACCCTCGAATACGCCGAAGGCGCCAAGCTGTACGTGCCGGTGGCCAACCTGCACCTGATCGCTCGCTACACCGGCAGCGACGATGCCTTGGCCCCGCTGCACCGCCTCGGTTCCGAGACCTGGCAGAAAGCCAAGCGCAAAGCCGCCGAACAGGTGCGCGATGTGGCCGCCGAGTTGCTCGATATCTATGCCCGCCGCGCCGCTCGCGAGGGTTATGCCTTCGCCGACCCCAAAGCCGATTACGCGACCTTCAGCGCCGGTTTCCCGTTCGAAGAAACCCCGGACCAGCAAACCACCATCGAAGCGGTGCGCGAAGACATGCTCGCGCCCAAACCGATGGATCGGCTGGTCTGCGGCGACGTCGGTTTCGGCAAGACCGAAGTGGCCATGCGCGCGGCGTTCATCGCGGTGCACGGCGGTCGTCAGGTGGCGATTCTGGTGCCGACCACCCTGCTCGCCCAGCAACACTACAACAGCTTCCGCGACCGCTTTGCCGACTGGCCGGTAACCGTGGAAGTGATGAGCCGCTTCAAGTCGGCCAAGGAAGTGAACGCCGCGGTTGCGGACCTGGCCGAAGGCAAGATCGACATCGTCATCGGCACGCACAAACTGCTGCAAGACGACGTAAAAATCAAAAACCTGGGGCTGGTGATCATCGACGAAGAGCACCGTTTCGGTGTCCGTCAGAAAGAACAGCTCAAGGCACTGCGCAGTGAAGTCGACATCCTGACACTGACCGCAACGCCGATTCCGCGCACGCTGAACATGGCGGTGTCGGGCATGCGCGACCTGTCGATCATCGCCACACCGCCGGCCCGTCGCTTGTCGGTACGTACCTTCGTCATGGAGCAGAACAAGAGCACGGTCAAAGAGGCCCTGCTGCGTGAGTTGCTGCGTGGCGGCCAGGTCTACTACCTGCACAATGACGTGAAGACCATCGAGAAATGCGCCGCCGACCTCGCCGAACTGGTGCCGGAAGCGCGGATCGGCATCGGCCACGGGCAAATGCGCGAACGTGAACTCGAACAGGTGATGAGCGACTTCTATCACAAGCGCTTCAACGTGCTGATCGCCTCGACCATCATCGAGACCGGCATCGACGTACCGAGCGCCAACACCATCATCATCGAGCGTGCTGACAAGTTCGGTCTGGCGCAGCTACACCAGTTGCGTGGCCGGGTCGGTCGCAGCCACCACCAGGCGTATGCTTACCTGCTGACACCGCCGCGCCAGCAAATCACTCCCGACGCGGAAAAACGCCTGGAAGCGATCGCTAATACCCAGGACCTCGGCGCGGGCTTCGTGCTCGCCACCAACGACCTGGAAATCCGTGGCGCCGGCGAACTGCTGGGCGACGGCCAGAGCGGGCAGATCCAGGCCGTGGGCTTCACGCTGTACATGGAAATGCTCGAGCGCGCGGTGAAGTCGATCCGTAAAGGCGAACAACCGAACCTCGATCAACCGCTGGGTGGCGGCCCGGAAGTCAATCTGCGTGTACCGGCGTTGATTCCAGAAGACTACCTGCCGGACGTTCATGCCCGACTGATTCTCTACAAACGCATTGCCTCGGCCACCGATGAGGAAGGCCTCAAGGACCTGCAAGTGGAGATGATCGACCGCTTCGGCCTGTTGCCGGAACCGACCAAGAACCTGGTGCGGATCACGGCGCTGAAATTGCAAGCCGAACAGCTGGGCATCAAGAAAGTCGACGGCGGCCCGCAAGGCGGTCGCATCGAGTTCGCGGCACAGACCCCGGTCGACCCGCTGACGCTGATCAAACTGATCCAGAGCCAGCCCAAACGCTACAAGTTCGAAGGCGCCACGATGTTCAAATTCCTCGTGCCTATGGAGCGCCCGGAAGAACGCTTTAATACTGTAGAGGCGCTATTCGAGCGCCTCATTCCGACCACTGCTTGAAGGACGCCGCATGCGCCTGTTTCGCTCACTGACCTTGTTGATGACGTTGTTGATGTCGCTGCTCGCCTCGACCGCGTTTGCCGATGATCTGTATCAGGTTGAAATGATTCTGGTACGGCAAAACGCCGTGCCTGCCATCGTCAGCCGCGCCGCGCCAGAAGACTGGGCTGCCGGTGCCCAACGCATCAGCCCCGACAGCTTTCGCACGCCAAGCCTGAATGCCGAAGTGGAAAAACTCACCGCCAGCAACGAATACACGGTGTTGCTGCACAAGGCCTGGCAACAGAACCTGGGTGAAGAAACCAGCAAAATTGCGATCAGCGAGGGCAAGGAACAGTTTGGCCAATTCCCGATCGAGGGCACGTTGAACCTGAAACTGGGGCGTTTCACTGACGTCGACGCCGACTTCTGGGTCAATCAGATTGACGCCAACGGCATGGTCACCGCCAGCGAACGCCTGAAGCAGGAAAGCCACACCAAGAACGGCCTGCTGAACTTCCTCGACAATGGCCACCTGGGCCTGTTGATCAAGATCACCTCGCTGACCGCCCCTGCGCCTCGGCCAGTCCCCGATGAAATTCCGGACTGATTGAAGGCCTTATGTCCGCGACCCTGAGCAAACCCCTGGCAACATCCTGGGTCAGCCGATTCAAGGAACAGAGCCTGGAGCGTGGCCGCCGCTACGCACTGGAGAACCGCGTCAGGATCGTCGAAGTCGGCGACGCCACCATCACCGCCAGTTGCGAAGGCTCTGGCGGTAACGTTTACCGTCAGACCATTCGCCTGCGCGAGTCGGCCAAAGGCACCTTGCTGATGATCGACGCCACGTGCACCTGCCCGGTTCACAGCAACTGCAAACACTGCGCAGCGGTGCTACTGCAAGTGCAGGAAACCCTCGCGTATCCGGCCGCCGCGAAAGACGCCGAACTGCTGGAAAAACTTCAAGCCGTATTGGAAAACCGTAGCCCGAAAGCGCCGCCGCAAGTGCTGGTGGACAACGTGCAACCGGTGCCGCGCCTGTGGCTGGCGAGCATCGAGTTCAGCGCCTTCGAACCGCGCAACGGCAAAATGCAGCGTTACATTCAGCATCGCGCGGCGCTGTCCTTCAGCTATCTGGACGAATACGTCAGCGGACAGAAAAACGCTGACATCCTGATTCGTCAGGAAACACAGACGCTGCGGATAAAACGTCACCCGGAAGTCGAACAGACCTACAGGGAGCAGCTGCGGATCCTCGGTTTCAAAGTCGCCACCCGACAAAGCAAGGCCTTGCCGGAAAGTGCCGGCGAACTCTACGAGATGGTCAACGACAGCGCCTGGCTGACCTTCACCCTCAATGAGCTGCCGAAGTTGCGCACCCAAGGCTGGGAGTTGCAGATCGACGAGGATTTCGGCTTCGACCTGACCGCCGTGGACGACTGGTACGCCACCGTCGAGCAGGCACCGGAGCGCGACTGGTTCGACCTGGAACTGGGGATCATCGTCAACGGCGAACGCCTGAGCCTGCTGCCGATCCTGTTGAACCTGATGCGCTCCCACACCGAAATCCTCAATCCGGAACGGCTCGCCCGACGTCGCGACGACGAACTGATCCTGGTGAACATTCCACAACGTCGCAGCACCGACCAGGGCCCGTTGCAGGTCGCCCTGCCCTTCGGCCGCTTGAAACCAGTGCTGGCCACCCTTGGCGAGTTTTACCTGCAAGAGCCCGGCGAAACCACGCTGCGCCTGAGCAAGGCCGACGCCACGCGATTGAACCCGCTGGAAGGCCTGCCGCTGCTCTGGGAAGGTGGCGAGCAGATCCGCACCTTTGCCCAGCGCCTGCGCGACATCAAGGACCACACCGCCGCAGCGCCCGAAGGCCTGAATGCCACCTTGCGCCCGTATCAGCTCGAAGGCCTGAGCTGGATGCAGTCGTTGCGACAACTGGAAGTCGGCGGGATTCTCGCGGACGACATGGGCCTGGGCAAAACCCTACAGACCCTGGCGCACATTCTCAGCGAGAAGAATGCCGGGCGCCTCGATCGGCCGTGCATGGTGGTCATGCCCACCAGCCTGATTCCGAACTGGCTCGACGAAGCGGCGCATTTCACGCCGCAGCTCAAAGTGCTGGCGCTGTACGGCGTCAGTCGCAAAAAGCATTTCGATAATCTGGCCGATTACGACCTGATCCTGACCACCTATGCGCTGCTGCCCAAGGACGTCGAACGCCTGGCCGCGCAGCCGTTGCACGTACTGGTGCTGGATGAAGCGCAGTACATCAAGAACCCCAACAGCAAGGCCGCCCATGCCGCCCGCGAGCTGAATGCTCGCCAACGCCTGTGCCTGAGTGGCACGCCGCTGGAAAACCACTTGGGCGAGCTGTGGTCGCTGTTCCACTTCCTGCTGCCGGGTTGGCTCGGTGACGTGAAAAGCTTCAACCGCGATTACCGCGTGCCGATAGAAAAGCGTGCCAGTGAAGTACGACTTCAACACCTGAACGGTCGGATCAAACCGTTCCTGCTGCGCCGGACCAAAGAACAGGTGGCCACCGAACTGCCGCCGAAAACCGAAATCGTCCATTGGGTCGAGCTCAACGAAGCCCAGCGCGATGTGTACGAAACCATGCGCCTGGCCATGGACAAGAAAGTCCGCGACGAGATCACCCGCAAAGGCGTGGCACGCAGCCAGATCATCATTCTTGAGGCACTGCTGAAGCTGCGTCAGGTGTGCTGTGATTTGCGCCTGGTCAACGATGCCGCCCTGCCCACTCGCGGCAGCACCTCGGGCAAACTCGACAGCCTGATGGAAATGCTTGAAGAGCTGTTCGAGGAAGGTCGGCGGATTCTGCTGTTCTCGCAGTTCACCTCAATGTTGTCGCTGATCGAGGACGAGCTGAACAAACGCGGCGTGGCGTATGCGATCCTGACCGGCCAGACCCGTGACCGACGCACGCCAGTCAAGGAATTCCAGAGCGGCAAGCGTCAGATCTTTCTGATCAGCCTGAAGGCTGGCGGTGTGGGCCTGAACCTGACCGAAGCCGATACGGTGATTCACTACGACCCTTGGTGGAACCCGGCGACGGAAAATCAGGCGACGGATCGTGCGTATCGCATTGGTCAGGAGAAGCCGGTGTTCGTCTACAAGATGATTGCCAGGGGCACGGTGGAAGAGAAGATTCAGCATCTGCAGAAGGAAAAATCCGATCTGGCCGCAGGCGTGCTGGATGGGCGCAAGACCGGGGACTGGAAGCTGCAGAGCGATGATATCGAGGCGTTGTTTGCGCCGCTGCCGGAAAAAATTGATAAGTAGCAGGGATAGTCAGATCGCCATTGCGAGCAAGCTTGCCCCCACAGGGTGAGCAGCAATCCTGCGGGAACTTGCTCGCGAAAGGGGTCTTCTGAAATCGGACATGTCCTCCTGCAGGAGCGAGCGATGCGGCGACCCGACTTGCCCGCGAAGGCTGTGTCTCAGTCAAYGCCGATATTGAATGTGCTGACGCCTTCGCGGGACAGCAAACCATGGTGTTGATGACAGAATTTACGATAAGTAGGACTCGCGCTGGGACTCGATCAAGGTCAGAGCGGCCTCCCAGGCCAGGTCGATGATGTTGTCCTGTTCATCGCGGTCAAACTGTTCGGCGGTGTGCGCACAGACTTCCGGAGACGGGTAATGCAGCGCCGAACCACCAGCCAGCGCCTGAACCTGTGCCTGACAGGCACGCTCCAGGAAGTGAATTTCCTGAAATGCCTGGGCCACGCCGGAGCCGCCGACCAGCAGGCCGTGATTACGCAGGATCATCGCCCGATGTGGCCCCAGATCGGCAATCAGACGCTCGCGCTCATCCAGCGACAGGGCAATGCCTTCATAGGTGTGATACGCCAACTTGCCGTAGAACTTCAACGCGTGCTGACTGATCGGCAACAAGCCGTGCTTCTGCGCGGCGACGGCCATGCCGGCGGCGGTATGGGTGTGAATCACACAGTTTAGATCCGGGCGAGCCATGTGGATTGCCGAGTGAATCACAAAGCCTGCGGCATTGACCCGATGACCTTCGTAGGCCGGATCGACCACTCGCCCTTTCTGATCGATACGCACCAGATCCGAGGCCCGCATGCGGTCGAAAATCACCCCGTAGCGGTTGATCAGAAAGTGATGCTCAGGCCCTGGAATCCGCAGGGTAATGTGGGTGTCGATCAGGTCGGTCATGCGAAAGTGCGCGACCAGGCGATACAGCGCGGCCAGTTCGCAACGGGCTTGCCATTCAACCGTGCCGATGTGCTCAGGTTTGCTCACGAATACACCTCTTTAGCAGCGCACTCTCTGGCGCTTGTGAGCTTTATCGCTTCCATGCCAGGATTAGTCAATTTTCATATTCTTATCTTTACTATTAGCACTGCTACTACATGGAATCTTTATGCCGTCCACTTCGAACCCGTGGGTTGGTCGCCGCTTTCTGAATGACCGTCTCGACTGGAACTTGCTGCGCACTTATCTGGTGATCGGTCAGGAAGGCAGCATGAGTCGGGCTGCCGCGCGACTGCACATCACCCAGTCGGCGGTTAGCCAGGCGTTGAAGCGTCTGGAAGAACAACTGGAATGTGTGTTGATCGCCCGCAGTGGAAGGCGGTTCGATCTGACGGAAACCGGAGAGGAAGTCCTGCGCATTGCGACGGACATTTACGGCGATATTTCGCGCTTGGGGACGGTACTGGAGAGTCGGCACGACGACGTGGTGGGCAAGATTCGCATCCTCACGGTCAGCGGCGTGCAGGCACGGCACTACGATGAATTCCTCGCCGATTTCCATGAAACCCACCCGAAAATCGAGCTGGAAGTCGAAGTGATGGGCAGCTCGAACATCATCAGTTCGCTGCTGCAAAAAACCGCGACCATCGGCGTCGGATTGTGCCGTTTACCGCAGCCGCGACTGGAACAGCGGGTAATGTTTCGCGAGCGCTATGCGTATTTTTGCGGGCAGCGTCATCGACTTTTCGGACAAGAGAATCTGACCCTGGAGCAGCTCGCCGCAGAGAACTTCGTCAGCTTCACCAGCGATCAGCTCGGCGGCAATCTTTCACCCCTGACACTGTTTCGCGATCAGCAAGGCTTTACCGGCAAGATCGTTGCCTCATCCACCAGTTTCGAAGAGATTTATCGCTTGATCTGCGCAGGGTTTGGTATTGGGTGTTTGCCGACTCATCTGGTGCGCAGGGATGTCGAGCAAGGATTGCTATGGCGTTTGCCGCCGGAAGATGGCGTGGTGGATTTCGATATCCAGCTGTTGTGGAATCGCGAACAGAAGATGAGTCAGGCCGAAACCGTGTTCCTGGAAAGCTTCCAGCACATGCTCAGCATTCGTGAGCCTGTGCTGTGAAGCCTTGATCCTTAAACGTGAGGGTTGCCCGGGGCTTTGCTCGGCGCGGCGTATTGCGGCTTCAGGTGGCCGTCCTGATCGAGTAGCCAGGCATCCATGATCTGCCGCACCACGGGACCGGCGACGCGACCACCGGCCTCGCCATTTTCGATCATCACCGAGATGACAATCTGCGGATGTTCGGCCGGAGCAAATCCGACGAACAAGGCGTTGTCGCGGTTGCGCTCCAGGGTTTTCGCCCGGTTGTAGCGCTCACCCTGCTTGATCGCCACCACTTGCGCGGTACCACTTTTGCCGGCGATGCGGTACTGCGCGCCCTGCGCCGCCGCTCGGGCAATCCCGCGGGCGTCGTGCATTACCATCTGCATGCCGTGATTGACCTGCTCCCAGTCACGCGGATCCTTGAGCAGGATGTTCGGCATCGGATGCTCGTCCACCGGCGCGACGCCATCCACGGTCTTGGCCAGGTGCGGCCGGTTCCATACACCTTTGTTGGCGATCAGCGCGGTGGCCTGTGCCAGCTGCAGAGGAGTGACCTGCATGTAACCCTGGCCAATGCCGAGGATCACTGTCTCGCCGGGGAACCACGCCTGTCGCCGCGTGGCACGCTTCCAGGCCTGAGACGGCATCAACCCGGGAGACTCTTCGAACATGTCCAGCGAGACCTTCTCGCCAAGGCCGAACATCGCCATATAGTCGTGCAGACGATCAATGCCCAGCTTATGGGCCAAATCGTAGAAGTAGGTGTCGTTGGAACGCATGATCGCCGTGTCCATGTTCACCCAGCCATCACCACTGTGATTCCAGTTACGGTATTTATGATCAAAATCCGGTAACTGGTAATAGCCCGGATCGAAGACGCGGGTCTGCGGGGTTACGACTCCGGCGTCAAGGCCGGCGATCGCCACTTCCGGCTTGATGGTCGAGCCCGGCGCGTAGAGCCCGCGCAGCACGCGGTTGAACAGCGGCCGGTCGATGGAGTCGTGCAGTGCCGCGTATTCCTTGAAGCTGATGCCCGTCACAAACAGGTTCGGGTCGAAGCTTGGCTTGCTGACCATGGCCAATACTTCGCCGGTCGACGGATCGAGAGCGACCACCGAGCCACGCCGATCGCCCAACGCCTCCTCGGCGGCTTCCTGAAGTTTGACGTCCAGGCTCAGGACGATGTTTTTGCCAGGGATCGGATCGGTGTGCTTGAGCACTCGCAGCACGCGGCCCTGGGCATTGGTTTCGACTTCTTCATAACCCACCTGGCCGTGCAATTCTGATTCGTAGAATTTCTCGATACCGGTTTTGCCAATGGATTGGGTGCCACGGTATTCCACCGTATCCAGGGCTTTGGATTCTTTTTCGTTAATGCGACCGACGTAGCCGATCGAATGCGCAAAGTGCGCGCCCATGGGGTAGTGGCGAACGAACTGCGGCTCTACGTCGATTCCGGGCAGACGGAACTCGTTGACCGCGAGTACGGCTATCTGTTCTTCGCTGAGCTCATAGAACAGCGTGACCGGGACGAAGGGGTGCCTGGCCTGCTTCATCGCCTTGTCGAACAGCGTACGGTCCTCGGCCGGCAGGTGCAGGAGGTTGACCACTTCATCCAGCTCGCGTTTGACATCGGAAGCGCGTTCGCGGGTGATGGTCAGGTTGAAGCTGGGCCGGTTGTCTGCCAGGACCACACCATTGCGGTCGTAGATCAGCCCACGAGTTGGAGTAATCGGCAGGACATGGACGCGGTTGTTTTCGGAGATTGTCGAGTGATAGTCGAACTCGACAACCTGCAGGACGTACATCCGCACCACCAGCGCACAAGTAATGGCGGCGACGAACAAGGCGCAGGCCATCAGTCTTTTGTTGACCAGGAGCGTCTCTTTCTCGTGGTCCTTGATTGGTATCGGTTCGGGCATTTCTGCAGCAACTCTTTGACTATAAACGGGAGTACCGATCCGTAGGCTTGCAGTCAGTCCGTTGAAACGAGCTGCACCATACCAAAAACGGCATGGTTTTTAGCGCGCTCTGCCGAAGTTTCACGAACGATGCGACCGTTACCAGGGATGGCCATCCGCTAGCCCTCTGTTGCCAAAGCACTTTCCTGCGGGCAAAACAAAACCCCTACCTGCATACGCAGATAGGGGTTTCGGAATTTAATCTTGACGATGACCTACTCTCACATGGGGAAACCCCACACTACCATCGGCGATGCATCGTTTCACTTCTGAGTTCGGGATGGGATCAGGTGGTTCCAATGCTCTATGGTCGTCAAGAAATTCGGGTACCGAACCGTCTTTCGACGCTTCAGCAAATTGGGTATGCGATAGTTTGTGCGGCTTTTGTG